>CAXTDZ010000029.1:0-35577 GCA_964243035.1 uncultured Lichenihabitans sp.
GGTCGGGGCCGGCGTCGCGACGGCCGGGGCCGGCTTGAGCGGGTTGGCGGCCGGGGCGGCCGCGGGTGTCGCGGCGACGGGGGAGGCCGGAGCGGCTGCCGTCGGGCCGCCCGCCTTCAGCCGGGCCGCGCAATCGGTCCTGAACTGGTTCCAGCTTTGCCCGTTCAGCGTGTTGGCGGCCTTTGCGGCCTGGTACTGCTGCCCGCACTGCTGCATCACGGTCTGCGCCCCCGCGGGCGCCAGTCCCGCCAGCGACAGCGCGACTGCCAGGGCGAGCGCCCGGGCCGCTCCGCTTCCATCCGTCATCGTGGTCCCCTCCCGCCGCGGTTGACCGCAACCGGCCGGACCGCGAGGCAAACCTGTTGCAAAGCCGCGCGCTCGTCAATCCGGCGCCTTCGTGCGTTAGTTCCACCTCACCAGCGTGAGGACGCGCCCGATGCTCGACACCGACAGCCTGCCCGCGACCGTGACCCCGCCCGCGCTCGACGAGGCGGCGCTGGCCGACCTCGCCCGCGCGGTCGCGACCCTGGAGCGGTCGAGCTTCACGGCGCGGCTCAGCGCCCTGCTGGGCCGGCAGGTCGGGGCCGCGACGCAGCTCCTGCCCGCCCCGGTCCTCCAGGCCGTCAACACGGCCACCATGAAGGCCTTGCAGGTGGCGCTCCGGGGGGCGGTGCGGTCCCTGCGCGGGCCGGGCGGCCCGGGCGCCGCGAACCGCCTCCACCTCGCGCTGTCGGCGGCCGCGGGGGCGGCGGGCGGGGCCTTCGGGCTCGCGTCGCTGCCCGTGGAGCTGCCGGTCTCCACCACCATCATCCTGCGGTCGATCGCCGACATCGCGCGGCACGAGGGCGAGGACCTGTCGCGACCCGAGGGACTGCTGGCCTGCCTGGAAGTGTTCGCGCTGGGCGGCGCCCCCGAGGCGGGGCCGGCGGGCGAGTCGAGCTACCTGGCCGTCCGCACGCTGATCGCCAAATCGGTGAGCGAGGCCGCGCGCTTCATCGTCAGCAAGGGCGTGGCGGACGAGGCCGCGCCCGCCATCGTCCGCTTCCTCAACCAGGTCGCGGCGCGGTTCGGCGCCGTGGTGGGCCAGAAGGCGCTGGGCCAGGCCGTTCCGGTCATCGGCGCCCTGACGGGCGCGGCGGTGAACGCGGCCTTCACGGACCACTTCCAGGCCCTGGCCCGAGCCCACTTCACCGTGCGGCGGCTTGAGCGCCGGTTCGGCGCCGACCTCGTGCGGGACGCCTTCGAGCGTCTGCGCGAGGCGGCGCGAAACCAACCCACCGGCCGGACGGGACCGGCCGCCGCGTTTCCGGCGGTGGAGACTTGGACGTGATGGAGGCCTCGCCCGGAATCGAACCGGGGTGCAAGGATTTGCAGTCCTCTGCGTGACCACTCCGCCACGAGGCCGGGGCAGGCCGACGGGCGGCGTCCCAGGCCCCGCTCTTAAAGCGGATCGGCGGGGGCGGCAAGGCGCGACACCGATGGGACGGCCGTGTCGCGTCCGTTTTTCGCTTTGCAATTCGCGTCCGGGCTTGCTATCCAGCGCCCGCATTCCCCGATAGCTCAGTTGGTAGAGCATTCGACTGTTAATCGAATGGTCGCAGGTTCGAGTCCTGCTCGGGGAGCCACCCGCAACGCAATCCCGTCCTGGACCGCGCGCCGGAACCTCGCGCGCGGACCTGCCGTTGGCATCGGGGCGGTGAACCGGATCGACACCATGAAGACACCCGTGGCCGTGCTGGCCGGCGTTCTCCTGTGCGGCCCTGCCCTGGCCCAGGCGGAGGCCGACAAGCCCAGGACCGATGTCGGAAACAGCGGGGGCAGCCTGAGCGACAAGCTCAGCAACACGAACGGGGTGATCCACCCGGCCGAGGGCCTCGACCCCAAGATGCAGAAGCCGGCGCCCTCCGTCGGGACCACGCCGGTCGTTCCGGCCCCGGGCACACCGGGCGGCGGAACCGACGTCCGGCCCAAGTGAGGCCCCTCCGACGCGGACCCGAGCACACTCCTGACCCGACGGGCGGGGCTTGGGCGGCGACGGCACGCTGAACCCGTCACCGCGGCCGTGACCCGCCGGCGCCGGACCTCAAGGCTGCCGGGGAGCCGCGGCGGAGGTCGGCGACGGGCGGGTCGTCCCGCCGACCAGGGGTGGGCCCCTCCTGCCGACCGACGCTCGGACCGAAAGGCCCATCGCGGCGCGGGTCGGTCCCGAGAGGCCCGCCCCTCCCCTGCGCGTGCCGACATTTCCGCGCGCGATGCAAGTTAATGTTAGGGCGCTGCGGCGAAGATGAACGCGTCGGACTCGATCGTCTCCCGCGTGGGCGGCCCGACCCCGTGAAGGGGATGACAACGCAACCATGAGGCTGGTCCCGAAACTCGCGATGCGGTGGACGATTCGCAGGCGGATCGGTCTCGCCTTCACGGCCATCAGCGCCGTGACGCTGACGTTGGGATTGGTGTTCGTCAACGGCGCCCATCTCGCGGGACAGCTCGTGACCCGCACCTTCGACCAGACGGTGAACACCACCGTCTACGCCCGCGCGGCCTCGTCGGATTTCGCCAGCATGCGTGCCGAACTCGCCCACGGGCTCCTGTCCAAGGACGCGACGCGGCGGGACGCCATGGCGCGGGTTCAGGTGCTCAGCCAGTCGTTCAGGCAGGATCTGGCCACCGCGGTCGAAACCTCGCGGTCGGCGGAGATCGCGGACATCGCGAAACAGCTCCTGGCCACCGAAAGCGAGTGGATCGCGCTCAGTCACCGCATCGCGTCGACGTTCGAACCGGACCTGTGGAACGCCATCGAAGCCAAGGCCCAGACCGTCGAGCGCGGCGTGGAGACGATGGTGGGCAAGGTCGCGGAAGACGGCTTCGCGGGCCGGCAGGCCGCCCAGCAGAGCGTCGCGCACAACACCGCGCTGGCGTTCGGCGGCATGACGCTCGCGGTTCTGATCTGCGGCACGGTCGCCTTCTTCCTGGCGCGCCGGATCAGCGCGCCGCTCGACCGGGTCGCGCGCTTCGCCCAGGAGATCGCGCGCGGCAAGCTCGACGGCGAGGCCCCCCACCAGAGCTCGGACGAGATCGGCGACCTCAACCGGGCCATGGTGTCCATGCGGCGCGACATCCGCGCCATGATGGAGGAGCAGGCCGTGCTGCAGGCGCAGTCGCAGGCCCGCGTCGCCGAGGCGCTCGACGGATCGAGCGAGGGTGTCGTGATCGTGGACGCGACCGGCACCGTCCAGATCGCCAACGCCAAGGCGCTCGACGTCTTCGGCCTGACCCGGGCCGACGTGCCCGTCGGGCTGACGGCCAGGCAGCTGGCCGGAGCGCTGATGCGGCCGAAGGACGACCGGAGCGGGCTGCTGCCGCTGGGCGGCGGCGAGCCGCGGATCGGCGAAACCCTGCTGCCCGACGGACGCTGGATCCGGCACAGCTGCAACCACACCGCCGAGGGGGGACTGGTCGCGCTCTACACGGACGTGACCGCGATGCGCGCGCAGCGGGACGCGCTGGCCGCCGCCAACCAGAACCTCGACGGCGCCCTCGCCAACATGTCGCAGGGGCTGTCGGTCTTCGACGCCGAAAACCGCCTGACGCTGGCCAACCCCCAGTTCTACGCGATCAGCGGCCTGCACCCCGACGAGGTCGGGCCGGGCGCGGACTACCTCGATGTCGTCCGGGCCGCGGCCGACCGGGCCGACCCGGCCGCCGCCGCCGCCCTGGTCCGCCGCGTCCGCGCGGCCGTCCGGCGCGGACGCGGCACCACGGTCACAACCGCGTTCGGCACCCGCACGCTGGCCATGACGCTCGCGCCCATGCCGGAAGGCGGCTGGCTCGCGACGCTGGAGGACGTGACCGAGCGCCAGCTCGCCGAAGGGCGCATCGCCTTTCTGGCCACCCACGACGACCTGACGAAACTGCCCAACCGCACGCTGTTCGCCGAGCGCGTCGAGCAGGCGATCGGGCGCGCGCGGCGCGGCCAGAACTTCGCCATCCACTGCCTCGACCTCGACCACTTCAAGCAGGTCAACGACACGCTGGGCCACGCGCTCGGCGACGCGCTGCTCCGCGAGGTCACCTGGCGGCTCAGGAACACCATCCGCGACGTCGACACGGTGGCGCGGCTGGGCGGCGACGAGTTCGCGGTCCTCCAGGTGAACGTGGCCGACGACGGGGACTGCGCGCGCCTGGCGCAGGCGCTCGTCGACGCCGTGAGCGCCCCCTACACGATCCAGGGCCACGACGTGGTGATCGGGGTGAGCGTCGGCATCTCCCGGGCGCCCGCCAACGGCCTGGACCACGGGCGACTCCTCAAGGGCGCGGACGCGGCGCTGTACCGGGCCAAGGAGCTCGGGCGCGGCTCCTGGCAGTTCTTCGAGAACAACATGGAGCAGGCGCTCCAGGCCCGTCGCGAGATCGAGCACGACCTGCGCCACGCGACCGGCAACGGGGAGCTGGAAGTCTACTACCAGCCGCTGCTCGACGTCGCGACCATGGAGATCCGCAGTTTCGAGGCGCTGGTCCGGTGGAACCACCCCACCAAGGGGCTGGTGCCCCCGAACGCGTTCATCCCGATCGCGGAGGAAACCGGCATCATCAACGAGATGGGACGCTGGGTGATGCGGACCGCGTGCCGGCAGGCCGCGGCTTGGGGGGTCAGGATCGCGGTCAACGTGTCGGCCGTGCAGCTCCGCGACCCGGGCTTCACGGCCATGGTCGAAGCGGCGCTCGCCGACAGCGGCCTGCCCGTGGGACGGCTGGAGTTGGAGATCACCGAGTCGGTGTTCATGGACAACAGCCAGCAGGCCACGTCCCAGTTGCTGGCCCTCAGGCAAGTCGGCGTCCACTTCGCGATGGACGATTTCGGCACCGGTTATTCGAGCCTGTCCAACCTTCGCTCCTTCCCGTTCAGCCGGATCAAGATCGACCTGTCGTTCGTGCGCGACCTCGGCCAGAAGAACGGGGCGGAGCAGATCATCCGCACCATCCTGATGCTGGGCAAGACCCTGGGCATCCAGGTGACGGCGGAGGGCGTGGAGAACCGGAAGCAGCTGAAGTTCCTGGAGGACGAGGGCTGCGACACCATCCAGGGCTACCTGGTCGGCCGGCCGCTGCGCGCCCCGCAGGTCCCCGAGGTGCTGGGGCGGCCCGAAGGGCTGACCGGTGCGAGGTCGGCGGCATGACGGGCGCGCCGCGGGGAGCGCGGGCCCCATGAGCCGCCTGATGCTGGTGATGGCGAGCATGGCCTCGGTGGCGACGGCGACCGCCGGCATCCACTCGGTCAGCAGCGCGAGCCCGCGCAACCGAACGGCGGACGCCCTGACGGTCGGCAGCGACTTCGGCCTGATCCGGCGCGAAACGCTCTCTGAGTATCCGATCGGCTCGAAGGTCGGCGAGGTGGCCCAGGCGATCGAGGCGCTCGGCTTCTCCTGCCAGTACCGTCCCCACCTCATCGAGAACACCACCGCACCGACCGTCACCTGCCGGTCGAACGGCCGGTCGCCGACGCCGATGTCGCGTCTCGACCTCGTCCTGGTCGCGCGCAACGGCGCGCTGACGGACGTCGCGGTGTCGGACGGGCTCGACGGTGTCGAGGCGAGCGCCGCCACGCCCGACCCCAACCCGGGCGGCCTGATCCCCGCGGCCGGCCTGGCACCGCCCGCGCCCGATCCCGAGTGGGACGACATTCTCGCGACGGCGCGGCGGCGCTACCCCGCCCCGCTCGCGATGGTCAGGAAATAGCGGCGGCGAAGCCGTCGCGCCCGGTTTCAGGCGCGGGCCGCCTCCAGCAGGCGGCGGCACTCGGCGAGGCTCGACAGCAGGGCGCGCAACTGCCCCACGGGGTCATCCGGCTCGATCGCGGACGCCCCTGGGTCGGGCGCGTCGAGCCACGGAATGGACTGGGGCGCCGAGGACGGGCCGCCGGCCGGCGCAACCGCGGCCTCGTCGAAGGTGGGCGAGGGGCTGTCGGAGGTTCCGGGGCGCCGCTGGGCGAGCAGCGCCACCGCGCGCGGGCCCTGTTCCCGTAGGATGCGTTGCACGCCCTTGATCGTGTAGCCGTCCCCGTAGAGAAGCTGCCGGATGGCGGCGAGCAGTTCGACGTCCTCGGGCCGGTAGTATCGGCGGTTGCCGCCGCGCTTCAGCGGCTTGATCTGCGTGAACCGCGTTTCCCAGAACCGGAGGACGTGCTGCGGCAGCTTCAGTGCGGCCGCGACC
Organism: uncultured Lichenihabitans sp.; assembly: GCA_964243035.1. GTDB lineage: Bacteria > Pseudomonadota > Alphaproteobacteria > Rhizobiales > Beijerinckiaceae > Lichenihabitans. Next base: position 6,211 of record CAXTDZ010000029.1, read on the forward strand.
TCGCTGATCGTGCGGTAGGCCTCCGCGCTCTTCTCCGCGGGGCTACTCGTCATCGGGCTCGACGGGCTTGCCGTTGATCTTGCCCTTGAGCACGTTCGAGGGTTTGAACACCATCACGCGCCGCGGCATGATCGGCACCTCGATGCCGGTCTTTGGGTTGCGGCCGACCCGCTCGCCCTTGGACCGCACCACGAAGGAGCCGAAGGACGACAGCTTCACGGTCTCACCGCGCGTGATCGCGTCCGCCATCTCGGACAGGACGTGCTCGACGAGTTCGGCCGACTCGGTCCGGGACAGGCCTACGCGCTGGTACACGGCCTCGGACAGGTCGGCCCGCGTCACCGTTTGAGGCTTCTCGGCGGCTCCCGTCCCGTCCGCACCCGAAGGCTTCTTCACCACCGTCCGGCCACCCAGCAAGTTCCACCGCCGAGCGGAAGGCTAGCCGATCAAAACCGCCTTGTCTGCCGCAGCGGAACAACACGGGTGAGGTTTCGCCGCCGCCTCCCCCTCACCAGCGGACGAGCGCGCTGCCCCAGGTGAAGCCGCCGCCCATGGCCTCCAGCATGACGAGGTGGCCCTTGCGGATGCGCCCGTCGCCGCAGGCGGTGGCCAGCGCGAGCGGGATCGAGGCCGCCGACGTGTTGGCGTGGAGGTGGACGGTGGCGACCACCTTCTCGGGCGCGATGCCGAGCTTGGCGGCCGAGGCGTCGATGATGCGCCGGTTGGCCTGGTGGGGCACGAACCAGTCGAGGTCGGCGGCCGTGGTGCCCGAGGCCGCGAAGGCGTCGCGCACCACGTCCTCCACCATGCCGACCGCGTGGCGGAACACGTCGCGGCCCTGCATCCGCAGATGCCCCACCGTCCCGGTGGAGGACGGGCCGCCGTCCACGTAGAGCTTCTCGCGGTGGGCGCCGTCCGAGCGCAGGTGCGTGGTCACCACGCCGCCCCGGTCAAGCGCGGGACCGCCGTCCTCGGCTTCGAGCACCAGGGCGCCCGCGCCGTCGCCGAACAGCACGCAGGTCGTCCGGTCCGTCCAGTCGAGCAGGCGCGAGAAGGTTTCGGCGCCGATCACCAGCGCCCGGGCGTGCGAGCCGGAGAGAAGGAACTTCTCGGCGGTGGCGAGCGCGAACACGAAGCCGGAGCACACCGCCTGAAGGTCGAACGCCACCCCGTGCCGGATGCCCAGCATGGCCTGCACCTGGGTGGCGGTGGCGGGGAAGGTGTAGTCGGGCGTGGAGGTCGCCACCACGATCAGGTCGATGTCGTCGGGCTGGCAGCGGGCGTCCGCCAGCGCGGCCCTGGCCGCGTTGCAGGCCAGCGCGGCCGTGGTCTCGCCCTCGCCCGCCAGGTGGCGCTGGGTGATGCCGGTGCGCTGGACGATCCAGTCGTCGGTGGTGTCCACCTTGAGCGCCATCTCGGCGTTCGACATGCGGCGCTCCGGCAGGTACGCGCCGACCCCGCGCACCACCGCCCTCCAGCGAGAAGTCCCAACCGTCACGATGCAGCGCGTCCAATCCATGACCCGACGGCGCCAGCGGCCGTCGCCGACCCGCCCCCGTCCGGGGCGGAACCCGATGCCTCGTCACGCGTCCCGACCAAGCGAGGCCGCTCGGTCGGGACGCGTGCCAACCCAGTGCTTGAGCACGACCGCGTCGCAAAAGCGCCAGCGGCTTTTGCGGATCGTGCTCTAGGGGGCCGTGGGCGCCAGCGCCGCGGCCGCCGCCCGGTCGTCCTGCACGTAGCCCAGCGACTCCCGGATCTTCGCGAGCAGGTCGTGCCGCACCATGTCGTAGGCGATCTCGATGGCGCCCGCGTAGCCGAGGGCGTCCGCGCCGCCATGGCTCTTGATGACGACGCCGTCAAGCCCCAGGAAGACGCCGCCGTTGACGCGGCGGGGGTCGAGCTTCTCCCGCAGGGCCTGGAAGGCGCCGCGCGCGAACCAGTAGCCCAGCTTGGACATGAGGCTGCGCCCCATGGCGTCGCGCAGGTACTGGGCGATCTGCCTGGCGGTGCCCTCGGCGGTCTTGAGCGCGATGTTGCCCGTAAAACCCTCGGTCACGACCACGTCCACCGTGCCCTTGCCGAGGTCGTCCCCCTCGACGAAGCCGTGGTAGGCGAGCCCGGGGGGCGCCATCTCCTTCAGGATGCGGCCCGCGGCCTTGACCTCCTCCAGCCCCTTGATCTCCTCGACCCCGATGTTGAGGAGCCCCACGGTCGGCCGCTCGATGTCGAACACGATGCGCGCCATGGCCGAGCCCATGATGGCGAGGTCGACGAGGTGGTGGGCGTCGAAGCCGATGGTGGCGCCCACGTCGAGCACGATCGATTCGCCCCGGATCGTGGGCCACATGGCCGCGATGGCGGGCCGCTCGATCTGCGGCATGGTGCGCAGGCAGATCTTCGACATGGCCATGAGCGCCCCGGTGTTGCCCGCCGACAGGGCCGCGTCCGCCTCGCCCCGTTTGACGGCGTCGAGCGCCATCCACATCGAGGACACGCGGCGGCCGCTGCGCAGCGCCTGGCTGGGCTTGTCGTCCATGCGGATCGACACTTCGGCGTGCTGCAGGGTGGTCGCCGCCTTGAGCCCGGGATGCCGGTCGAGCAGCGGGCCCACGACCGCCCGGTCCCCCGCCATCACGAAGGTGAGGTCCGGCCGCCGCTCCAACGCGAGGGCCGCGCCCGGCACCACGACGCTCGGCCCGTGGTCGCCGCCCATGGCGTCGAGCGCGATCCGAACCGGTTTGCTCATCCCACTCCCCTTGCCCGGCCCCGCCGACGTCGCGTCCGGCCGGGCGCCGCCCCACCGATAGCCGCTCGACCCGGTAACGCAAGGCCGGATCGCGCCAAACCGCGACCGCAACGCCGGTGCCGGGCCAAGTTTGCTTATTCCGTGTTGTTTTTGAGTGCCTTCAGGGCCGCGAAGGGCGACGGGTCGGCGTCGGGGTCGCGCGGCGCGGGCTCCCGGAAGGCTGCGTCCGGCTTGCGCGGGTAAGGGTCGAGCCCCAGCGTCAGCGCTTCGGCGGCCAGCGCGCCGAGGTCGACGCGGCCGCCCACGATCGGGTCGGGCTCGTCGTCCTCCGTTTCCAGAACCTCGGGCGGCAGGCCCGCGCGGGCGGCGCGCAAAGCCTCCAGAGCCGCGGGCGGCAGGAAGCGGACGTCGACCGGCTCCCTCACCGCGGCCTCGAACGGATCGAGGCTGACCACGCAGGTCTGCACCACGACGGCGTGGACCTCGCCCGCGGCGCGGACGCCGCCGCGTTCGGGCCGCAGCCGGAAGGTGGCGCGCAGGGACCTGACCTCGTCGAGGCCGTTCAAGCGCGCGAGGTCGGCCCGCTCGCCGTCGCTCGCCTCGAAGGCGACCTCCAGCCCTCCGCCGATCGTCGCGACCTCCACGGGGCGCGACAGGGCGGGATCGGGCACGGACATCAGGCAGGACCTCCGGAAAGAAAGGCGGCCGGATCGGGGAAGCGGACCGGCCCCTTGAGGAAGACGTCCAGGTCGCAGCCGTCCAGCTCCTGAGCCGCGGCCTTGGCGTAGCGGGCCAGGTCGGCGCCCGCGCGGGCGCCCCCGTGGACGTTGCGGGACAGGGCGTCGGCGAGGCTGTCGCCGTCGTCGGTCCGCAGGGCCGCGTCGTAGGCGACCGAGCGGCCCAGAAAGGCCTCGGCGAGCCGCTTCATGCGCTTGGGCACGGCCATGTCGCCGACGCCCAACTCGCGCATCGCGGGGTCGAGGTTGCGGAACACGAGGTCGATCACGTCCTGTCCCACCGCGGGCCCGGGCGCTTCCAGGGCGCGGAGCCTGCGCACCACCAGCGCGGTGTGCAGCACCAGGATCTCGAAGCGCCCGTTGAACGTGTCGGGCACGCCGCCCGCCTCGTAGAAGGCGGGCTGGCGGACCGCCGCGATCAGCTCGTCGTTGAGACGCCCGAGGATCTTGCGGTTCGAGGCGGCGCGGAAGCGGCCGAAAAGCGACACCATCGGGACTCAGTTCCGCGCGATTGGCTTTTCCGGCTGTTGCCGGCGCGACCTTGCCTTCCACCACCCCGGGGGTTAGGCAACGGCACGCGGAGATGCAAGGGAAACATCGCGCCGGACGGCCGATGGCCCGGCGGCGGAACCCTCTGGCAACCCCGACCTGCGATGGTCGGCCGCGGGTGCCGGGTGGCCGGTTTCGACGGGATGGAGTGGGACGGGGATGACGCAGCGGGCGCAAGCGGTGTCGCGGTGGGCCGGGCGCGGGATCGCGCGCCTGGGCGCGGTGGCGGTGCTCGCCGCCTCGCTCGGCGGATGCCTGGGCTACGACGGCGAGGTCACGCGCGGCTACGTGCTGGACCAGGCGGCCCTCGACCAGGTCAAGCCGGGCGCGTCCTCGGCCGAGCAGGTCCTGGTGCTGCTGGGGACGCCGTCCACGACGTCCACGGTGGGCGGCAGCGCCTGGTACTACATCAGCCAGCGGGTCGACCGCGCCTTCGCGGCGGCGCCCGCCAGGGTCCAGGACCAGCGCGTGCTGGCGGTCTACTTCACGCCGCAGAACAAGGTCGAGCGCGTCGCCAACTACGGCGTCAAGGACGGCAAGGTGTTCGACTTCATCAGCCGCACGACGCCGACGGGCGGCGCCGAGCAGGGCTTCCTCAAGAACCTGTTCCGCTCCTTCCTCAACTTCACCTGAGCGGAGCGGAGGCGGCCCGGAGCCGGGCCGCCGCCTGTGCGCCTCAGTGCGCCAGGATGGCGAGCAGCAGCAGCGCCACGATGTTGGTGATCTTGATGGCCGGGTTCACGGCGGGGCCGGCCGTGTCCTTGTAGGGGTCGCCCACGGTGTCGCCCGTGACCGAGGCCTTGTGGGCCTCTGACCCCTTGAGGTGGCGCACCCCGTCCCGGTCCACGAAGCCGTCCTCAAAACTCTTCTTGGCGTTGTCCCAGGCGCCCCCGCCCGAGGTCATCGACACGGCCACGAACAGCCCGTTGACGATGACGCCGAGCAGCGAGGCCCCGAGCGCCGCGAAGGCGCTGGCCTTCGAGCCGGACAGGAGGAGCACGCCGAAGTAGACAACCAGCGGCGCCAGCACCGGCAGGAGCGAAGGCACGATCATCTCGCGGATGGCGGCCCGCGTCAGCATGTCGACGGCGCGGCCGTAGTCGGGCCGCGCGGTGCCCTGCATGATGCCGGGCGCCTCGCGGAACTGGCGGCGCACCTCCTGCACCACGGCCCCCGCGGCCCGGCCCACCGCGGTCATCGCGATGCCGCCGAACAGGTAGGGGATCAGGCCGCCGAAGATGAGGCCCGCCACCACGTAGGGGTTGGACAGGTCGAAGGACACGGCGCCCACGTCCTTGAAGTAGGGCACGGTGTCGGCGTGGGCCGAGAAATAGGCGAGGTCGTTGGAGTAGGCCGCGAACAGCACCAGCGCGCCGAGGCCCGCCGAGCCGATGGCGTAGCCCTTGGTGACCGCCTTGGTGGTGTTGCCCACCGCGTCCAGCGCGTCGGTGGAGTGGCGCACCGAGTCGGGCAGGCCCGCCATCTCGGCGATGCCGCCCGCGTTGTCCGTCACCGGCCCGAAGGCGTCCAGCGCCACGATGATGCCGGCCAGGCCCAGCATGGTGGTCACCGCGACCGCGGTGCCGAACAGCCCCGCGAGCTGGTAGGTGAAGATGATGCCGCCCACGATCACCAGGGCGGGCAGCGCGGTCGACTCCAGCGAAACCGCGAGGCCCTGGATCACGTTGGTGCCGTGGCCCGTCACCGACGCCTGGGCGATCGACACCACCGGCCGCTTGCCGGTCGCGGTGTAATATTCAGTGACGACGATGATCAGGCCCGTGACGACCAAGCCCAGGATGCCGCAGAAGAACAGGTTGAGCCCGGTGATCTCGCGGCCCGCGACCGTGCCCAGCGCGCCCCAGCCGGTGACGAACTGGGTCGCGACCGCGACGCCCACGATCGACAGCAGGCCCGTGGCCACGACGCCCTTGTAGAGCGCCCCCATGATGGAGTTGTTGGCCCCGAGCTTGACGAAGTAGGTGCCCGCGATCGAGGTCACGATGCAGGTCGCGCAGACCGCGATCGGGTAGACCATCGCGTCCCTCAGGGTGGCCTGGCCGGCGAAGAAGATGGAGGCCAGCACCATGGTCGCGACCACGGTGACCGCGTAGGTCTCGAACAGGTCGGCCGCCATGCCGGCGCAGTCGCCGACGTTGTCGCCCACGTTGTCCGCGATGGTCGCGGGGTTGCGCGGGTCGTCCTCCGGGATGCCGGCCTCGACCTTGCCCACGAGGTCGGCGCCGACGTCCGCGCCCTTGGTGAAGATGCCGCCGCCGAGCCGCGCGAAGATGGAGATGAGCGACGCCCCGAACCCCAGCGCCACCAGCGCGTCCACGACCTCGCGGCTGTCGAGCGGCAGGCCCATGGGGCCGGTCAGCACCGCGAAGGTGCCCGCCACGCCGAGCAGCGCGAGCCCCGCCACCAGCATGCCCGTGATGGCCCCGGCCTTGAAGGAGATGTCGAGCCCGCCCGCGAGCGACTGGGTCGCGGCCTGGGCGGTCCGCACGTTGGCGCGCACCGACACGTTCATGCCGATGAACCCGGCCGCGCCCGACAGGACGGCGCCGACCAGGAAGGCCACGGCCACGCTCCACGACAGCAGGAGCCCGAGCACCACGAAGATGACGATGCCGACCGCCGCGATGGTGAGGTACTGCCGCCTGAGATAGGCCTGGGCGCCCTCGGCGATCGCCCCCGCGATCTCCTGCATGCGCAGGCTGCCGACGTCGGCGGCCAGCAGCTGCCGGATGTTGACCGCACCGTAGACCAGGGCCAGCAGCCCGGCCAGCAGGATCAGTGTAATCGAAACCATGTAGGCGGCGTCCCCTCTTGCTCACGACACGTTACGCGACGGACCGGTCGTTGCAGCGCCGGCCATTTGACTTCATTCGCTTGTACCTCGCCTTGTGGCAGAAAGCGCCGGGCGTCGCAACGCGGGCCTGGCGGCCCGCTCAGGCGTGGCTGTAGGAGCCCCGCGCGAAGACGCGGGGGGCGCCGGACGCGTCCAGGTACGTCGGCGGGCCCGCGCCCGCGCCCACCTCGCCGACCGGCGCCACCGCCACGCCGGCCCGCGCGGCCGCGGCCTCGAACGCCGCGGTCGCGGCGGGCGGAACGGAGGCCAGCACCTCGTAATCGTCGCCGCCGGTGAGCGCGGCCTCGAAGGCTGTCGGGTCAGCACCCGCCGCGGCCGCCGCGGCCCTCGACAGCGGCACGCGCCCGAGACGGACCGTGCCCGTCACGCCGGACGCGCGCAGCAGCTTGGCCGCGTCGCCCACGAAACCGTCGGACACGTCCATGCCGGCGCTCGCGACCCCGAGCGCGTCCCGCAGCGCCAGGCGCGGCTGCGGGTGAAGGTAGCGGTCGAGGAGATGGGCGCGGTCGGCGGCGGCGAGCGGCACCAGCCGGGCCGCGGCCGGGTCGAGGCGGATGCGAAGACCCAGGGCCGCGTCGCCGATCGTGCCCGACACGTAGAGGACGTCGCCGGGCCGGGCGCCCGTCCGCGGCACCATGCCCCCGGCCGCCACCTCGCCGAGCGCCGTGATCGACAGGGTGAGCGGCCCGGGGGTCGAGACCGTGTCGCCGCCCAGCAGCGGGCAGCGGTAGGCCCGCGCGTCCGCGCCCAGGCCCGCGGCGAACGCGTCCAGCCAGGCCTCCGACCAGTCCGGCGGCAGCGCGAGGGCGAGCAGGAAGCCGCGCGGCCGGGCCGCCTTGGCGGCGAGGTCGGACAGGTTGACGCGCAGGGCCTTGCGGGCGACCGAGGCGGGCGGGTCGTCGGGGAAGAAGTGGACGCCCGCCACCAGCGCGTCCACCGTCAGGACGAGCTGGCAGCCGGGGCTCGGCACCAGCAGCGCCGCGTCGTCGCGCAGGCCCAGGCCCTCCGGCCCCGCGAGCGGCGCGAAGAAGCGGGCGATCAGCGCGTCCTCGGACGGGCGGCCCGCCCCGGTCACACGGCCTCCACCGTGACGACGCCCGGCACGGCCTTGAGCGCGCCCGCCATCTGCGGCGACAGCGCGAAACGGCCGGACAGCTTCACCTCGACCTCGCGCCGGCCGCCGTCCATGGCCACCACGATCGACACCTCGCCCTCGCCGGGCGACCCGAGGCGGGTCGCGATGTCGGGGAGCGGCGCGGGGTCGCTCAGGTGGATGCGCAGTCCCTTCGACAGGCGGTGGGCGGCGGCGTCCAGCGCTTCGGCGGCCACGATGCGGCAGCGCACCTCGTCGCCCTCGGCGCTGGCCTGCACGGTGACCAGAACCGCCCTGCCCTTCTCGAAGAGGTCGCGGTGCTGGTTCAGCGTTTCCTGGAACATGATGGCCTCGAACTGCCCGGACGGGTCGGACAGGTTGACGATGCCGATCTTGTTGCCGGACTTGGTGCGCCGCTCGTTGCGGTCCAGCACGGTGACGGCGAGGCGCGCGGCCACGTCGCCCTCCTTCACGGCGCGGGCGAACTCGGCCCAGCGGCGGACGTGCAGCCGCTTCAGGATCGCCTCGTAGTCGTCGAGCGGGTGGCCCGACAGGAAGAAGCCCACCGCGTCGAACTCGCGCCGGAGCCGCTCGGAGCCCGACCAGGCGTGCACCGCGGGCAGCCGGAAGGCGGAGCGGACGTCGGCGGGGGCGAACAGCCCGCTCTGCCCCGCCCGGCGATCCTCGCCCGCCTGGGCGGACAGGCCCAGCATCGCCTCGATGCCCGCGAAGACCCGCGCGCGCTCGGGCTCCAGCGCGTCGAAGGCGCCCGCCGCGGCGAGGCTTTCCAGCACCTTCTTGTTGATGTCGCGCGCGGTCACGCGCAGCGCGAAATCGGCCAGCGACGCGAACGGCTCGCGGCCCCGCGCGTCCACGATCGCCCTCACCTGCCCGTCCCCCGCGCCCTTGATGGCCGACAGCGCGTAGACGATGGCCGCGGGCGCCTCGGGCGTGACCTGGAAGTCGACCGCCGAGCGGTTGACCGAGGGGGGCTCCACCGCGATGCCGAGGCGGCGCGCCTCGTTGCGGAATTCGGAGAGCTTGTCGGTGTTGTCCTTGTCCATGGTCATCGACGCGGCCAGGAACTCGACCGGGTAGTTCGCCTTGAGGTAGGCGGTCTGGTAGGAGATCAGCGCGTAGGCCGCGGCGTGGCTCTTGTTGAAGCCGTAGTCCGCGAACTTCGCGAGCAGGTCGAAGATCTCGTCGGCCTTGGCCTTGGGGATGCCGCCCTTGACGCAGCCCTCCACGAAGCGGACGCGCTGGGCGTCCATCTCGGCCTTGATCTTCTTGCCCATGGCGCGGCGCAGGAGGTCGGCCTCGCCCAGCGAGTAGCCGGACAGCACCTGGGCGGCCTGCATCACCTGTTCCTGGTAGATGATGACCCCGTGCGTCTCCTTGAGCACCGCCTCCAGCTTGGGGTGGGGATAGTCGGGCCGCTCCTCGCCGAGCTTGCGCGCGCAGTAGACCGGGATGTTGGCCATCGGGCCCGGCCGGTAGAGCGCCACCAGCGCGATGATGTCCTCCAGCCGGTCGGGGCGCATGTCGACCAGCGCCTTGCGCATGCCGGCGCTTTCCACCTGGAACACGCCCACCGTCTCGCCGCGGCCCAGCATCGCGTATGTCTTGGCGTCGTCGAGCGGCAGCGCGGACAGGTCCAGCGCGACGCCGCGCTGGGCGATCAGCGCCACGGCGGTCTGCAGCGTCGTCAGCGTCTTGAGGCCGAGGAAGTCGAACTTGACCAGGCCCGCGGGCTCCACCCATTTCATGTTGAACTGGGTGGCGGGCATGTCGGACTTCGGGTCGCGGTAGAGCGGCACCAGCTCGTCGAGCGGCCGGTCGCCGATCACGATGCCGGCCGCGTGGGTGGAGGCGTTGGAATAGAGCCCCTCCAGCGTGCGCGACACGGTCAGCAGCCGGCTGACCTTCTCGTCGGCCGCGGCGGCCTCCTGGAGGCGCGGCTCGCCCTCGATGGCCTCCGCCAGCGTCACGGGCTTGGCGGGGTTCTGGGGCACGAGCTTGGCGAGCTTGTCGACCTGGCCCAGCGGCATCTCCAGCACGCGCCCCACGTTGCGCAGCACACCGCGCGCCAGGAACGAGCCGAAGGTGATGATCTGGGCCACGCGGTCGGCCCCGTAGCGGTCGCGCACGTAGGCGATCACCTCGTCGCGCCGGTTCTGGCAGAAGTCGACGTCGAAGTCGGGCATCGACACGCGCTCGGGGTTCAGGAACCGCTCGAACAGCAGGTCGAAGCGCAGGGGGTCGAGGTCGGTGACGGTCAGCGCGTAGGCCACCAGCGAGCCCGCCCCCGAGCCGCGGCCGGGCCCCACGGGGATGTTCTGCGCCTTGGCCCACTTGATGAAGTCCGACACGATCAGGAAGTAGCCCGGGAACTTCATCTTGACGATGACGTCGAGCTCGAAGGCGAGCCGCTTCCGGTACACCTCCGGCTCGATGCCCGGCGCGGGACCGGCGGTCGCGAGCCGGGCTTCCAGCCCCTGCTCGGCCTGGTCGCGCAGGGCCTGCACCTCGTCGAGCGGCGTGCCGTCGAGCGAGGTGAAGTTGGGCAGGATGGGCTTGCGCGTGCGCGGGCGGTACGAGCAGCGCCGGGCGATCTCCACCGTGTGGGCGGTCGCCTCCGGCAGGTCGGCGAACAGCGTCAGCATCTCGGCGCGGGTCTTGAAGCGGTGCTCGGGCGACAGCCTGCGGCGGTCGGGCGTGCCCAGCACGGCGCCCTCCGAGATGCAGAGCAGCGCGTCGTGCGCCTCGTGGTCCGCGGTGCCCGCGAAGTAGGGCTCGTTGGTGGCGACCAGCCGCAGGTCGCGCGCGTAGGCGATGTCGAGCAGGCGGGCCTCGGCGCGGCGCTCCTCGTCCAGGTCGTGGCGCTGCACCTCCACGTAGAGGCGGTCGGGGCCGAACACGTCGAGCAGGTGCTTGAGCCGCGCGTCGGCGGCCTCCTCGCGGTCGCCGCGGATCAGGCGGTCGAGGGGGCCGGAGGGGCCACCGGTCAGCGCGATGATCCCTTCGTTCCAGGCCTGGAGCCGGCCCAGCGCCACGTGGGGCAGGTCGCCCGGCTCGGGGTCCAGGTAGGCGCGCGAGGCGAGGCGCATCAGGTTGGCGTAGCCCGCCTCGTCCGCGCCGATGAGCACGATCGCGCCGCGCCCGGCGCGGGCCGTGTCGAAGCGGCCGCCCAGCGCGGCCCCGTCCCCGAAGTCCACCGTGAGCTGCATCCCAACGATGGGCTGGATGCCCTCCCTGGCGAGCTTCTCCGAGAACTCAAGGGCCCCGAACAGGTTGTTGGTGTCGGTGATCGCCAGCGCCGGCATCCGGTCGGCCACCGCGAGCTTGGCGAGCTTGGCGATCGTGAGCGCGCCCTCGCGCAGGGAAAAGGAGGTGTGGGCGTGCAGGTGCACGAAGCCTGGGCCGTCCGGTGTCGCCAACGTGGATCTCCTTCGCCACGCCAGTGTCGGGCCGCAGCCGCTCCCCGTCGAGTCTCGCGCGCGGGACTGTCCGCGCAATCCTCAGCCAATTGCCACCAGCCCGTGGCTCGCCAGCGCCGCCAGGCCCGCCAGGAAGGCCGCGAGGCACAGGAGTTCGACGGCATCCTCGACAACAGCCCGCATCACACCCTCCTCCAAGCAGCCTGGACGCCATTTTGTTCTTGTTTTGTTCCGAACGCAAGCTTTTTGGCGCGCGAGCGTCGCTTCCGCACAACGCGGTGGGGGAAACCGTCATCGGCGTGTTGCGTGAAAGCGGGCTTTAGATCAGGCAGAACCCTGCGGCCTGTGCGTCGCGGCAATCCGGGCGCGGGTCAGGACGAATCATGAGTGCGACGGCGTGGATCGCGGGTTTCTCCTTCGGCATGACGGGGCTCCAGGTCGCGAGCACGGCGCTCGCGCGGTTGCGCTGCCCGGAACGTCGGCATCCGCTCCCGCCCCCGCCCGATGCGCCCGCGATCAGCCTGGTCCGCCCCGTGTGCGGCCTCGACCGCCACGACGAGGAAACGCTGGGGTCGAGCTTCCGGCTCGACTACCCGCGCTACGAGGTCCTGTTCTGCGTGGCGCGGGCCGACGACCCCGCCCTGCCCCTGCTGCGCCGCCTCATGGCCGGGAACCCGGGCGTGCCGAGCCGCATCCTGGTGGGCGACGAGCGCATCAACGCCAACCCCAAGCTCAACAACGTGGCCAAGGGCTGGCGGGCCGCGGCGCACGACTGGGTCGTGATGGCGGACTCCAACGTGCTGATGCCCCCCGACTACCTGCAGCGCCTGCACGCGGCCTACCGGCCCGACACGGGGCTCGTGTGCTCGACCCCGATCGGCTCGCGGCCGGAAGGGTTCTGGGCCGAGGTGGAGTGCGGCTTCCTCAACACCCTGCAGGCGCGCTGGCAATACGCCGCCGAGGCGATCGGCTTGGGCTTCGCCCAGGGCAAGAGCATGCTGTGGCGCAAAGCCGTGCTGGACGGGGCGGGCGGCATCGAGGCCCTGGGCGCCGAGATCGCCGAGGACGCCGCCGCGACCAAGCTGGTCCGCCGCCTTGGCCTGCGGGTGAGACTGGTGGACAGCCCCTTCGAGCAGCCGCTCGGCCGCAGGGGGCTGGCGGAGGTGTGGGCGCGGCAAACGCGCTGGGCGCGGCTGCGGCGCGTGACCTTCCCCCTGTTCTTCCTGCCCGAACTGTTCACGGGCTGCTTGTTCAGCGTGGCGGCGGGCGCCTACGCCGCGGCCGCCAACGGCTTCAACCCGGTCCTGGCCGGCGGGCTGGTCGCCGCGATCTGGATGGCGGCGGAGGCGCAGCTCGCCCAGGCCGCGGGCTGGCGCCTGACGTGGCTCTCGCCCCTGACCTGGCTCGTCCGCGACCTCCTGCTGCCGCTCATGTTCGTCAACGCGTGGCTCGCCAACGACTTCGTGTGGCGCGGCAACGCCATGGACGTGACCGAGAGCAAGCAGGTCTGAGGCGCGGGCGCTATTCCGCCGCGACCGCCGGCAGCGCCCGCCCGGTCGCGTCCCGCTCCAGCTTCAGGAGCTCCGCCACCAGGAAGGCCACGTCCAGCGCCTGGTCGGCGTTCAGCCGCGGGTCGCAGTAGGTGTGGTAGCGGTCGCGCAGGTCGGTTTCCGTGATGGCCCGGGCGCCGCCCGTGCATTCGGTCACGTCCTTGCCGGTCATCTCCAGGTGGATGCCGCCCGCGTAGGTGCCCTCGGCCCGGTGCACGGCGAAGAACGTGCGGATCTCGCCCATGATGCGGTCGAAGGGCCGCGTCTTGTAGCTGCCGGCCTTGACCGTGTTGCCGTGCATGGGGTCGCAGGACCACACCACCGTGCGGCCCTCGCGCTCGACCGCCCGGACGAGGCCGGGCAGGTGGTCGCCCACCTTGTCGGCCCCGAACCGGCAGATCAGCGTCAGGCGGCCCGCCTCGTTCTCGGGGTTGAGCCGGTCGATCAGCCGGAGGAGGTCGTCGGCCGACAGGCTCGGGCCGCACTTCAGGCCGACCGGGTTCTTGACGCCGCGGAAGAACTCCACGTGGGCGCCGTCCGGCTGGCGGGTGCGGTCGCCGACCCAGATCATGTGGCCCGAGGTCGCGTAGGGGTCGCCGCTGGTCGAGTCGGTGCGGGTGAGCGCCTGCTCGAAGCCGAGCAGCAGCGCCTCGTGCGAGGTGTAGAAATCGGTCTGCCGCAGCTCGGGATGCGTTTCGGGGTTGAGGCCGATGGCGCGCATGAAGCCGAGCGTCTCGGTGATGCGGGTCGCGATCGCCTCGTAGCGGCTCCCCTGCGGGCTGCCGGCCACGAAGCCCAGCATCCAGCGGTGGGCGTTCTCCAGGTTGGCGTAGCCGCCGCCCGCGAAGGCGCGCAGGAGGTTCAGCGTCGCGGCGGACTGCCGGTAGGCGTCGAGCTGCCGCGCCGGGTCGGGCGTGCGGGCGTCGGCCGTGAACTCGATGCCGTTGACGATGTCGCCGCGGTAGCTGGGCAGTTCCACGCCGTCGACCGCCTCGGTCGAGGCCGAGCGCGGCTTGGCGAACTGGCCCGCCACGCGGCCGACCTTGACCACCGGCACCGCGCCCGCGAACGTCAGCACCACCGCCATCTGCAGGAAGACGCGGAAGAAGTCGCGGATGTTGTCGGCCGAGTGCTCCGCGAAAGCCTCCGCGCAGTCGCCGCCCTGGAGCAGGAAGGCGCGGCCGTGGGCGACCTCGCCCAGCGCGCGCTTGAGCTTGCGCGCTTCGCCCGCGAAGACGAGCGGCGGGAAGCCCGCGAGCTTGGCCTCGACGTCGGCCAGCGCGGCCGCGTCCGGGTAGGCCGGCACCTGCTGGGCGGGCTTGGCGCGCCAGCTCGCGGGCGTCCAGGCGGGGGCGGCGGAGCGCGGCTCCGGCATGGTCGGCTTTCCTTCTCGGACGCCCGTCGCGGCGAACGGCGCTGAGGTCAACGGGAGCGGCGCTTATACACCGCCCCGGCCGCGCGTCCACGCCGGGGTGACGGTCCGCCCGCGCCCGAGGCGCGGGCCGATCCGTCACGCGGGCCCGGCGACCTCCCGGCGGACCAGGGCCATCACGATCACGTCCCGGTCGACGCCGTCGATCAGCACGGCGTCGCGTGCCACGCCCTCGCGCGCGAACCCGACCTTGTCGTAGAGCGCGACCGCGTCGAGGTTGTCGGCGTGGACGGCCAGTTCGACGCGAACGAGGCCGGAGGCGTGGGCGCCCCCCAGCGCGGCCGCGATCAGCCGCGACCCGATCCCGCGCCCGCGGTGCCCCGCCACGACGCCCATGCCGAGCGTTCCGCGATGGGCGTGGGCGGGCCGCGCGTGCCGCCGGACGGCGCACCAGCCGATCACGCCGCCGTCCAGCACCGCGACGACGTGCGGCTGGCCGCTCGCGATGCCGTCGACCACGAACCGCCGCGTTTCAGGCGGCGGCGGCGCTTCGGGGAGGGTCAGGAATCTTCGCTCGCGCGCGAGACGGCGTCGAGGGCCGTGCGGAAACCCTCGACGTGGGCCGGGGTGATCGGCCCGACCGCGACGGCGGGCCCGGTGTCCGGACGCGGCCTGCCGGTCAGCCCACGCCCCCGCGGAGATGGCGCGCGGTCCGCGTCCGCATGGTCACAAGTTCTTCCGCGGCGGTCGGGTGGACCGCCATGGTGGCGTCGAAGTCGGCCTTGGTGGCGCCCATCCGCACCGCAATGCCGAGCAGCTGCGCCATCTCGCCCGCGTCCTCGCCCAGCACGTGGACGCCCAGCACGCGGTCGGTGGCGCCGTCGACGACGATCTTCATCACGGTGCGGGTCTCGTGGCCCGACACGGTGGCCTTCAGCGGCCGGAAGCTCGTCTTGTACACGTCCACCACGTCGTGGGCCGCGCGGGCCTCCTCCTCGGCGAGACCCACCGTGCCGATCTCGGGGGTGGTGAACACCGCGGTCGCGACCGCGTCGCGGCTGACCGGGGTCGGGCGGTTCGCGAACAGCGTGTCGGCCAGCGCGTGCCCCTCGCGGATCGCCACCGGCGTGAGGTTCAGCCGGTTGGTCACGTCGCCCACCGCGAAGACGGAGGGCACGGACGAGCGCGAGAAGCCGTCCACGATCACGGCGCCGTCGCGGTCGAGCGCCACGCCCGCCTCCTCCAGCCCCAGCCCGCGCGTCTTCGGGCGGCGGCCGGTGGCGAGCAGCACCTGGTCGGCCACGACCGTCGACCCGTCGCCGAGGCGGGCCGCCAGGCCCTCCCCGGTCCGCGCGATGCCGTCCACCGTGGTGCCGGGCCGCAGCCGCACGCCCGCGGCCTCCAGCGCCGCCGCCAGGCCGTCGCGCATGTCGCGGTCGAAGCCGCGCAGGATCTGCTCGCCGCGGAACGCCACCGTCACCTCCGACCCGAGCCGGGTGAAGATGGAGGCGAACTCCAGCGCCACGTAGCCCGCGCCCACCGCGAGCAGCCGCTTGGGGAAGACGGGCAGGTCGAAGATCTCGTCCGAGCTGATCGCCAGCTCGCATCCGGGCACCGCGGGCCGGTGGTGAGGCTCGCCGCCCGTGGCGACCAGGATGTGCCTGGCCTCGATCCGGCGGCCGTCCGACAGCACCACGGCGTGGGGGCCGTCGAGGCGCGCGCGGGCGTCGTGGAGCGCCACGCCCGCCTTGGACAGGTTGGCCCGGTACAGGTCCGACAGGCGGGAGATCTCCCGCTCCTTGGCGGCCACGAGGCGCGGCCAGTCAAAGGAAGGGTCCACGCGCGACCAGCCGAAGGCCTCGGCCTCCGCGAAGGCATCCCGGAAGCGGCTCGCGTAGGCCATGATCTTCTTGGGCACGCAGCCGCGGATCACGCAGGTGCCCCCGTAGCGCCGGTCCTCGGCCAGCGCCACCCGGGCGCCGTGGCCGGCCGCGATCCGGGCCGCGCGGGTCCCGCCCGAGCCCGCGCCGATCACGAAGAGGTCGACCGCGTCACTCACGGCCGCGCGCGCCGCCCGGCCGCTCAGAAATCGGGGTGGCCCTTCTTGACCATTTCCTGGCGCACGCGCAGCATCATCGTGTTGGACAGCTTCTGGGTCCAGCCCTGCATCTGCACCACGAGCTGGTCGAGCATCTGCGGCTGCACCCGCACGTATTCCTTGCCAGCCGGGCTATTGAAGAAGTCCACGGTCGCGCGCAGGTCGGCCTCGCTCATCTGCTGCGCGTAGATGCGCGCCGCGATGTCGGTCATCTCGTCGGCGTCCTTCTGGAACTCGGGGTGGAGCTGGACCAGCACCGCCTTGAGGTCGGGGATCAGCTCGGGGCGGGTCCGGGTCATCAGCGGCACGATCTGCCCTTCCAGCTCGGGCTCCATCGGGTCGAAGGATCGCGACATGCCCGACAGCGTCACGACCTGGCGGGCCACGGCGAGGTGGGACGGCGCGGGTTCCGGGGCGGCCGAGGTGGGCGCCGCCGGAGAGGCGGGCGCGGCGGGCTGCCCCGCAGGAGCGGCGGGGGCGGCGGTCTGGGCCTGGGCGGGTGCCGCGGCCAACAGCGCGGCGAGCGCGATGCCCGCTCCGATCCGACCCGGGAGAAGTTTCAGCAGCATGAACGCGTCCTATGAGAGCGATGGTGAGCGCGGGCGCTCGATCACGCGGGCCTGCCCGTCGTCCCCGTTGGTGACGACGGCGTCCGCGAAGCCGATGAACAGGCCGTGCTCGACGACGCCCGGAACGGCCAGGAGCCGGTCGGCCAGCCGTTCGGGATCGCCGACCGGCCCGAACCGGCAGTCCAGGATGAAGTGGCCCCCGTCGGTCACGAAGGGCGTGCCGGCGGCGGCGGCCCGGAGCGACAGGCCGCGGTTGAGCCCGAGGTCGCCCGCCACCCGCTCGACGAGCCGGCGCGTCGCGCCCAGCCCGAACGGGTTCACCTCGACCGGCACCGGGAAGCGGCCGAGCCGGTCGACCGCCTTGTTCCGGTCGGCGATGACCACCATGGCGCGCGAGGCCGCCGCCACGATCTTCTCGCGCAGCAGGGCGCCGCCGCCGCCCTTGATCAAGCGCAGGGCGGGGTCGAACTCGTCGGCGCCGTCCACGGTCAGGTCGAGTTCGGGCTCGTCGTCGAGCGTCGTCACCGCGAGGCCGCGCCCTTCGGCCTGGGTCCGGGTCGCTTCCGAGGTGGGGACGCAGCGGACCCGCAGGCCGGCGGCCGCCCGGTCGGCCAGGAGATCCACGAAGACCCGGGCGGTGCTCCCCGTGCCGAGCCCGAGGCGCATGCCGTCCTCGACGAAGGCGAGCGCGCGCGCCGCGACCTCACGTTTCAGCCTGTCGTGACCGGGCTCGACCATGAACGCCTTCGAGGCCGCGACACGGCCTGCCCCGGCGGGTTCGGTCCCGCCAGCGGGTCTGAGGTAAAGGCTCCCCGGACAAAACGCAATCGGCGGCCGGTGCCGCGCGGAATCCCGTTCACCAAGCTGAACGGAAGGTGACGCGGCCCGTCATGCTTGGTTCAGCCCGTCCCGACTATTACCTTATTCATCGGCACGGTTCACCGTTGCCCGGGGTTCTCGATGAGCGAGGGCCTCAAGGCCTGGAGGAAGACATGAGTGTCTTGAAGAAGAGCCTGACCGTGGGCCTCACGGCCCTGACGCTCGCCGGCGGCGTGGTGGAAACCACGACGCCCGCGGCGGCCTGGTATCGCGGCGGCTGGGGCGGCCCGGTCGCGGCCGGCGTGATCGGCGGTCTCGCGGCCGGCGCCATCATCGGCAGCGCGGTGCGTCCCGCCTACGGCTACGGCCCCGGCCCCTACTACGGGGCTGGCTGCTACCGCGTGCGGCGCCCCGTCTACGACGCCTACGGGAACTTCGCGGGCTATCGTTTCGCCCCCGTCTGCAACTGATCCCGTTGTCCTGAACCACGGTTCGACCGCGCTGCCCGATCCCGGGTGGCGCGGGCGATGCGAGGCCCTCCGGTTCGCGCCCCACCGGGGGGCCTCGAGTTTTTCCAGAGCTGATCCGCGGCCGCCGCCTGCACCAGGTCAGACGACGGAGCGGGGTCTGCCCGCACAGGCGGAAGCACCGTCGCGGCGAGACCGCACGTCAGCGCGCCTGTGGCGTGCAAACGACCTTGAGATTCAGCACGTAGCAGATCGACATAGCCCCGGTGCGGACGTCCACCCTGAACACCCCGCTTTCCTTGGTGTGGCGTGACGCCACGAGCGCGTATTCGCTGGGCTGCTGAGGCCCGGCCCCCTCGCCGGGCGGGTAGCACAACGTCACGCCGACCTCGTTCTCGACCAGCCCGTACTGGCACGCCGCGACCTCGCCCGTGGCCTTGTCGAGCCTGTAGATCCGGTTAAGGTCGATCTCGGGGGGAGCCAGGAACTCGTATTCGGCAGCGGTGGCGACGGAGACCGGCGCCAGCAGCGCCGCGAGGGCGATGAGCCGCGCGGCCAGCCACCCTCCAGCCATTCCCCGGTGTCCCTTCGCAAGACCTCGCGAACCGGCGGTCAACGGCCATCTTTCGGCCTGACCCCGCGCGCCCGGCGTGCCATGGTGGCGCCCGGTCGCGTCGGTGAGAGTCAGATCCGGTCTATGGCACCCCAGCCCCTCGTCGTCTTCGATCTCGACGGGACCCTCGCCGAAACGGCGGGCGACCTGATCGCGACGTTGAACACCGTCCTCGCGGCCGACGGCGTCGCGCCGCTCGCGCTGGACCAGGCGCGGGTGCTGCTCGGGGCGGGCGCCCGCGCGCTGATCGAGCGGGGTTACGCGTCGGCGGGCCGCAGCATCGACCGGCCGAAGCTCGAAAGCGCCTTCCACGTCTTCCTGGCGCACTACGAGGCGCACATCTGCGAGCACAGCCATCTTTATCCCGGCGTGGTGGCGGCGCTCGACCGGCTCGAAGCGGAGGGCTACGCCTTCGCGGTCTGCACCAACAAGATCGAGGCGCCCTCCGTGAAGCTGCTGCGGGCGCTGGGCGTCGCGAGCCGGTTCAGGGCCATCTGCGGGCAGGACACGTTCGCGACGCACAAGCCCGACCCGCGCGCGCTGCTCCTGACGGTGGCCAAGGCGGGCGGCGTGCCCGGGCGCAGCGTCATGGTGGGCGACTCGATCACCGACATCGCGACCGCCAAGGCCGCCGCGATCCCCGTGGTGGCCGTCGACTTCGGCTACACCGACAAGCCGGTCGCGGAGCTCGGACCCGACCGCGTGATCTCCCATTACGACGCGCTGTTCGACGCGGTGCGGTCCCTCGCCCGGCCGTCCTGATCAGGAGGCGGGAACGGCGTCGCGGCCTGTCGCGGGGGTGATCGCGACGCTCTCGCCGCACCCGCAGGCGGAGGTCTGGTTGGGGTTGTCGAACACGAACTGCGACGACAGCTTGTCGGTGCGGAAGTCCATGCGCGTGCCGAGCAGGAACAGCACCGCCTTGGGGTCGATCAGGATGCGGACGCCCTTGTCCTCCACCACCTCGTCCCGGGGCCCGGGGGCCTCGGCGAACTCCATCGTGTAGGCCATCCCCGCGCAGCCGCCGTTCTTCACGCCGACGCGCAGCCCGTAGGCCGTGTTGCCGGCCCCGCTCATGATGTCGCGCACGCGCTCGGCCGCGGCGTCGGTCAGCGAGACGACCTTGAAGGCGGAAGCCGCCATGATCCCGTATCCTTGTGGCGCGGGCCGCGGGCCCGCATCGATCCATCCGTCCGCAATGTAGGCGTTTTGCCATCGGTCGAACAGGCCCGCGACGCCCGCGCGGAAGGCGATGGAACTCGGGACCGCGATCGTGTTTACTGGGACGCACCCGTGAGAAGCGCGATGGTCGGCCCATGATGGAGAACACCAAGGCGAGGCTGGCGAAGTTCGGGATCGGCCAGGTCGTCAAGCACCGCCGCTACCCGTTCCGCGGCGTGATCTACGACGTCGACCCCGTGTTCGCCAACACGGAGGAATGGTGGCTCGCCATTCCCGAGGACGTGCGGCCCCGCAAGGACCAGCCCTTCTACCACCTGTTCGCCGAGAACGCCGAAACCGAGTACGTGGCCTACGTGTCCGAGCAGAACCTGCTGCCCGACACCTCCGGCGAGCCCCTGCGCCACGCCCAGCTCGACGAGGTGTTCACCCGGACGGACGGGGGCGAGTACAGGGTGAAGGCGCCCGCGCGGAACTGACGGCGCGCGCGGGCACACCCTCCGCCGACCCGACGGCCGGCCGAGGGTTGCGGATCACTTCGCGGGCGCGGGCGACGCGGGCGCGGTGGCGCCACCCTGCTGCTGCTCAAGCATCTGCCGCTGCTGCTTGGCCTTCTCCTCAAGCTGCTTCTGGAGCTGCTCCTGCTGGGCCTGAAGCACCTTGGGGTCGATCGCGGGCCCGTCGAAGGCCTTGCCGAACCCTTCCAGCGGCAGGCTGAAGTCGACCTCGGTGTTGACCGGGTTCTTGACCGCCACGCTCAGCAGGGTGCCCTTCTTGAGCTGGTCGATCGCCGGCCCCTTGAACCGGGTTTCCGCGAAGCAGCCGTTCGGCAGGCAGATCTCGAAGGCGCCCTCGACCTGCGGCCCCTTGTCGACCGCCACGCGGAAGCCGGGCCGGAGCAGCAGGTTCAACGGCATCAGCAGGCGGACGATGCGCGTGTCCTCGCCCTTCACGTCGTAGACCGCGAGCGCGATCAACGGGGCCTGGGCCGGGTCGGTGCCGAAGTCGCGGGTGGTGTAGCAGATTTCCTTGTTGTTGCCCTGGTCCTTGCCGCACACCTTGGTCCAATCGGGCTGCGAGGGCTTCAGGTCGACCTTGATGGGCCCCTGCTGCTGGCCGGGCTGCCCGGCCGGCGCCGCGGCGGCCCCGGGCTTCTTGGCCGTCTGCGCGAGGGCGGGCGCGCCCGCCAGCAGGCCCAGGCAGGCCAGCGCCGGTAGGGCGCGGGCGGGCGCGAAAGAAAAGATCATCGGCTCGTCCTTGTCGGTCCGCTGCGGCACCACGGGCGGCGCCGAGTCGGGGGCTCGGGGGAAAACTGCGGCTCGACGACCGAGCGGGGCCTGTGGCATCACGGGGTCGGGAGCGAACGGGTGGGTGGTGTCACCGGTGATTGAGGCGACAGGTTGGCACGGCTCCCCTTAGCGGCTCGCGGACGCGGGCGCCAGACCTCGGCCGGGGCGGCGATGCTGCTGGCCCTCGGCCCGCTTTGCGCCGCAACCGGCCCGTCCCGCGCGGAGCCGGCCACGGCGCTCGCCATGCACGGCGCCCCTGCCCTGGCCCAAACCTTCGCGCATTGGCCCTACGCGCGCCCGGACGCGCCCAAGGGCGGCACCCTGCGCCTGTGCCTCCAGGGCACGTTCGACAGCCTCAACCCGTTCAACCTGAAGGCCAGCTCAACCGCGCAGGGGTTGAACACGGACGTCTACGAGACGCTGATGACGCGCTCGGCCGACGAGCCCTTCACGCTCTACGGCCTGCTCGCGCGAACGGTCGAGACCGACGCGGCGCGGGACGTCGCGACCTTCCACCTCGACCCCGCCGCGCGCTTCTCGGACGGCAGCCCCGTCACGGCGGCCGACGTCGTGTTCACCTTCGGCCTCCTGAAGGCCAAGGGCCGGCCCCAGCAGCGCGCCGCCTACGCGCTGGTCAAAGCCGTGACCGCGCCGGACCCGCTGACCGTGCGCTTCGACCTGTCGGGCGCGAAGGACCGCGAACTGCCCCTGTTCATGGGCCTGATGCCCGTGCTGTCGCGCGCCCACACCGATCCCGCCACCTTCGACGACACGAGCCTCGCGCCGCCCGTCGCGAGCGGGCCCTACCGCGTGGCGGACGTGGTGCCGGGCCAGCGCCTCGTGCTCGCGCGCAACCCCGACTACTGGGCCCGCGACCTGCCCGTGCGGCGCGGGATGTTCAACTTCGACACGGTGACGATCGACTACTACCGCGACGGGAACGGGCTGTTCGAGGCCTTCAAGGCGGGCCTGTGCGACTACCGGGTCGAGGACAGCCCGACGCGCTGGCTGACGGGCTACGACATCCCCGCCGTGCGGGACGGGCGGCTCGTCAAGCAGGCGGTCCGGTCCGACCTGCCGAAGGGCATGGAAGGCTTCGCGTTCAACACGCGCCGCGCGCTCTTCGCCGACGTGCGGGTGCGCGAGGCGCTGGGCGACATGTTCGATTTCGAGTGGGTCGACGCGGCCCTGTTCGGGGGCCTGTACCGCCGCACCGACAGCTTCTTCGCCGACAGCCCGCTGGCCTCGACCGGCCGGCCCGCCAGCGATCAGGAGAAGGCGCTGCTCGCCCCCTACCCCGGCGCGGTCCGCCCCGACGTCCTGGCGGGAACCTGGGCGCCCCCGCGGACCGACGGGTCCGGCCGCGACCGCGCGCCCGCCCGCGCGGCGTTGGCCCTGCTTGCTCAGGCCGGCTACGTGCTGCGCGGCGGCACGCTGGCGTCGGCCCGCGACGGCCAGCCCTTCGCGTTCGAGATCATGGTCACCACGCCGTCGCAGGAGCGGCTCGCCCTGGCCTACGCGGGGAACCTCGCGCGCATCGGCGTGGCCGCCCGCGTGCGCAACGTGGACGAGGTGCAGTACCAGCGCCGCCGCCTCGCCTTCGACTTCGACATGATGCCCGGGACCTGGCTCGCCACCCCCTCGCCGGGCGCCGAGCAGCGCGCCCGCTGGGGCTCGGCGAGCGCCGACCAGCAAGCCTCCTTCAACCTGGCGGGCGCCCGCTCGCCCGCGCTGGACGGGCTGATCGACGCGATCCTCGCGGCCGACGACCAGGACGCCTTCGTCGCCGCGGTGCGCGCCTACGACCGCGTGCTGCTGTCGGGCTTCTACATCATCCCCTTCTACCAGGCCGACACGGAGTGGATCGCCTACTCCTCGGGTTTGGGCCACCCCGACCGCTTCCCCGCGAGCGGGATCACCAACGTGACGCCGATCGAGACGTGGTGGCGGAAGCCGAAGTGAACGGAGCACGATCGAAGCGAGGCGGCCGAGCTGGAAAGAAACATGACGTGCGCGAGTCCGAGCCACGTCCCACACCGTTTCCGTTGCGCTTTCCCCGCAGCGTCGCGACGCGTTTCAGCAGGTGGTCGGGATCGGGGTTGCCCGGTTTCGCGGACGGTCAGCGGACGTGTTGGGCCGGGCTCGTCCTAACGCCGACTTGCGCGCACCGGAGGCTCCTCTCGCGGTCGATGGGAGGGCGATGGCCGGGGACTGCCATTGTGACGGTCCGGGGTCTCAGCGCTGCGCAAGCCACGTGGCGCACTCGTCCCCAAGCTCCGCCAGGGCGCGCGCCTCGTAGGCTGCGCTGTCCTCGGCGGACAGGACGTCGCGCCAGCGGCCGTTCGTCCCCTTGTGGATGAAGGTTTCCGCGCCGCCGTCCCAGACCGCACCTCCGAGGGGAGCGACCTTGGCGGCGTTGGCCTTCATCCAATCGAAGGAGCAGTAGCGCTCGATCGCGGGCCAGTCCGCGGCGTCGACCTCCACGCCGAGATACCGGGCGAGGGTCTTCATCACGCCGGACATGTCGCGCTTGAGGTCGGCGTAGTGGATGAACATGACGTTAGGCAGGGTGCGAGCGTCCCACCAGCCGCGCACGTTGTCCCAGAACGGCCAGAACGGATAGCCGTCGAGCTGGAGCCACTCGCGGAAATATTGCCGGATGTCCGCGGGTGGCGGGGCGATGGGTGGCCCGATCCGGCCCGGGGTGTCGTTCAGCGCGCGGTACCACAGCGCGTTCGCGTTGACATGGTGGTTGTACAGGCTCCAGACCACGTCGCGACCGTCGCGCGCGATATAGATGTAATTCGCCCTGTCCGAGAACCGCAGCGCGCTGATCGGCAGGTGCGTCTTCAGGAATCGGCGGTGCGTCTGCGCCTCGAGAGCGGCGAGCTTCTCCGCTTTTGGCGGCGCACGCAGCTCGACCCAAGGCGACAGGTCGTGGGCTGCCAAGTCCGGATCGGGCCCGAAAAGCATTTGACCTACGATCTGCTGGAGCCACGTCGTTCCCGATTTGCCCCAGTTCGCGATGACGATGTCGCCGTCGCGGAAAGCGAAGTCGTTCCACACCGTCGAGTCGATGTGGTGGTTGTGCATCTCCCAGGTTTTGGACGGTATCACGCGTGAGCTCATGACCAGCAACCCCCTCGGACTGAGGATTGTGATGGCTGCGGCGCGTTACACGCTCGTTTCAGAGGTCCACCGATCGCGTGCGTTTTGTAACCGCTGCGATCCGACTGCAGGCGGAGGTCGCGACGGCTGCGGGATGGTGCGCATCGAGCCTCTACCGTTCAGGCCGTTCCCTCGGTCCCGCGTCCGCGAAGAACCTCCGTCACTGCAGGCTTTTGCTGGGAGCAGTGGTTTACGGCGATCCGATCGCGTTCCTCCCGCGACCGGCCCGATCGCCAACGGCACCCTGTTGATCGCGTCGCGCAGCACCGTCTGGAGGATGTCTGGACCATCTGGGTTGGGCGCCATCCGAGTGGGATGCCTGCTCAGCCCTACGACACCGACCTCGGCGAGGCCGAATGGGTGGCTCTGGCGCCCCTGTTGCAGCCGCCGACCCAACGTGGTCGGCCGGTGCGGGCCCGTTTCACGAAGGCGCGACGCGGACCGCCGTTCAAGGGACGTTCTGCGTTGCCGGCCGGTCAACGGGTGTTCGTCGGTTGGAGTCGTCTCAAGGACGCTTTCGACGGTTCGGCGACGCTGGCAGGCGAGAGTTCACGCCGTGAGAGCGTGCCGAGGCCCGGCAGCGCACGTTACGGCGATCGGCGGACTCCAGCGGGGCAGCGCCGGCCCGGTCAGGTCGACGCGCAGGACGAGGGGCCCCTTGCTGCCCGCCCACAGGTCCGCAGACAGCCGCGCGCGCCCGTCCGTCCAGCGCCAGCACGTGCCGTCGCCGCCGTGCTCGACCGCGTGAAACCCCGCAGCCAGCCGCGCGTCGTCGAGAGCGACGGAGCGCAAACCTCCGAGGTCGTCCTCAACGGCGAGGCCGCTCACGCTTACGCCCAGCCTGCGCTCGTCATTGGACGGGCCAACATCACGCGGGACGTTCGCGGTGGACACCATCCACACCTCCGCCGCCGCGGGCGGCAGCGTGAACCGGGCAGTGAGCCCCTGTTCCTCCGCTTCGACCCGGCACCCGTCCACCACCAGGTGGAGACCCCCCAGGCGTTGCTGTTCCAGCCCCCAACCCAGGGTCTCGGCGCGGGCGCGCAACAGCCGGCGGGCCACCTCCACGAAGAGCCCCTCCGCGTGGAACGGCCGGCAGAAGTCGGCGTGGGTGGGGACGGGCGCGTCCGGCCCGGCCGCGAGGTCGACGACGGCGCCGTCGGTGAAGAAGCGGCGGTTGCCCATCTCCAGGTAGCTTTCGGCCGGCAAGCCCTCGGCGAGGATGACGTCGTGGCTGTCGAGTTCGACGTGCCAATAGGTGACGCGGTCGACCTGCTCCTGCACAACGGTGGCGCCGTTCACCAGCGCGCAAGCCGGGACCAGCACCTCGCCCATCAGGTCGAGGCAGAGCGCGTGGCCGGGCGACACCCGCAGGTCGCGGGCTGGGCGGTTCGGGCCAAAGGCATGGGCCGTGACGCGCACCGGCATGACGTCCTGCGGCCGGAGTTGCCGACGGCAGTCCATGGCGCGGGAGCCGATCCAGCGGATGGGCCGGTGTGCGCCCGCGGTCGTGACCGCGACGTCCCCGACGCGCAGGTCCTCGACCGCGACCTCGCCCCGCGCGGTGCGGATCAGCGTACCGGTCGTGAAGCATGGTGCGGTGATGATCACCTCGCCGTCGACGTTGTAGGTGTTGATGACGGAGTTGCCGCCCGAGCCCTGCTCGTAGCTGACCGCGACGTTGCCGCCGCCGAGCGAGGCGATCTGCCAGTTGGTCTGCGCGGTGCCGTCCACCGGGGCCGGGGTGATCGGCGATGCGGCGAAGGTGGAGCCCAGGGCACCCACCACGCCGACGCTGAGCTGGGTCGCGTCGGTGCCGTTCACGCCATCGTTGTCGTAGTT
Source organism: uncultured Lichenihabitans sp. (assembly GCA_964243035.1). GTDB lineage: Bacteria > Pseudomonadota > Alphaproteobacteria > Rhizobiales > Beijerinckiaceae > Lichenihabitans. Next base: position 32,617 of record CAXTDZ010000029.1, read on the forward strand.
CGCGTAAACGAGCGCGATCCGCCCGTCGCCCAGCGAGGTCGCCGAGGCGGACAGGCTGCCGACGCTCTCCGGCCCCACGGTGTAGAGCTGCGTCGGGTTGCTCACCGCGCTGCCGTTCGCGTCGAAGTAGCGGATCTTGGTGGCGTAGCCGTCGAACTGGTTGTTCGAGTCGAAGCTCTCGTCGTGCCAGATCACCGCGAAGCCGCCGCCCGGCATGGAGCCGCCGGCCGGCAGGGCGACCACCTGGATGCCGCCCTGGCCTCGGGTGCCATATGCCGGGCCGGTGCCGCTGGGGTCGGGGTTGGGGTTCTCGGTGACCGTCACCGGATCGCTCACGCCGGAGCCCGCGATGAGGGTGAAGGCGATCTCGTTGGCGCTGCTGAGCCCGCCGTTGCCGCCGGGGGTGTAACCGTTGGGAACGAAGAACTGGTTCAGGTAGGCTTCGACCACCGTGCCGTTCGCCAGCGTCGCGGTGCCGCCGGCCTCCTGCCCGCCCGCCTGGCTCGGGCCGGTCGCGGTGCCGCCGTTGTTGGCAGCCTGGAAGGTGCCGGTGTTGGTGGTCACGAAGTCGCCGCCCTGGTAGCCCGCCCCGGTGGTCGGCGGCGGTGCGAAGACGCGATAGCCGACGTCGCTTTGTTCGCCGGGATCGGCGGTGGTTCCGCCGTTGTCGCTGCTGGGCGGGGTGAAGGTGATCGGGGTCGACGTGCCGGCGTTGGCGTTGTCGGTGTAGCCCAGCAGGAAGCCGCCGTTGCTGGTGGCGGTGGCGGTCGGGCCCGTGATCGCGCGGTCGTTGCCGTCGGCCGCCGTGGCCGCGTCCGTGTCGCCCTGGCGCACCGAGCCGTCGGCGTTCAGCACCTCGTAGTGGGCGCCGCCGCTGGGAAGGTCGTACTCCTGGCGGTAGAGCAGGTAGCTGCCGTCGCTGAGCCTGAGGAAGCCGCCCGGTTCGAAGCCGTTCGAGCTGAGCTGGGTGGCGGTGACGCCGTCATCCGTGTAAAGGCCGCCGCCCGACGAGGCGTTGAACACGGCGAAACTTCCACCGCCTGTCGATTGCAGGTAGAGCGGACCGCCCTGGAAGGTTTGCGTGGTTCCATACTGAAGCAAAGCCATCTTAATTACTCCGATATAGGTATTTTAACCGCCCTGAACAACTCTGCCCGGGCTGAATCTCATCGAAAGCAAAAACATTGAAACAGTGCCGGCGCGGCGGCGATGCGCCCCGAAGCGAGACCTGCTCGCCATCGAGGAAGACCTCACCGAGAGAACGTCGACCCTCCCGTCTCCAATAAATCGCGGCACCGCGGTGCGCCCCGGACACCTCTACCCAGATCGACCGCAGTCTTGCGCCACCCGTTCGGGTAGGGAGGTTGCACGCGCAACAGTTCCCTGCGAAGCATCTGCAATGCCGGACGAGTCCGACCTCTTGCTTGCGATCTACGCGAGCGTCACCAGCGATGACGCGCTGAAGCGCATGCTGGAGCTGCTGGCAAAACGTTTTGCGTGTGGTTCGGCAGCCTTGTTCTACGTCGCCAAGCACAAGATCGGCGCCGACATCACACTTGCTTACGGCACATTGGAAGAGCCCGACGTGATCGAGCGCTACAAACGCGATTTTGCCGCGCTCGACCCCGCACCCGGCTTATTGGCGCGGCTGCCGCTCGGGGAGGTTTCCTCGACCGACGCGATCTACACCGAACGCGATTTCGAGCTGTACTCGCCTTTCCTGAGCGGCTTCTATTACCCGCTCGGCCTGGGTGGCGCGCTCGGCGGCCCGATCGCGAACCAAGACGGGCAACTCGGAGGGGTGGCGGTCCAGCGCCCTTTGTCGCGGGCGCCGTTCGACGAAGCCGACGCACAGGCGTTCCGCGCGTTTATGCCGCATCTTATTCAGGCTGTTGGACTGAGAAACGCCTTCTTTGAAACGGCAAGCCGCGTGCAAAGCCTGGAGCAGTCCTGCGAAGTCATCCCGCTCGGCGTGTTGACGTTCGGCCGATCCCGTACGCTAGAGAGTGCGAACCGCGCGCCCGTCGCATCCTGGCTCGGCGGGACGGGCTCTGGCTCGACAGGGCCGGCCACCTCAGGGCCGACGACAGCGCGGCGGATCGCGGGTTGCGCGAGTTCATCAACGCGCAGTCCGCCCGCGCGCGTGTTTCCGTGCTGCCGGTGCGGCGCGGTGCCGGCCTTCCGCCCTACGGGCTACGCGTCTTGCATCACCCTGCGGCACCGCACCTCGTTTCCGTTCTGCTGTCCGAACCCGGACGAGACACTTCCGCGGGGGACGAAATCCTGACCGCGGTCTTCGGGATGACGGAAGCGTCTGTGAAATTGGCGTCGGCGCTCACCCGCGGCGAAACCATGGAGGACTACGCGGCCCGTGCGGGAATATCGGTCAACACGGCGAAGTTCCACCTCAAAGCGGTGTTTCGAGCCATGGGCGTCAGCCGCCAGTCCGAGGTGGTCCGCCTCGCGGGCGCGCTGATCCACGACCTGGCTTGACCAACTCGTCAGGTCCATTCGCCCATCGACTGGGACTGACCCGCTCCGGTGGCTCTTGCTCACTGTGAGCGGGTTACGCGGCGAGAACCATGCGGCGCCGGAGCAGGTCGAGGCCGCTCGTCCGTAGCTTTGGCGCTTGGTGAGCTTCAGGCGACCATCTGGCCTTCGGCCTGCCCGTTGCTCCAGCGCTCGGTCAGGGCAGCCCTGACCGCGAAGGCGTCCAGTCCCGAGGCGAAAGTCGCGATGGCGGGGGCGCTGCAGGTCTTCGCTGTTGTGATCCGACCATCGAATTCCTCGACGGGATCGTGGCCCCGGGCCGCCGCCATGGCCACACCCGACGCGCGCCCGAGCGCCCTGAAGCGGCGCGCCAGATCGATGACGTCCTTCGCGGTCCCATCCTGCTCGACGTGCGCCCCCACGACGCCTGCGACGGCGGCCAGGGCCGAGGTCGGCTGAACCAGCAGCCAT
>CAXTDZ010000030.1:0-33745 GCA_964243035.1 uncultured Lichenihabitans sp.
TCGCGACGCCGGCCCCGACCCCCGCGCCCGCCGCACCGGCCGCGACTGCCGCGGCCCCCGGCGCCAAGCCCGCCAAGCCCCTTTCGGCCGGGCGCGCCGCCTTCGTGAGCCGTGAGCGGCAGTGCGGCTCCGAATGGAAGGCCAACAAGGCCACGCTGGTCAGCCAGACCCCCGGCCTCACCTGGCCCAAATACCTGAGCCAGTGCAACGCGAGGCTGAAGGCCGCGGGCCAGTAGCCGAGCCGCGGGGTCAGGCGAAGGCCAGCACCGCCATGACGCTGCCCACCGCACCCAGCGCCATCGCCCCGTACCAGGGCCAGCGGCGGCCGCGCATGATGATCGCGATCGTCGCCACCGCGATGGAGACGTGGAGCAGGGTCACGGCCGCGGTCAGCACGTGGTGGCGGTGCTCGTGCGTTTCGCTCTCGGCGAGCCGTCCGTCGCGCTCGTGCTCCAGGTCCTCGGCGTGCGACCTGGCCTGCGCGCTCTGCCCCTCGTAGTCGCGCGCCTTCTTGGACAGGTCGGCCTGCCGTCCGGGGTCGGCCTGCCCCGCGCTCGCCAGGTCGTACATGTTCTTCTTGATGCTCTGGGCCTGGAAGAAGGCCCAGCTGTCGCTGGCCTGGTTCTGCAGCAGCACCGATTCGTTCTTGGCCGTGATGGCTTCCCCGCTCTCCAGCGTCTCGAAGCTGCCCACCGTGGCGGCGATCACGGCCAGGATCGCGATGGTGACGGACACCTTGGCCAGCGTGGCGTCGCCGCTGTGGGCCGCGTGCTCGGCATGCTCGGCGTGTTCCAGGTGCTCGGTCGGCGACTCGTCCATGATCCGGTTCCCCTTTCCGTTCCGGCGCCCTGTCTACCCCCGCGGCTCCGCCGCACGCCAGCGGAGCGGTCGGCCGATTGTTTTTTGTTTGTCCTTGTGACACATCCCGCCCCGAACGGGGCGGCGGGACGGCGGGCATGGTGCAGGACAAGGCAGCGGAGCGCGCCTCCTACGCGCTCCGGCGCGTCATGGTGGACAACCAGGTCCGCACCTTCGACGTCACCGACCAGCGCGTGCTCGACGCCCTGCTCGACACCCCGCGCGAGCCCTTCCTGCCCGACCGGCTGGCCTCGCTGGCCTATTCCGACGCGCCGCTCACCCTGCCCGCGACCGGGGGCGGGGAGGGCAGGGTGCTGCCCGTGCCCATGGTTCTGGCCAAGCTCATCCAGAACAGCCGCTACGAGGCGGGCGCGCGGGTGCTCGTCGTGGCGGGTGCGACCGGCTACGCGGCGGCCGTGCTGGCGCGGCTCGTGGCCTCCGTGACGACGCTCGACTCCGACGTTGGCTTCACCGAGGCGGCCCGCCGGGCGCTGGCGCCGATGGGCAACGTCGAGGTGGTGACCGGCCCCATGCCGGCGGGCCATCTCCCGAACGCTCCCTACGACGTGGTCCTCGTCAACGGGGCCGTGGAAACCAACCTGGACCGGCTGCTCGACCAGCTCGCCCCGGGCGGGTCGCTCGTCGCCGTGGACGCCAAGTTCGGCACCGCGACCCGCCGCTCGGGCAAGGCGGTGCGCTACGACAGGGTGGCGGGCGGCGTCAGCCCGCGCGCCCTGTTCGACGCCACCCTGCCCGTGCTTCCCGAGTTCCGGCAGGCGCCCGTCTTCACGTTCTGACCCGGGCCGCGCGGCTCCCGCGACAGTGTCGTAATTTTGCGGCAGCTCGCTGTTTTCACAGGCCTAACCTTCCAGGCGTGCCCCGTGGCGCACGCAGGTGCGGTAAGCTGACGCGAAATGCCCCGCGGCCGCGCCCGCCCGCCCACACTCCGCATCAGGGTGGGTCCGGGCATCCGCGACCCGCCGGAGCGCCATGCAAGGTCTGCTCATGCCGCCCGTCGCAACACCGTCACGGTTGATTCCCCTCGCGGTTGCCGTCGCCTTCACCGCCTTCGCCGCGCGGCACGCCTCGGCCGAAACCCTGAACGGTGCCCTGGCGCGAGCCTACCTCGCCAACCCCCAGCTCAACGCCCAGCGCGCCCAGGTGCGGGCCGTCGACGAAAACGTGCCGATCGCCAACGCGGGCTACCTTCCAAAGGTGTCGGGCACGACGAGCGTCGGGTTCCAGCACTCCGACTCCTTCCTGGCCAGCGTGAGTTCGGGAGCCTCGACCGGAACAACGGGGACGAGCGGGAGCGGAACAAGCGGAGCAGGCGGGACGGGAACGAGCGGAACGGGGACGAGCGGGAGCGGATCGACGAGTTCGACCTCTGGCGGCGGCGCGGGCGGGGTCGCCGACACGGTCCCGCGCAGCATCGGCCTGACCGTCACGCAGACCCTGTTCGACGGCTTCCGCACCCCGAACTCGATCCGCCAGGCCGAGTCGAACGTGCTGGGGTCGCGCGAAACGCTGCGCAACATCGAGCAGAGCGTGCTGCAGAGCGCCGCCCAGGCCTACATGGACGTGCTGCGCGACACGGCGGTGCTCGACCTGCGCAACAGCAACATCAAGGTGCTTGACGAGCAGCTCCGGCAGACGCAGGACCGGTTCAAGGTCGGCGAGGTCACGCGCACCGACGTCGCGCAGGCCGAGGCCGGGCTCGCGGGCTCGCGCGCGGACTACTTCACGGCGCAGTCCAACCTGCAGAACTCCATCGCCAGCTTCCGCCAGGTCGTGGGCATCCAGCCGACCCGGCTGGAAGCGGCCCGCCCCGTCGAGCGCGGCCTGCCCTCGACGCTCGCCAACGCCATCAACATCTCGCAGGTCGAGCACCCCAACGTGCAGGCCGCGCTGCACCAGGTCGACGCGGCCGCCTTGCAGGTCAAGATCGCCGAGGGCGCGCTCTACCCGACCGTGTCGGTCCAGGGCGGCGTGTCGCGCGACTACGACATCGACAACGTGCCGGGCAGCCGCGCCTTCGTGGGCACGGTCGTGGGCCAGCTCAGCATCCCGCTCTACGAGGGCGGGGCCGACTACGCGGCCGTGCGGCAGGCCAAGGAGAACCAGAGCCAAGCGCGGCTGAACGCCGACGTCACCCGCGACCAGGTCCGCGCCGCGGTGATCTCCGCCTGGGGGCTGCTCGAATCGTCGAAGGCCACCGTCGAGTCGGACCAGGCGCAGGTCAACGCCTCCGAGATCGCGCTGAACGGCGTGCGCGAGGAGGCGCGGGTGGGCCAGCGCACCACGCTGGACGTCCTCAACGCCCAGCAAACGCTGCTGAACGCCCGCGTGTCGCTGGTGGGGGCCCAGCGCGACCGGGTCGTGGCCTCGTATTCCGTGCTGGCGTCGATCGGCCGGCTGTCGACCACGCTGCTCGGCCTGAACGTCCAGCAGTACAGCCCCATCGTCCACTTCGAGCAGGTCAAGGACAAGTGGTACGGGCTGCGCACGCCGGACGGCAAATGAGGCTCGCGGGCCGGATCGAAAATGTCGTGGGCGTGATCGCGGCGGCCCGCGGCGCGCCTTGTTCACCGCTGCCCCGGGCGGTACTTTTCCCCACCGGGCGGCGCGTCGCGATGAGCGGCCCAGCTCGGACCGGACTGCCCGCCCGCCCACGCGTCGCGTCCAGAAAGCACGGAACCCCATGAGCGCGGTCAACAGCTATCCCCCGAAACCGGACGGCAAGCCCGGTTCGGAGGCGCGACCCGGCGAACCCTCCATGGAGGACATCCTGGCGTCCATCCGCCGCATCATCGCCGACGACCAGTCGCGCCAGGGCCCTGCGCTCCGACGTCCCGCGCCACCCGTCCCGCACGGGCCCCAGCCGGCGACCCCGGTTGCGCAGGGCCGCGCCGCCGCCCTCGATCCCGCCGCGCCCGCCGAAGCGGACCCCACCCCCGTCGCGACACTTCCCTCGCCGGCCGCCCCGCACGCCAACCCGCCGACCGAGCCGGCGCCCGTGATCGACGAGGCCGCCATCGACGCCATCGCCAGCGCGGGGGCCGCGGCCATCCTGCGCCCGAGCTTCGGGCCGGGTCAGGCCGGCCCGACCGAGACCTCGCAGCCGTCCGTCGGCGCGCCCGAGCTTGTCCGCTCCGCCGCCCCGGCCCGGCCCGTCCCCGCGCCGCGGGCGGATGATGGGCGTTCGGAGCCGCTGATCTCGCCCGTGGCCGCGGCCGGCATCGGGTCGTCCTTCCAAGCGCTCGCCACCACGGTGTTCATGCAGAACACCGCGATGGTGGAAACCATGCTGCGCGACATGCTCCGCCCGATGCTGAAAACCTGGCTCGACGACAACCTGCCGTCCATCGTCGAGCGCCTGGTCCGCACCGAGATCGAGCGGGTCGCGCGCGGCGGCCGCCCGTGAGGTGACTGCGGCGTGGACAGCGCGACCGCGACCTGATTAAGCACGGGGTTTCAGCCCCGCCACAACCAGAAAGGGGCAGCCTCGACGTGGCCCGACGGGCGACGTCGCGGGGCGCCGCGAGCCTCCCCCGGGCTGCCGAACACCGCAGCATGGACAAGTTCTTCGACCCCGCCGCCATCGAGGCGCGCGTCAGCGCGGCCTGGGACGAGGCCGGCGCCTTCAGGGCGGGCCGCCCGGACCGGGCCGGGGCCGCCCCCTACAGCATCGTGATCCCGCCGCCCAACGTGACGGGGTCGCTGCACATCGGCCACGCGCTCAACAACACGCTCCAGGACGTGCTGTGCCGCTTCGAGCGGATGCGCGGGCGCGACGTCCTCTGGCAGCCGGGTATGGACCACGCCGGCATCGCGACGCAGATGGTGGTGGAGCGCCAGCTCGCCGAGCGGCAGCAGCCCGACCGCCGCGCCATGGGCCGCGAGGCCTTCGTGGAGCGGGTTTGGTCCTGGAAAGCCGAGTCGGGCGGCCGCATCACCGGCCAGTTGAAGCGCCTCGGGGCGTCCTGCGACTGGTCGCGCGAGCGCTTCACCATGGACGAGGGCCTGAGCCGGGCCGTGGTCAAGGTGTTCGTGACGCTGCACCGGCAGGGGCTGGTCTACCGCGACAAGCGCCTCGTCAACTGGGACCCGAGGTTCGGCACCGCGCTGTCCGACGTCGAGGTGGTCCCGGTCGAGACCCGGGGCTCGCTGTGGCACTTCACCTATCCGATCGAAGGGGACGACGGGCGCAGCGTCACGGTCGCGACCACGCGGCCCGAGACGCTGTTGGGCGACGTCGCGGTGGCGGTGCACCCGGACGACCCGCGCTACGCCGACCTGGTGGGCCGGTCCGCCGTGCTGCCGCTGGTCGGGCGCCGGATCCCCGTGGTGGCGGATCCCTACGCGGACCCGGAGAAGGGCTCGGGGGCCGTCAAGATCACGCCCGCGCACGACTTTAACGACTTCGAGGTGGGCCGCCGCCACGGCCTGCCGCTCGTCAACGTGCTGGACGCGGAGGCGCGGCTCACCCTTGCGGGTGAAGCGTTCCGGGCGGGCCTGGGTGCCGAGGCCGACCGCGCGCTGCTGGACGAGTTGCACGGCCTGGACCGCTTCGCGGCGCGCAAGCGCGTCGTGGCCGCCATGGACGCGCGGGGTCTGCTCAGTCGGGTCGAGCCCCACACCCACGCGGTGCCGCACGGCGACCGCTCCAACGCCGTGATCGAGCCGTGGCTGACCGACCAGTGGTACGTGGACGCCGCGACCCTCGCCAAACCCGCGCTCGCCGCCGTGCGCGAGGGCCGCACCACCTTTGTGCCGAAGACCTGGGAGAAGACCTACTTCGACTGGCTGGAGAACATCCAGCCCTGGTGCGTCTCGCGCCAGCTCTGGTGGGGCCACCGGATCCCGGCCTGGTACGGGCCGGACGGGCGCGTCTTCGTGGCGGAAACCGAAGGGGAGGCGCAGGCCGAGGCGGATGCGGCCTACGGCGAGCGGACGGCGCTGCGGCGCGACGACGACGTGCTCGACACGTGGTTCTCGTCGGCGCTTTGGCCGTTCTCCACCCTGGGCTGGCCGGAAGAGACGCCCGAGCTCGCGCGCTTCTACCCGACCACGACGCTGGTGACGGGCTTCGACATCATCTTCTTCTGGGTCGCCCGGATGATGATGATGGGCCTGCACTTCACGGGGCAGGCCCCGTTCAGGGACGTCTACATGCACGCCCTCGTCCGCGACGAGAAGGGCGCCAAGATGTCCAAGTCCAAGGGCAACGTCATCGACCCCCTGGACCTGATCGACCGCTACGGCGCCGACGCGCTGCGCTTCACCCTGGCCGCGATGGCGGCCCAGGGCCGCGACATCAAGCTCGCGACCGCCAGGGTCGAGGGCTACCGCAACTTCGCGACCAAGCTGTGGAACGCGGCGCGTTTCGCAGGGCTCGGCGGTTGCGCGCGGGTGGAGGGCTTCGACCCCGCCCGCTGCCGCGAGCCGCTCAATCGCTGGGTGGTGGGCGAGGCGGCCCAGGCCGCGGCCGAGGTCACGGCGGCCCTGGAGGCGTTCCGCTTCAACGACGCGGCGGCGGCCGTCTACCGCTTCGTGTGGAACGTGTTCTGCGACTGGTACGTCGAGCTCACCAAACCCGTGCTGTCCGGCCCCGACGGGGACGCCAAGGCCGAGACCCAGGCCGCCACGGCCTACGTGATCGACGAGATCCTGAAGCTCCTGCACCCCTTCATGCCCTTCATCACGGAGGAGATCTGGGCGCTCAAGGGCGAGGCCGGGCCGCCCAGGGCGTCGCTGCTGGCGCTGGCGCCCTGGCCCGCGGGTGACGCGCCCGTCGATCCCGAGGCCGCGGCGGAGGTGGGCTGGGTGATCGGGCTCGTGTCCGACATCCGCTCGATCCGCTCGGAACTCAACGTGCCGGCCGGCGCCGCCGTCCCCTTCCTGCTGGTCGGGGCCGAGCCCGCGGCGGCGGCCAGGCTCGCGCGCTGGGGGGACAGCGTGGCGCGGCTTGCCCGCCTGTCCGCCGTGCAGGACGGGGCGGGGTTCCCGCCGGGCGCCGTCCAGGTGCTGGCGCCGGGGATCACCGCGGGCCTCCTGCTCGCCGACGTCATCGACGTGGCCGCGGAACGCGCCAGGCTGGCCAAGGAGGCCGCCAAGAGCGACGGCGAGGCCGCTAAGCTGGACGGCAAGCTCGCCAACGCCGACTTCACCGGACGCGCCCCGCCCGAGGTGATCGAGGAGAACCGCGAGCGGCGCGACCAGGCGCGGGCGCGCGCCGAGAAGCTGCGCGCCGCAGCGAGCCGTCTCGACGGCTGACAGGACGGTCGGCAGCCCCGCGGCGGGTCGTTGCGGGCCGGTCGCGGGGGCCCGTCGTCGCTTTCTGGCAACAGCAACGCTTCATCTCGACAAGGCCGCTTTGTTACTCGGCGGGCGCCCCGATTGCGCCATAAAGTCCCCGCTAATTTTGCTATGCTCTTTGTTGCAAGTGCGAATGACTTCGCGTTCCGGTGAGTCCTCGGCCTAGTGTTGCAATGAAGTATCCACTTCCGGAAGTTTACGCTCCGACGATACTTCATAAGTGGACGGTAGGAATTTTCAGAGTAAATCCGAGAAGACGCAAACGGGTTCGCGGAAGGTTCGGGCGACGTCATGGGCGCGTGGATGGTTGATCAGCGGCACAAGCGTCGCGGCGCCCTCGGGGGCGCCCCGCTCGGCGTGTCCGCACGGTGATGATCGCGACGAGACCGCCGCGCCCGCGTCGTTCCCGAGCGCTGCTCGCCCTGGCGGGACTGGCGCTGGTCGCAGGCGGCCCCGCCCGCGCGCTCGACAGCGACGACCCCGCGCCCGACCGCGCGGCGCTGCGCCTCTTCAAGAGCGCCCAGCAGGCGCTCCGCCTCGGGGTCGACGGCTACCGGGCCGGCGACGTCAAGTCCTCCGTCGAGGCCTTCAAATACGCGGCCGCCAACGGCAACCCGCTCGCCCGCTGGAAGCTGGGCAAGATGTACGCGGACGGCGACGGCGTTCCCCGCGACGACGCCAAGGCCTTCGACTACTTCTCGCAGATCGTGCAGGACTACGACGAGGATGACGACAACCGCCGCGACCTGTCGGTCGTGTCGAACGCCTTCGTGGCGATCGGCGTCTACAGCCTGAACGGCATCGCCAACAGCGAGGTCAAGCCGGACCCCGCCCGCGCGCTGGACATGTTCCAGTACGCGGCGCTCACCTTCGGCAACGCCGACGCCCAGTACAACCTGGCGCGGCTCTACCTCGACGGGGCCGACGGCATCCCCAAGGACGTGCGGCAGGCCGCGCGCTGGCTGTCGCTCGCGGCCGAGAAGAACCACATGCAGGCCGAGGCCCTGCTGGGTCACATGATGTTCAACGGCTTCCAGGGCTTCGCGCGCCAGCGGGCCCGGGGGCTGATGTGGCTGACGCTGGCCCGCGACGCCGCGGCCGAGTCGAAGGACCCCAAGGACCAGTGGATCGTCGACCTGTACGGGAAGGCCGTGGGGCTTGCCAGCGACGACGACCGCCAGGCCGCGCTCGCCTACTGCGACGAGCGCCGGAAGCGCAACTGACGGGCCGCGCGCGGCCCGTCCGCGGCTGGACTTACTCCCGGTATTCCTTACCCGCGATCTTGTCGGCCAGCAGCGCGATCGTGCGCGAGTAGACCGCGCTCGCGTTCCACTGCTGGATCGCGGCGAAGTTGGGCTCGCCCGGGTCCCAGCCCTGGCCGGCCTGCCAGCCGTAGCTCTTGAGGTAGTTCGCGGTCGAGGCCAGCACGTCGGGCACGTCGTGGACGAGGTCGCGGCGCCCCGTGCCGTCGAAGTCCACCGCGAACTTCAGGTAGGACGACGGCATGAACTGCGTTTGCCCGATCTCGCCCGCCCAGGCCCCGCGCATGGTGGCGCGGCTCATGTCGCCGCGCTGGACGATGCGCAGCGCGTCGAACAGCTCGGCCCGGAACTTCTCCGAGCGCCGGCAGTCGTAGGCCAGCGTCGCGAGCGAGCGGATCGTGTCGAACTTGCCCGTGTAGCCGCCGAAGTCGGTTTCGAGCCCCCAGATCGCGGTGATGACGGGAGCGGGAACCCCGTAGGTGCGCTCGATCCGCGCGAAGACCTCGCCGTAGCGCTGCACCAGCGCGCGGCCCCTGTTGATGCGGAACGCGTTCGCCATCCGGCCCGCGAACTGCTCGAAGCTCTGGTGGAAGACGCCCTGGCCGTGGTCGTGCGACAGCGTGTTGGCGTCGAACGTCACCCCGTCCAGCGTGGCGTCAACGACCTGCTCCGAGATGCCCCGGCCCACCGCCTCCTGCTTGACGGACTGGAGCCAGGCCGGGAAGCCGCTCGGATCGCTGGAGCAGCTCTGCGCGCGAACGGGTCCCGCGGCCACCGCGGCGAGGGCTGCGGCCAGCGCGGGGAGCCATCGTGTCAGCGTCTTCATCGGTTGTCTGGTCCTGCGGTGATCGGTCCGGGGCCCGTCGGCCCCCAAGGCGGCGGGTTGACTTTCAGACTCGTGGTCCGGCTGTCAACCCGTGCGCACCCGCCCCGTCGCTCGGCGATCAGTCCTGCAGCATGCGCTTGAGCAGTTCCAGGTCCTCGGCGAGGCCGGTCTCCTTGCCGCTCAAGGCCTCGATCTTGCGCACGGCGTGAAGCACGGTCGTGTGGTCGCGCCCCCCGAAGCGCCGCCCGATCTCGGGCAGCGAGCGCAGGGTGAGCGCCTTGGACAGGTACATGGCGATCTGCCGCGGCAGCACCACGGTGGCGGTGCGGCGCGAGGACAGGATGTCGGCGCGGCTCACGTTGTAGTGGGTCGCGACGAGCTTCTGGATCTCCTCGATCTTGACCTTCCTGGGTTCGCGGGTGCGCACGAGGTCGCGCACCGCGGCTTCCGCGGACTCCACCGTGTGGGGGCTGCCGTTCAGCGTCGCGTGGGCCATCAGGCGGTTGACGGCGCCGTCGAGGTCGCGGCCGTTGGTGGTGATGGCGCGCGCCACGAAGGCGATCACCTGCGGCGACAGCTCGAACCCGGGCTGGGTCAAGCGGACCGAGGCCGCGCGCGTTTCCAGGAAGCGGGCCCGCAGCGCCTCGTCGAGCGGCTCCATGCTGACGCACAACCCGCCAGCGAGCCTGGAGCGGACGCGCTCCTCCAGCGTTTCCAGGTCGGTCGGCGGCCGGTCCGCCGCCACCACCACCTGCCGGCTGTCGTCGATCAGCGCGTTCAGCGTGTGGCAGAACTCCTGCTGGATCGACTTGCCTTGGAGGAACTGCACGTCGTCGATGATGAGCAGGTCGATGGCGCGCAGCCGCTCCTTGAAGGCGATCGCGGTTTGCGCCTTCAGCGAGGCTACGAAGCCGTACATGAAGCGCTCGGCCGTGAGATAGATCACGCGGCGGCCCGCCTCGGTGGCGGCGTGGGCCACGGCCTGGAGCAGGTGCGTCTTGCCCAGGCCCACGGCGGCGTGGACGTAGAGCGGGCTGAACACCGGGGGCGCGCCGGGCGGGCTCGACGCCACCTGCTGGGCGGCCTTGAAGGCGAGCTGGTTCGACTTGCCCGTCAGGAAGTTGGCGAAGGTTAGCCGCCGGTCGAGCGGCGAGCCCGCCAGCGCGTCGGTGCCACCCTCGCGCGGCCGTGGAACCGCGGCGGGCTCGGGCGCGCGGGCGCCTGCGGCCTCCGTCCGCGCCGCGGCGGGAGGCTGGGCGGGGGCGTGCGCTCGGGAAGCGGCCGGGGTGGCAGGCCCGCGCCGCGTGGCCGAGCGGAGCCTGATGCTGACGCGTCGGACCAGAATCCCGTCCGTGCCGAGCGCCGCGAGCATCTTGTCCGTGTAGTGCGACTGGATCCACGTCTTCAGGAAAGTCGTGGGCACCGTCAGGAAGGCCGTCTCGTCCTCGACGGCGTCGAGTTCGAGGCGGGCGAACCAGGCGTTGAAGACCGCGTCCCCGAGTTCGGCGCGGAGCCGCCGGCAGGCCCCGGACCAGTGCTGGGCGAGATCGGACGGCGTCAGGGCCGGGGTGGTCCGATCGGGTTCGGACCCGTCCCCGCCCTCGAGGGTGACGGGCGGAGCGGCAGGCAAAAGGGTGGCGTCACTGCAAGCAGTCATGAACCTCGACCGTAAGGCTGTCGGAAAGGGTTGTGGGCGGCCGGCGGTTCAGCCGCTGAAGCGTGTCCACGGCAGGCCGGCGTCGCGCCATCCGGCGAGCCCGGCCGCGGGGGAGCCTTCGAAGCCTCCCGCGACGTTGTGGCTGCGCGTGAAGCCGCGCTGGGTCATCTCAGCCGCGGCGGCGGCGCTGCGCGCGCCGGACCGGCAAAGGAAGAAGACGGGGGTGTCGGGGCCGGCCCCGCGCCGGCCGAGCTCGGCTGCGAGCTGGTCGCCGAAGTCCGGGTTCCGGTTCATCGCGGGCGCGAACGCCCATTCGATGAAGACCGGGTCGCCACCCGCGGCGGACAGGTCCGGCACGCCGATCGTCTGCCACTCCGCCGCCGTGCGGACGTCGACCAGAACCGCGCCGCCCTGGCTCAACCGCTCCACGGCTTGTTGAGACGTCACGTCGCCCGCATGGCCTGGACCAGTCGACATCCGTTGCGCCTCCCCGTACTCGAAAACCCGACGCGGTCCAGAACGAGGCGCTGTGCCGAGCCCGTTCCCGCGCGACGCCCCCACCAGTCGGCCGACGCAGGGTCGACCGATGGTTGGCCAGGGTTTAAGCCTAGCCGGCGGCGCCTTTCAGAAAAGTTCAACGTGCGGGCGACCCCGTCCGCGATGTCCACCGACGCTACACAGGCGACCCTGCACGCGCAACCGAGCGTGTCACCAAAGGGTCGCAATCGCCTGAATCGACTCACGAATGAGTCGCGGGATTCGCCGTCACATGCAGGGCTAAGTGGTTCGATTCGCAACGCTCCGGCCTGTATCAACACCGGTAAGTCCGGCAGTAGTAAAAGTGTCGCAGGCGTGCTTTTCCCCGTGGAAAACCCGAGTCAATCCGTCGCACGAAAGACGAGAAATCCCGCTTAGGGGATAGCGCGCTGGAATCGCACGGCTTCCGCTGCGCGGCTCCGGAAGCGGCTGAAAATAAATCGTGGCCGTCGCGCCGCGGGAGGCCGCGGCCTCCCGCGCGCTTGTCGCAGGCGGCCCGAAGTCTGGAACTGGTCCAAACCAGACCGCGTTTCGAATGGATCAGACCCGGCTGTGTGAGCCGGCTGCCGCGAACCTGACGGGTTCGCCCGATCATCGCTTGGCATTCCTGGAGAGAGACATGCCAAACCAGAGCGACGACGCGCGCGTCGTCAGCCGCCGACGATTCCTGGGCGCCACCGTGTCGACCGCGGCCCTGCCGCTGGTGGCGGGGAGCGCGGCGCCCGCGCCCGCCGCGGCGCAGGACCTGCCCCGCGACCCCTCGGCAACGCTGGACACGACCCTCACGGTGAACGGCGAGCCGCACCGCCTGGGGCTCGACGTCCGCACCACCCTGCTCGACGCCCTTCGCGACCACATCGGGCTCACGGGGTCGAAGAAGGGCTGCGACCACGGCCAGTGCGGCGCCTGCACGGTTCACGTCGACGGCCGGCGCACGCTGGCCTGCCTGACCCTCGCGGTCGCGGTGCAGGGCAGGGCGGTCACCACCATCGAGGGCCTGACCGGTCCGGACGGCACCTTGCACCCCATGCAGCAGGCCTTCGTGGACCACGACGCCTTCCAGTGCGGCTACTGCACCCCGGGCCAGATCATGTCGGCGATCGGCTGCGTGCGGGAAGGCCACGCCGACAACGACGACGCCATCCGCGAGTACATGAGCGGCAACCTGTGCCGCTGCGCGGCCTACCCCAACATCGTGGCCGCCGTGAAGCAGGCCAAGCCGCAGATGGAGGGCTGACCCCATGCGCCCCTTCCTCTACGAGCGCGCGTCCGCTCCCGACGCCGCCGCCAAGGCCCTTCAGGCGGGCTTGGGCGCCCAGCCCGCGCCAGTCCAGGGCCGCTACCCGGCCGAGTTCATCGCGGGCGGCACCACGCTGCTCGACCTGATGAAGCTCGACGTGATGCGCCCGTCCCGCGTGGTCGACATCAACGACCTCGGCGGCGCCCACGGCGGCATCGCGGTCGACGGCTCGGGCCTCAGGCTCGGCGCCCTGGCGCGCATGGCCGCCGTGGCCGACCACCCGGACGTGATCCGCACCTATCCGGTGGTGGCGCAGAGCCTGACGCTCGCGGCCAGCGCCCAGCTCCGCAACATGGCGAGCGTGGGCGGCAACGTGCTGCAGCGGACCCGCTGCAACTACTTCCGCGACACGTCCTGGACGGCCTGCAACAAGCGCAACCCCGGCTCGGGCTGCGCGGCGCTGGACGGCCAGAACCGGCAGCACGCCGTGCTCGGCGCCAGCAAGGACTGCATCGCGGCCTACCCGGGCGACTTCGCCCAGGGCCTGGCCGCGCTCGACGCCACGGTGGAGATCGCGGGGCCGCAGGGCACGCGCACGCTGCCCTTCACGGAGCTGCACCGTCAGCCGGGCGACACGCCGCACGTCGAGACGGTGCTGCGGCCCGGCGAGGTCATCACCGGCTTCACGATTGCGGCCGCGCCCTGGACCAGGCGCTCGCTCTACCTCAAGATCCGCGACCGCCAATCCTACGAGTTCGCGCTGGCCTCGGCCGCGGTGGCGCTGGACCTCGACGGCCGGACCGTGCGGCAAGCCCGCATCGCGCTGGGCGGCGTCGCCACCGTGCCCTGGCGGGCGCGGGAGGCGGAGGCCTCGCTGCAGGGCAAGGTGCTCGACGCCGCGGCGGCGGAAGCGGCCGCCAAACTCGCCTTCGCGGGCGCCACCCCCCGCGAGTTCAACGCCTACAAGGTCGCCCTCGGCCAGAAGACGGTCGTGCGCGCGCTCCTGCAAGCCGCCACGCTGGAGGTTTGATCCCATGTCCGTCGCAGCACCTCCTCCCAAGGCCAACATGGGCCAGCCCGTCCCGCGCTACGACGCACGCGCCAAGGTCACGGGCGCGGCCCTCTACGCGGCCGACGCGCCCGTTGCCGACGTGGCCTACGCCTTCCTGCTCACGAGCGGCATCGCGCGCGGCAGCGTCAGGTCCATGGACCTTAAGGAGGCCCGGGCCCTGCCGGGCGTCCTGGACATCCTCACGCACGAGACCATGGCCGAGGCCATCAAACACGTGGCCTTCTCCTCCGACGGCGGCCCCGCGTCCAACACGGTGGTGCCGCTGTCCTCGCCGCGCATCGAGTACGGCGGCCAGCCGATCGCCGTGGTGATCGCCAACACCTACGAGACGGCGCGCGACGCGGCCCACCGCATCGCGGTCGACTACGCGGTCGATGCGCCGTCCGCGACCTTCGACTCGCCCGGCACGGTCGACCACGAGCTCGCGACGCAGAACAAGAAGCACGAGGATCCGAAGGTGGGCGACTTCGTCTCCGCCTTCGCGTCCGCGCCCGTGACGGTCGACGCCGCCTACTCGACCCCCACCCAGCACCACAACCCGATCGAGCTGTTCTCGACCACCGCGGTCTGGGACGGGCCCAACCTGACGCTCTACGAGCCGACCCAGAACCTGTACGGTATCAAGAACGGCCTGGCGGCGCAGATCGGCGTCGACCCGAGCCGCATCCGGGTGGTGAGCCCGTTCATCGGCGGCGCTTTCGGGTCCAAGGGCAGCCTCACCCAGCGAACCGCCATCGTGGCGGTCGCGGCCAAGCGACTCAACCGGCCCGTCAAGCTGGTCGTGACCCGCGACCAGGGCTTCACAGTCGCGACCTACCGGGCCGAGACGCGGCACCGGATCAAGCTCGGCGCGACGCGCGACGGCAGGCTCCAGGCGCTGAGCCACGACGGCTTCGAGGTCACCTCGCGCCCCGACCCCTACGCGGTCGCGGGCACGGACGCCTCCACCCGCATGTACGCCTGCCCCAACATCGCGAGCAACGTCACCATCGTGCGGGCCGACCGCTCGACGCCGGGCTTCATGCGGGCGCCGGCCGAGACGCCCTACTTCTTCGCGCTGGAAAGCGCGATGGACGAGCTCGCGGTGGCGCTCGACATGGACCCGGTTGAACTGCGCCGCGTCAACGACACGCAGAAGGAGCCCATCAAGGGCCTGCCCTACACGAGCCGCTCGCTGATGCCGTGCTTCGACCAGGCCGCGGAAGCCTTCGGCTGGTCTAGGCGCTCGGCCAAGCCGGGCTCCATGCGCGACGGCGAGTGGCTGGTGGGCTGGGGCTGCGCGACCTCAGCCTACCCGACCCAGATGGCGCCGGCCGCGGCCCGCGTGCGCCTGCTTCCCGACGGCACCGCGCGGGTCGAGACCGCGAGCCACGAGATCGGCACCGGCATTTACACCGTGGTGGCGCAGATCGCGGCCGAGCGGCTCGGCCTGCCGGTCGACAAGGTGACGGTGGCGCTGGGCGACACCAACTGGCCGCCGGCCCCCGTGTCGGGCGGTTCCATCACCACGGCCAGCGTGTGCAACGTGGTGGCGCAGGCCTGCGACGCGATCCGGGCCAAGCTGACCAATGAGACGACGCATTCGGCCGACCTCGCCGAGGCGCTCGCCAAGCGCAACATCGGCGCCATCGAGGAATACGCCGAGTGGATGCCGCACGGCGCCAAGCCCGGCGCGATGCAGGCCCTCTACAAGGGCGCCGCGCAGCCGCTCGGCGGCGCCAAGCTGCCCGACCGGATGCAGTTCGCCTTCGGGGCGCAGTTCGTGGAAGTGCGGGTCCACGCGCAGACGCGCGAGATCCGCGTGCCGCGCATCGTGGGCGCCTTCGCGTCGGGGCGGATCATGAACACGCGAACCGCGCGCAGCCAGTACATGGGCGGCATGATCTGGGGCATCGGCTCGGCCCTGCACGAGCAGACGGAAATCGACGCCAAGGCGGCGCGCTACGTCAACACCAACATCGCCGACTACCTGATCCCCGTGAACGCCGACGTGGTGGACGTGGAGGTCATCCTGGTCCCCGAGGAGGACACGCTGGTCAACCCGCTCGGCATCAAGGGCATCGGCGAGATCGGCATCGTGGGGACCTCGGCCGCGGTCGCCAACGCGGTCTACCACGCGACCGGGCAGCGCCTGCGCGACCTGCCGCTGCGGATCGACACGCTCGTCACCGGCGTCTGAGCGGAAGGGGGGTCGGGCCCCGCGGCCCGGCCCCTCAGCTGAAGAGCGAGCGGAGCTGCCCGATCAGGAACGACCGGCGCGTGTCGGTCAGCCGCGCCAGGAAGGTCTCGGCCCACCAGGCGATGTCGTGCTCGGCGATGCGCGCGTACATGCGGGCGTGCCGGGCGCGGCGCTCGTCGAGCGGCATGTCGAGCGCCTCCGTCATGGCGGCCGCCATGCCCTCGGTCTCGTGCGGGTTGACGATCAGGGCGCCGTCGAGCTCCGCGGCCGCGCCCGCGAACTGCGACAGGATCAGCACACCGGGGTTTTCCGGGTCCTGGGCGGCCACGAACTCCTTGGCGACGAGGTTCATGCCGTCGCGCAGCGGGGTGACCAGGGCCGCCGCGGCCTGCCTGAACAGGCCCGCGAGGTCGGTGCGCGAGTAGGAGCGGTTGACGTAGCGCAGGGGCGTCCAGGCTGCCTCGCCGAAGCTGCCGTTCACGTCGCCCACGAGCTCGTTCACGGCCCGGACCATGTCGCCGTACTCGGGGATCTCCTCGCGGCTCTTGGGCGTGATCTGGAGCAGGGTGACGCGGCTGCGCCAGTCGGGCTCGGTGTCGAGGAAGTGCTTGAAGGCCTCCAAGCGGTGGATGATGCCCTTGGAATAGTCGAGCCGGTCGACGCCGATGAGCAGCCGCGTGCCGTCGAGGCTGGTCCGCACGCGCCCGGCGAAGTCGGAACTAGCGCCCTGCCTGGCGACGTCGGCATAGGCCGCCGTCTCGATCCCCACGGGGAAGGCGCCGATGCGCGTCACCCGGCCCTCCACCGAGAAGGCGGTGCCGTCGCGGCTGACGCTCGCCTTCGACATCGCGAGGTAGCGGCCGTAGTTGTCGCGGTCGTTCTCGGTTTGGAAGCCGACCAGGTCGTAGTGGCTGAGCACGCCCAAAGAAAGTTCCTGCTTGGGGATGGTGAACAGCAGGTCTGGCGGCGGGCAGGGGATGTGGAGGAAGAAGCCGATCGGGTTCTCGAAGCCGCGCTGCCGCAGCTCCCGCGCGAGCGGGATCAGGTGGTAGTCGTGCACCCAGACGATGTCGTCGGGCTCGATCAGCTTGGCGAGCTGGTCGGCGAACAGCCCGTTGACCCGCAGGTAGCCGGTCAGGTCCGAGCGGCTGAACTCCGCCAGGTCCACCCGGTAGTGCAGGATCGGCCACAGCACCCGGTTGGCGAAGCCGTTGTAATATTCCTGGTAGTCGGCCGAGGACAGGTCGGTCACGACGTAGGTGATGTTGTCGCGCACCGCGACGGTGGGCTCCAGCGTCGGGCTGTCGTCGACCTTGCCGCTCCACCCGAACCAAAGGCCCGACTTGTCCTTCAGCGCCGCGTTGACCGCGACCGCGAGGCCGCCGGGCGGGGCCGCCTTGCCCGGCTCCGGCACCACCACGCGATTGGAAACGATCACAAGTCGAGACACCAAGCCTCCTCCCAACTCTGTGACAATCGCATGGCCGAGTTGATGATGCCCGCCATGGAATAGGTTTGGGGGAAGTTGCCCCACAGCTCGCCGGTCGCGGCGTCGAGGTCCTCGGACAGGATGCCAAAATGGTTGCGGTGAGACAAGATGTCGACGAACCGCTCGCGCGCTTCGTCGCGGCGGCCGACCTGGTGCAGGGCGTCGACGTACCAGAAATTGCAGACCAGGAAGGCGGTCTCGGGCAGGCCGAAGTCGTCCGCGGCCGTGTAGCGCATGACCTTGCCGCCCCGCAGCAGCTCGCGGCCCGTGGCCTCGACGGTGCCGACGAAGCGCTCGTCCCGGGCCGCGATGAAGCCGAGCTCCGGAAGCAGGAGGTTGCTCGCGTCGAGGTCCGGCTGACCGAACGCCCCGGTGAACGCGCCGCGGCTGCCGTCCCACGCGCGGTCGAGGATCGTCGCCCGGAGCCGCGCGGCCTCGCCCGACCACCGGGCGGCCTCGGGACGCAGGCCGAGCCGGGCCGCGATGCGTCCCAGGCGGTCGCAGGCCGTCCAGCACAGCGCCGCCGAATAGGTGTGGACCCGCTTGCGCCCCCGGTACTCCCAGATGCCGGCGTCGGGCTCCAGGGCGTAGCGCAGCGCCTGCCGGCCGAGCCCCTCCAGGCGCCGGAACAGGGCCTCGTCGCCCATCCGGGGCAGCCGCTCGTCGACGAACATCTGCGTGGCGCCCAGCACCACGCTGCCGTAGACGTCGTGCTGGACCTGGGTCGCGGCCTCGTTGCCGACGCGGACGGGCCTGTTGTTGCGGAAGCCCCCCAGGTTGGGCGCGACCCACTCGTCGAGCGGCGTCCCGGGCACGATGCCGTGGACGGGGGCGAGGTGGCCCTCGTCGGGGGGCGCCAGGTCGGTGATGTAATTGATGTAGGACTCCATCGTGTCGGTGGCGCCGAGGCGGTTCAGCGCGTGCACCACGAAGAAGGCGTCGCGGAGCCAGCAGAAGCGGTAGTCCCAGTTGCGGGTCGACCCGTTCGCCTCGGGGATGGAGGTCGTGTGCGCGGCCACGATCGCGCCCGTTTCCTCGAACGAGCAGAGTTTTAGCGTGATGGCCGCGCGGGCCACCTCCGCCTGCCACTCGTAGGGGACCGCCAGGCGCCGCACCCAGTCGAGCCAATGGTCTCGCGTGCGCGCGAGGAAGTCGAGCGCGGTCGCCTCCAGCCCGCTCAGGAACGGCTCGTCCGGCCCGAACACCAGCGTCAGCGGGCGGTTCAGCGCGAAGCTGACCTCCCGCTCGATGTAGGACAGCGGCGCGTCCGTGGTCAGGCGGGTGACGTGGTCGCCGCCGATGTAGCGGATGTGGTTGGATCCGCTCGCGGTTTCGGTGACGCGGCGGCCGTAGTCGTAGGTGGGCCGCACCCGGATCGTGATGCGGGGCAGGCCCGCGACGGGCTCGATGCGGCGGACGAGCTGGGCGGGGCGGAAGGTGCGCTCGAACCGCTCGAAGCGCGGCGCGAAGTCGGTGATCCGCACGGCCGCGCCCGCGGCGTCGGTCAGCACCGTTTCCAGCACCGCGGTGTTGCGCCCGTAGGCGGCCCGGCTCTCGACCTTGTCGGCCAGCACGACGTCGCAGAACCCCTTCTCCTCGTCTCCCGCGAGCAGGCGCGAGAACAGCGGGTCGGAGTCGAAGCGGGGCGTGCACCACCAGACGATGCGGGCTTCCGTGTCCACCAGGGCCGCGACGCGGCAGTTGCCGATCAGCGCGTAGTCGAGGTTGCGCGGCGCGGCCACCCTCACGCGTGCTCCGTTTCCCGCTCGGCGATGGCTGACACCCAGCGACGGACCTCGGCGGGCGAGGCGAACGTGTCCGTGGTGCCCGGGATGCACGCCCCGACCCCGTAGGCGAGGCCGCCCAGGTCCCGCGCCGCCTCGAACCCCGGGTAGTCCGTGACGTCGTCGCCCACGAACACCGGCTTGCGTCCGGCGAAGCGCGGCTGGGCCAGGAACCGCCGGATCGCCACGCCCTTGTTGAAGTTCTGGCGCTTCAGCTCGAAGACGCTGTGGCCCGGCATCAGCCGCAGCCCGGACACGTCGTGCCGAGCCATCAGGCTGACGAGCTCGCGATGCAGGGCGTCGCGGGCCTGCGGCACGGCCCGGAAGTGGACGGCGAAGCTGAACCGCTTGTTCTCGGCGAAGGTCCCCGGGTAGGCGAGGAGCACGCGGGCGAGGTCCTCCCACAGCGCGTCGGGGATGGCGTCGACGCTCGACACCACCGTGGGCCCGTCTGGCTCGTAGCGCATCTCCGCGCCGTGGACGCCGCTGGCGCGGAACAGGCCGGCGCCGAACAGGGCGTCGAGCTGGGCGACCGAGCGTCCGCTGACCAGCGCCAGGGCGCCCTCGACGGCACCCGCGACCCGCTGGAGGTCCCGGACGAGCTCGGGCGGCACCACCACGGCCTCGGGGCGGGGCGCGATGTCGATCAGCGAGCCGTCCACATCGAAGAAGAAGCAGGTTTCCCCCAGGGGGCGGTCGAAGATCATCGCGGATCGGTCTCGCGTGGCGGCCAAAAACCCGAGCCCGAACAAAGACGGCCCGGAGGGGGGCGCGGCGCCGCGCCCCCGGCCGGCACCGCCCGTGTCCGACCGCCCCAGCCTTAGCGCGTGTTGCGGTGCGGAACAATTGAACTTAGGGGAGCGTTACGGCCAAGACTTAGCCGTCACGTCGGTCCGTTCACGAACCGGGAGTTCCTTGACTATGAAGATCGCCCAGATTGCCCCGCTCATGGAGAGCGTGCCGCCCCGGCTCTACGGCGGCACCGAGCGCATCGTGTCCTGGCTGTCTGAGGAACTCGTGAACCAGGGGCACGACGTGACGCTGTTCGCCAGCGGCGACTCCATCACGGCCGCCAACCTGTTCGCCTGCACGCCCGAGGCGATCCGGCTGTCCGACACGATGAAGGAATGGCTGCCCCACTACACGATCATGGCCGACAAGGTGCGCCGGCTGGCCGACTCGTTCGACATCCTGCACTTCCACATCGACATGGTCCACTTCCCGCTGTTCCGCGGGCTGGAATACAAGACGGTGACGACCCTGCACGGCCGGCAGGACCTGCCCGACCTGTGGCCGTTCTACCGCGCCTTCCCCAAGATGCCCGTGGTGTCGATCTCCAACGCGCAGCGTCTGCCGATCCCCGACGCCAACTTCTCCTCCACCATCCTGCACGGGCTGCCCGCCGACCTGCACGCGCCGAACTTCGAGCCGCGCGGCGGCTACCTGGCGTTCCTGGGCCGCATCTCCCCCGAGAAGCGTCCGGACCGCGCCATCGAGCTCGCCAAGTCGCTCGGGATGCCGCTGAAGATCGCGGCCAAGGTGGACCGCGCCGACGCGGACTATTTCCGCGAGGTGATCCACCCGCTGATCCAGGACCACCCGGAGGTGGAGTTCATCGGCGAGGTGGACGAGCGCGGCAAGACCAAGTTCCTGGGCGAGGCGCGCGCGCTGCTGTTCCCGATCGACTGGCCGGAGCCCTTCGGCCTGGTGATGATCGAGGCCATGGCCTGCGGCACGCCTGTGCTGGCCTTCAAGTGCGGCTCGGTGCCCGAGGTGATGGACGACGGGGTGACGGGGCGCATCGTGACCACCATGGAGGAGGCCGTCGCGGCTCTCCCGGAAGTCCTGTCGCTGGATCGCCGCGGCGTGCGCCGCCAGTTCGACAAGCGCTTCACGGCCGGGCGCATGGCGCGCGACTACGTGGACCTGTACCAGCGCCAGCTCGCCACAGCCCCCCTGGGTTCCCGTGCGGCCGACATCCGCGCGCAGACCGACCTGTCGCTCGACACGATCATGCCCCAGGCCGGCGGCCGATTCGGGGCCACGGAGATCCAATGATCGCCGGCGGCGGTCCCTTGGAGTCCAACCTCGACAAGGATCCCGCTCCCGAGCAGGGCCAGTTCTACATCACCGCGACGGGGCCGTCCTCACGGCCCCGCCACGTCCTCAAGCACGGCGACACCTTCGCGGTGTTCGACGCCCACGGCGACGTGGGCGCCTCCGCCGGCGGCCCGGACGGGCTGTTCAACCACGACACCCGCTTCCTGTCGCGGCTTGAGCTGCTCATCAACGGCGTGCAGCCGCTGCTGCTGGGCGCAACCGTGCGCGACGACAACGTCGCGATGTCGGTGGACCTGACCAACGCCGACATCTACCGCGACGGCAAGATCGTCCTGCCCCGCGACACCATCCATATCACGCGCACCATTTACCTGTGGGGCGGCGTCGCGCACCAGCGCGTCAACGTCACGAACCACGGCGGCCTGGAGCTCGGCTTCACGGTTTCGCTCTCGTTCGGGGCCGACTTCAGCGACCTGTTCGAGGTCCGCGGCAGCCGCAGGAAGCAGCGCGGCACCGTGACCCAGACCGTCGAGAGCGACAAGGCCGTCCGCTTCAGCTACGCCGGCCTCGACGGCCTCACGCGCCAAACCCTGGTCGCCTTCGACCCCGCGCCGGCCAGCCTCGTCGGGGGCGCCGCGACCTTCGCGCTGTCGCTCGCCCCGGAGACCTCGACCACCCTGTTCCTGGCCGTCGAGTGTTCCGGGGTCACCGCCCCGCTCTCGCAGACCTTCTTCAAGGGCTTCATCGACGCGAACCGGCACCAGCGCGCCGTCACCCGCGACATCGCCACGGTCGAGACATCCAACGACATCCTGAACGAGGTGCTGTGCCGCTCGGCCGCGGACCTCTACATGCTGGTCACCGAGACCGATCAGGGGCCCTACCCCTACGCGGGCACACCCTGGTACTCCACCACCTTCGGCCGCGACGGCATCCTGACCGCCATCCAGATGCTGTGGTTCGACCCCGGCGTCGCGCGCGGCGTGCTCGCGCGGCTCGCAGCCTTTCAGGCCGACGGGTTCGACGAGAAGTCCGACGCGGAGCCCGGCAAGGTCGTCCACGAGATGCGCGGCGGTGAGATGGCGGTGCTGCGCGAGGTCCCCTTCGGCCTCTACTACGGCACGATCGACGCCACGCCCCTGTTCGTGGTTCTGGCCGGCCTCTACCTGGAACGGACGGGCGACCTCGACGCGCTCCGAACGCTGTGGCCCGCGGTGGAACGCGCGCTCGACTGGATGGACGGCCCTGGCGACCGCGACCGCGACGGGTTCCTCGAATACCACCGCGCGACCGACAGCGGGCTGCAGAACCAGGGCTGGAAAGACTCCTACGACGCCGTCTACCACGTCGACGGGACCCTCGCCGAAGGCCCGATCGCGCTCTGCGAGGTGCAGGGCTACGCCTACCTGGCGCGTCGGCTCGCGGCCCGCACGGCCCGCAGGCTGGGTGACGCGGACCGGGCGGACCGGCTCGACGCGCAGGCCGCCGATCTGGCGGCGAAGTTCGAGGACGCCTTCTGGTGCGAGGACATCGGCACCTACGCGATCGCGTTGGACGGGCGCAAGGCGCCCTGCAAGGTCCGGACGTCCAACGCGGGCCAGGTGCTGTGGTCCGGCATCGCGCGGCCGGACCGGGCGAAGCGCGTCGCCGAGGACATGCTGGGCACGGACTTCTTCTCCGGCTGGGGCATCCGGACGGTGGCCATGGGGCAGGCGCGCTACAACCCGATGTCCTACCACGACGGGTCGGTGTGGCCGCACGACAACTCGCTGATTGCGGAAGGCATGGCGCGCTACGGCTTCACGGATCTGGCCGAGCGCGTGTTCGAGGGCCTTTTCGCGGCCGCGACCTACATGGACCTTCGCCGTCTGCCGGAACTCTTCTGCGGTTTCCGCCGCCGCCGCGGGGGAGGGCCGACGCTCTACCCCGTGGCCTGCTCCCCCCAGGCCTGGGCCGCGGGCACCCCGTTCCTCCTGCTCCAGGCCTGCCTGGGCCTGGAGTTCGACCCGTTCGCGCGCGCGATCCGCTTCCGCAACCCGCGGCTTCCCTCCTTCGCGGACGAGATCACGCTGCGCAATCTCGGCTTCGAAGGCGCCCGGGTCGACGTGACGCTCCGTCGGACGGGCGAGCACGTCGCGCTTCGCGTCACGGGCAACACGGGTGCCATCCAGGTCTCGATGAGCTTCTCGTGAGGCGGGACGTGGGGACGATGTCGGAGCCGTTCGGCGATGCGCGGTCCTCGGCCGCGACGGGGCGGCCCGACCCGCGGTGGCGGGCGGCCCTCGTCTGGGTGGGGGGCGGCTGCGCGGCCTCGTTGCTGTCGATCCTGTTCCTCGACCGGTCGGCCGCGACCTGGTCGCACGCGGTCCTGCACGGCGCGACCGTGTTTCGCGCCCTGACCCATATCGTGGACCCTGTTCCGCCCGTGGCCGCGATCGGCTTCCTCGGGCTGGGAACCGCGGCGCTGTCGGGCCGGTGCCGGAGCCCGCTGCTGCGCGCGCTGCTTTGCGCGTCGGTGGCCGCCCTTGTCGCGATCATGATCAAGGACGAGTTGAAGTTCGCCTTCGGCCGGCTGTGGCCCGAAACCTGGGTCAACGACAATCCGTCCTGGATCAGGGACGGCGCCTACGGTTTCGCGCCCTTTCACGGCGGCGCGGGATGGTCGTCGTTCCCTTCCGGTCACATGACCGCGGTGACGGCCCCGGCCGCCGTGTTCTGGCGCCGCTACCCGGCTTGGCGCGCGCTCGCGGGACTTCCCGTAGCCCTGGTCGCCCTGGGCCTCTACGGCGCGGACTTTCACTTCGTGGGAGACATGATCGCGGGCACGACCCTGGGCGCGGTTTGCGCGGTGCTGGCGACCGCGGTCGTGCCGGATCGCGATCCGCGCGAGGACTGAGCGCCGCGTCCCGCGCGCGCCCGATGACTGTGAGCGGGTTGTGAGCGCCCCCTCCGCCCCCGAGCCGCGGCCCGCGCGGCGCGGCACGACGCGCGACCCCGGGCCGGACCTTTACCGCCTGCCGATCGGCCTCGACCTGTCGGGGATCAGCGTCGCCGAGGGGCTGCGCGCGGCGCTGGCCTCGGCCGTCTTTCTCGTCGTCGCCCGATGGGTCGGCTCGCCCGCGCTGCTGATCGCGGCTTCGGCCGCGATGATCACGTGCTTCTGCGACGTTGGCGGCAACCTCGCCCAGCGCCTGCCGATGCTGCTGAGCTTCACCGTGCTCGGCGCCACGACCTGGGCCGCCTTCGGGCTGCTGCGGGCCGTCGGGCTCCCGGCCGTGGTGCCCGCCGCGGCCGCCGGCGTCTTCCTGTTCAGCATGGCGCGGGTCTGGGGCCTCAGGGCGCAGACGGTCGGCAACATCCTGATCGTGGTGCTGGCGCTCGCCATCGACAAGCCGCTGACGCCGCCCGGTGCCGGCCTGCTCGCCGCGGCCTTCGTCGCGGGCGGGCTCTGGGCGAGCGTCCTGACCTTGGTGATCTGGCGCGTGCAGTCCGACCGGCCGGCGGCGCGGGCCGTGGAACAGGTTTGGAGGCGCCTGGAGGCGCTCACCGCCGACCTGCGCGCGCTGCTGCGCGCGGACGCGCCGCCCGAGGCCTGGGACGCCCACGCGCGCGGGCACCGGCGCGGCGTGCGCGCCGCGATCGAGGACGCGCGGAGCCTCGCCGCGGGCTCGATCCGCTCGCGCGACCTCCTGTCCGGGCGCGGCACGACGGTGCTGCTGCTGCTCGACCTCGCCGACCAGCTCTTCGGCGAGCTCATCGTCCTCGCAGGGCTGCTGGAGGCCGACGAGGGGACGGGCGTTCGGGCGGACGCCGACCGGCTGCTCCGCCGCCTCCGCCCCGTCCTGCTCCTGCTCAGCTTCGAGCGGTCGCCCGATCCCGACCGCCTGCGCGCCTCGCTCGACAACATGATCCGCGACATGAAGGACGTGGGCTCCCTGCGGACGCTCGCCGACGCCGTCGTGGACAGCCTGCGGGTGGTGACCCGCGTCCTGGACGGCGACCTCCGCCCCAACCTGCGGGCCGAAACCGTCGCGCGCGAGGGCGGCGTCCTGGCGGCGCGGCTGTGGGGTCCGTTGCGCGACGAACTCACCTGGGGGTCCGCGATCCTGCGCCACGCGGCCCGCGCCACCGCGGTGACCACGCCCGCGGTCGCGCTCTCGCTCGTGTGGTGGACGCCCTACGCGCACTGGCTCACCATCACGGTCGCGCTCACCATGCAGCCCTTTTTCGCCGCGACCTGGCAGCGCGCGCTGGAGCGCGTGGGCGGCACCGTGGTGGGCGCGGGCGTCGGGGCTGCGCTGTCGCTGTTCCCCGACACCCCGCTGGCGACGGCGGCGCTGCTCATTCCCCTGTCGATCCTGGGCTTCTCGGTCCGGCAGGTCAGCTACGGGGCCTACATCGCCTGCCTGACGCCGCTCGTGGTGGCGGTGTTCGACCTCGCGGAGCCCGGCAGCAGCGGCTGGGTGACGGCCGGGATGCGGACGCTCTACACGCTGGTGGGCGGCGTCGCGGCGGTCGCGGCCTGCACGGTGCTGTGGCCGACCTGGGAGCCGAACCGGCTCGAACGCGACCTGCGCGCGACGCTGCTCGCCTACCGCGCGCTGGCCGTGAGCGTGCTGGGCCGGCCCGAGGCGGCCCAGGCCGATCGGATGGAGACCGCGCGCCGGGCCGCGGGCCTGGCCAACAGCAACCTTGAAGCCTCGCTCGCCCGCGCCCTCCAGGAGCCCGGGCGCAAGCGCCACGCCGCCCTCGACCGCATCATCGCGGCCGACGCGCTTTTGCGCCGGCTCGGGGCCGCCATGCTCGCCGTTCCCCACGACGCGGCCGTCGCGGACGCCCTGACGGGCGAGGGCCGCGACCGGTGGCGCGCCTGGCTCGACGGCGCCTTCGCGGCGGTCGCCGAGGGCCGCACGCCCTCGGAACCCGCGCCGGACGGTCCCGCGGCCGGCACGTTGCAGCGGCTGCGGCGCGGCCTCGACGTGCTGGCCCGGGACGTCGCGGGGTCAGGCATCCTGCGTTGACGGGGGCGGCGCGAACCCGGGCAACCGCGCCGCGACCCGCCGCGGCACGCCGGGGAGCCTGACGCCCAGGAACGCGAGGGCCGCGCCCAGCACCGCGAGGTAGAGGACGCCCGCGGGCAGGCCCACCAGGAGCAGCACCAGTTCGCGCGCGGTGGACAGGCCCGCGACCGCGCGCGCCACCATCGGATCGCCGACCAGGATGAAGGCGCTCAGCGCCAGGCAGGCCGCGTCCACGGCCACCGCCACGCGCGCAACCGTGTCGTCGAGCCGCATCACGCCGCGGTAGGTCGCGAGCGCGACCAGGATCAGCAGGTTGATCCAGGCGCCCGCCGCCGTGGCGGTCGCGAGCCCCACCGGGCCGAGCGGCTTGTAGAGCAGGAGCTTCAGACCGACGTTGCAGGCGACCGCGGCCAAGGCCGCGACCATTGGCGTGGCGGTGTCGCCCCGTGCCTGGAAGCTCGACACCGCCGAGCGGATCAGCACCACCGGCAGCAGGCCCGTGCCGTAGGCCGCGAGCACCGCCGCGGACTGCGCGGCGTCGCTTCCCGAGAAGCGACCGTGCTGGAACACGCCCGCCATGATCTCGCGCGGCATCAGGGTGAACGCGATGAAGAACGGGGCCGACAGCGCCAGCGTCAGCGCGACCGTCCGGTTCTGCGCGTGCAGGGCGCCCCGCGGGTCGCCGTTGGCGATGCGGCGGCTCATCTCGGGCAGCAGCACGGTTCCCGCCGCGATGCCGATCACCCCGATGGGGAGCTGGTAGATGCGGTCCGCGTAGTAGATCGACGACGGGCCGCCGGTGGGCAGCAGGGACGCGATGATCGTGTCGGCGAAGATCGCGATCTGCACGCCCGCCGAGCCGATCACGGCCGGCCCGAGCGCGCGAAAGAAGCGGCGCACGTCGGGCGTCCAGCGGGGCCGCACGAAGCGCTCCAGCACGCCCGCGCGCCGGGCCGCGACGAACAGGAGGAGGAATTGCCCCACGCCCGAGACCGTGACGCCGGTGCTGGCCGCCATCCCCGCGTCGGGGAACAGGAAGGCCAGGCCGAGGAAGCCCACCATGACGACGTTCATGATCACGGGCGCGAAGGCCGCGGCCGTGAAGCGCCGGTTGGCGTTCAGCGTGCCCGACTGCAGGGTCACGAGCGTGACGAACAGCAGGTAGGGGAAGGTCACCCGCGTCATCGCGACCGCGTGCCCGAACTTCTGGGGGTTGTCCTCGAAGCCCGGCGCCAGCAGCCGCACGAAGGTGGGCGTGAACAGGAGCGCGAGGGCGAGCAGCACCACCTGGGACAGGAGCAGGATCGTGAAGATCTGGCTTGCGAAGCGGCCCGCCTGCGCCCGCCCGCCGGTTTCCAGCACCCGGGCGTAGGAGGGCACGTAGGCCGAGTTGAAGGCGCCCTCGCCGAAGATGGTGCGGAAATGGTTGGGCAGGCGGAAGGCCACCACGAAGGCGTCCGAGATGACGCCCACCCCCAGCACCGCCGCGACCACGATGTCGCGCAGGAACCCCGTCCCGCGCGACAGGAGCGTGAGGCCGCCGACCGAAAGCAGGTGCCTGTACATGGGGGCGGGAACCGGTGCCTTTCCAGTCTAGCCCGGCCCGCGGCGGGAAGCTCCGGAGCCGTGCCGGGCGACGCCTTCGTCGCGCCGCCGGCCCCGGAGGGTTAACGGTCCGCGCTCACCAAAGCCTTAAGGCTCAGCGCGCCGCGGCCGCGTAGAGCTCGTCCACGTAGTCCCAGTTGACGAGGTGGTCAACGAAGGCCTTGAGGTAGTCGGGGCGCCGGTTGCGGTAGTCGATGTAGTAGGAGTGTTCCCACACGTCGACGCCGAGCAGCGGCGTGCCGCCGTGCACCAGCGGGTTCTCGCCGTTGGCGGTCTTGGTCACCTCCAGCTTGCCGTCCTTGAAGGTGAGCCACGCCCAGCCCGAGCCGAACTGGGTGGTGCCGGCCTGGACGAAAGCCTCGCTGAACTTGTCGAAGCCCCCAAAACTGTCGGTGATGGCCTTCTCGACCTGGCCGGAGGGCTTGCCGCCGCCGTTCGGCTTCATCCACCTCCAGAAGTGGATGTGGTTGAAGTGCTGGCCCGCGTTGTTGAACAGGCCGGCGTTCTTGCCGAACGACCCCTTGACGACCTCCTCCAGCGGCTTGTCCTCGAACTCCGTCCCCTTCAGGAGGTTGTTGCCGTTGGTGACATAGGCCTGGTGGTGCTTGTCGTGGTGAAACTCCAGGGTTTCCCTGGACATGAACGGTTGCAGGGCGTCGTGGGGATAGGGCAGGTCGGGAAGCGTGAAGGCCATGATCGTTCTCCTGGGCTGGCCGACCGTGGCGTCGCAGCGCCACGGCGTCGCGCATGGACATAGCGGCGGGGGCGTCAGCGGCAACCGCAATCTTCTTGTTGACCGAGGCGGGCGGCAACACCGGCCGCTGTACTGTACCGCGGATTTCGGTTTATTGGTTTCTCCGCGGAATGATCTTCCCGATCTCGAAGACACCGGAACCCGCGACCGAAAGCTTGATCCATGATCCGTGCGGCCTACGCCTTGAGCATCGCGCTCGTCCTGCTCGGTGGAGCCTCCATCGCCGCGGGGGTGCCGGACATCCATTTCGAACAGGGATGGACGGAGGTGATCGCCGGGTCGGTCGCGGGGTCGGCGGGCTGCGTCGTCTTCGTGCTGGCCGCGATCCTCGGCCGCCTCGACGCGCTCCGCGCCGCGATGGAAGCCCTGCCGAGGGCAGCCGAAACCCGCGCCGCCGTCGACGCCGCCTTGCCGGAAGTGGCCGCGGTCGCCAGCCCGCCCGAGGATGTCGACGTCCTCCCCCGCGCGGGGGAAGATGGCGTCCCCGACGCGCTCGAAACCCCGATCCTCGCCCCGGCCGACCCGGAACCCGCGCCCGAAGCCCGTCCCATCCCGGCCCTCGCCTTCCCAGTCGAGGGCGCCCGGGCTTCGGACGAGATCGCCGTCGGCCCTCCGCCGATCCTGCCGCCCACCAACCCCGACGCGGCCGCCGAACCCGCCGCAAAGCGTCCCAACTTCCTGGCGAGCTTCCTGTCGCGGCGGGCCGCCCAGCGCGAGCGGGACATTTCCCGCGTGTTCGAACCCCAGTCCGAGAAGCCCCGCGCACCCGAGCCCGAACCCGTCGAGCCGGGCGGCCTCGACGGGTTCGATCTCCCGCACGGGGGAGGGGAGTTGTTGCGCCCGACCTATGATCACGACCCGGACCCCGCGCCCGAGGAGGACGCGCCGCACGCCGACGTCGACCCGAACGCGGGCCTCGCGCACGAGGACCACCGCGAGGAGGTCGAGCCCGCTTCGGAAGAGGTGCCGGATGCGGGGCAGGAGCCGGCGGAGGTCGCCGCGCCGGTCGTCGACCACCCGCTTCGCCCGAGCGTCGTGGGCCGCTACGCGGCGGGATCGGCGTCCTACGTGCTGTACTCGAACGGCATGATCGAGGTCGAGACCGAGGCCGGGACCCACCAGTTCGCCTCGATGGCGGAGCTCAAGGCGTTCATCGAAAGTCAGGAGGCCGCGCGCGTCTGAGCGTCGCCTCAGGCGTCCGCCAGATCCACGCAGGCCAGCGCGAAGGCGTAGTCGAGCGCCGTGTCTTCGAGCCGGTCGAAGCGGCCCGACGCCCCCCCGTGGCCCGCGTCCATGTTCGTCTTCAGGAGCACCGGGCCGCCGCCGGTCGCGGTCGCGCGGAGCTTGGCCACCCACTTGGCCGGTTCCCAATAGGTCACACGCGGGTCGGTCAGGCCGCCGAGCGCCAGGATGGGCGGGTAGGCTTTGGCGTCGACGTTGTCGTAGGGCGAGTAGCTCCGGATCGTGTCGAAGGCCGCGCGGTCCCGGACGGGGTCGCCCCATTCGAGCCACTCGGGCGGGGTCAGGGGCAGCGTCTCGTCCAGCATGGTCGTGAGCGCGTCCACGAAGGGCACGCCCACGATGAGGCCCGCGAACAGGCCCGGCGGCGCCCGGTTGGCGACGGCGCCCATCAGGAGGCCGCCCGCGCTGCTGCCGTGGCCCACGATGCGCCCGGCCCGCGTGTAGCCCGTGGCCGCCAGGTGCTCCGCGGCGGCGATGAAGTCGCCGAACGTGTTGGGCTTGTTGGCGAGCTTGCCGTCCGTGTACCAGACCCAACCCTTCTCGGTGCCGCCGCGCACGTGGGCGATGGCGTAAACGAAGCCGCGGTCGACGAGCGACAGGCGATTCGAGCCGAAGGACGCGGGGAGCGCGTGGCCGTAGGCCCCGTAGCCGTAGAGCAGCAGCGGCGCCGTGCCGTCGAGCGCGAGGCCGCGACGGTGCAGCAGCGACACCGGCACGGTGGCGCCGTCCGGCGCGGTGGCGAAGACACGCCGCGTCACGTAGGCCGCGGCGTCGTGTCCGGAGGGGATCTCCCGGCGCTTGCGCAGCACCCGCGTCCGGTCGTCCATGTCGTAGTCGAACACCGCGTCGGGGCTCGCCATGGACGCGTAGTCGAAGCGCAGGGTGGTCGTGTCCTGTTCCAGCCCGGCCTCCAGGCCGAGCGCGTAGGCCTCCTCGTCGAAGGCGATCGTGTGCTCGGCGCCGTCCTCCAGCACGCGGACCACGAGGCGCGGCAGCCCGTCCCGGCGCTCCAGCCGGACGAGGTGGCGCCCGAGAACGGCGTGGCTCAGGATCAGGCGGCCGGGCTCGTGGGGAACGAGGTCCACCCACGGTCCGCGGGTGCCGTCGCCGACCGCGGGCGCCTCCACGACCTTGAAGTCCTCCGCGCCGTCCGCGTTGGTGCGGATGAACAGCCGGTCGCCACGCTGGTCCACCGTGTAGCGCAGCCCCGGCTCGCGCCCCGCGACGAGCCTGGGCGCGGGGTCGCCGCCGCGCAGGTCCACGAGGTGGCACTCGGACGCGTCGTGGCCGCGGATCGAGATCACCGCGACGTCGCCCGAGCGCGCGCGCTCGACGGACACGAACCAGCCCGGGTCGGGTTCGTCCAGCACGGGCGCGTCATCAGCGGGATCGGTGCCGAGGACGTGGCGGAACACCCGGCTCGCCCGGTGGCTGTCGTCGATCCGCACGTAAAGGAACGCGCGGCCGTCGGTGAACCACACCGCCCCGCCCTCCGTGTCGGGCACGGCGTCGGGCAGGTCGGCGCCGGACCCGATGTCGCGGACCCGGATCGTGTAGAGTTCCGAGCCGCGGTCGTCGGCGCTCCAGGCGAGCAGGCGGTGGTCGGGCGAGTGGTGCGAGTCGCCCAGGTCGAAGAAGGCGCGGCCCCGGCCGAGCGCGTCGCCGTCGAGCATCACGGTTTCCTCGCCCCCGCCGCGGGGACGTCGGCACAGCAGCGGGTGCTGGCCCCCGTCGCGGTGGCGGCCATAGTATTCGAACGGGCCGTCGGGGACGGGCACCTCGGCGTCGTCCTCCTTGATGCGCCCGCGCATCTCGCGCACCAGCGCGGC
This sequence comes from uncultured Lichenihabitans sp., assembly GCA_964243035.1. Taxonomy (GTDB): domain Bacteria; phylum Pseudomonadota; class Alphaproteobacteria; order Rhizobiales; family Beijerinckiaceae; genus Lichenihabitans. The sequence continues at coordinate 31,735 of CAXTDZ010000030.1, forward strand.
GCGGAGGCCCTTGAGCGGCGCCAGAACCGCGTCCGCGTAGGCGTTCTCGCGGTCCAGCACCGCCCGGATCTCGGCGGGCAGGCGGGAGGGGTCGCGCAGCACCTCCTGCCAGTTGTCGGCGCGCAGCCAGGCGTAGGGGTCGACGAGGTCGACGCCGTGCACGGTCCGGGACGCGGGGCGCGGCTCCACCGGGTCGGGCGCGTCCACGGCGGGGAAGGCGGTCGTCCCGGTCACGCGGCGTCCTCGCGCAAGGCGAGGGCGACGCCGTTCATGCAATAGCGCAGCCCCGTCGGGGGTGGGCCGTCGGGGAACACGTGGCCGAGGTGCGCGTCGCAGCCCGCGCAGCGGACCTCCGTGCGCCGCATGAACCAGGAGCGGTCCGCGTGCTCGGCCACGGCGCCCGGCCCGACCGGCGCGAAGAAGCTCGGCCAGCCCGTGCCCGAGTCGAACTTCGCGTCCGACCGGAACAGCGGGGCGCCGCAGCACACGCAGGCGTAGGTGCCCCCCCGCTTGGTGTCCTGCCAGGGACCCGTGAAGGCGCGCTCGGTGCCGTGCCGCCGCGTCACCCTGTACTGCTCGGGGGTCAGTTCCGCGCGCCATTCGGCGTCGGACTTCCGCACCCTGGTGAGACTGGTCATCGCTGCGTCCTCGCTGCCCGCGACAGGTAGGCCGCGCCGTCCCGGGCGGCAAGGCGGTGCGGGGTCAGGCCGCGAGCGCCCGGGCGGCGTCGCGCTTCATGCGCTCCACCATGGCGCGGACCCCGTTGGAGCGCTGGGGCGTGAGATGTTCGGTCAGGCCGAGCCGCTTCATCGGCCCCGCCGCGTCGGTCGCCACGATGTCGCGGGCGGCCCGCCCGGAGTACAGCGCCAGCATGATGGCGATCAGGCCCTTGACGATATGGGCGTCGCTGTCGCCGCGGAAGGACAGCACCGGCCCGGCCTCGCCGGGGTCCACGCTGGTTTCCAGCCACACCTGGCTGGCGCAGCCCTTCACCCGGTTGGCTTCGGTGTGGCGGTCGGGCGGCAGCGGGTCCAGTTCGCGGCCGAGCTCGATGACGTAGCGGTAGCGCTCTTCCCAATCGTCGATCAGGGCGAAGTTTTGTTCGAGCTCGTCAATGGTCAGCATGGGATGGATATAGGCGCGCGGCGGTTCCCGCGCGAGTGGGCGCGTTCGGGCGCGGGCCTCGCGGTTCCGCGGCGGCGGTTCGCGCGGCGCGCGGCGCCCGCGCCTCGGGAGCTGGCGGCAGCATCGCGGAAACCCCGTCTTCCAGCGCGGCCGCGCAGCGGCCCGGGTCGGACCGGCAGAAGGCGCGCGCGGCCGAGGCTCCGGAGCGGAGCGCGGCGTCGCGCGCCACGCTTCCCTCCCGGGGGAGGGCCAGCACGACGACGCCGATGCAGAGCGCCGAGCGCAGCAAGAAGACCATGGGACGACCTCGGCAGCGCCGCCCGCCCGGGGCGACCACGCCCCACCGTAGCGCGCGTGCCGGAAAGGCGAGAACAACCCGCGCGGTCGAATGCGGCGGACCTCGGTAACGCGGCCTTAATCGGCTTCCGCGGGCCTGTCCGCACCCGCTTAGGGTGGCCTTAAGGCCGGGCTCGCATGGTGGGTCGCGAACGCAGCGGTTTTCAGGTGCGGGCGAGGCGTGGAGTGAGTGGTTTCGCGAAGGCGGCCGAGATGATGGACCTGCTGGTCCACCCGGACGCACGCGCGTCCGCCGGCGATCGCGCGCGGCACGCGGTCTTCATCGCCACGCGGCTCGGCCTGACTTTCGCGGCCGTCGCGATCCTGGCCATAGGCTTCGCGGCGGGCCACGTTCCCGCGCCGTGGGAAGCGGTCGCGCTCGCCTGGTCGGTCGTGCCGTTCGGCGCGGCCGTGCTGCTGTCGCGGACGGGGCGGATCGAGGTGGCGGAGAAGCTCGGCCCCGCGGCCTGGGCCGGGCTCGCCGCCACGGCCTGGGCGGCCGGCGGCCTGTCGGCGGGCGCGGACGTTCCCGCGGGCGGACCTCGCGGAC
>CAXTDZ010000031.1:0-32668 GCA_964243035.1 uncultured Lichenihabitans sp.
GGCCTCGGCCGCGCGCCCCCTGAGCACGGCCGCGGTGGCGCGCCGCACCGCGCGCTCGGCCGCGCGGGCGACCGCCTTGCGGTCGGACGTCCGAACCACGGCGACCGGCTCCAGGAAGGTGATCACGCAGTCGAGCGGGCCGCCCGTGAGCAGGCCCCACAGGTGGGGCAGCAGCGTCATGTCGCCGTACCAGGCCACGCCGGGGCGGCCGGCGCGGCCGAGCGGCAGCCCGCCGCGGGCCGTGTAGGCGACCGACACGGGTTGCACGAGGCTGCGGACCCGCGACGGGTCGAGGCGGAGCGCGTCCCGCGCGGCCTCGAAATGCGCCGTGCGGAACGGCAGCAGCCGGTTGCCGCAGCCGGTCGTGCCTTCCGCGAACAGCACCACGGCCTGGCCGCCCAGCATGCGCCGGGCGATCGCGGCGTTGGTGGCGGGCAGGTGGCGGCGGCGCGCCCGGTCCACGAACACCGCCCCCTGCAGCCGCGCCAGCGCGCCCACGAGCGGCCAGGCCGCGACCTCCCGCTTGGCCACGAAGGCGACCGGCCCGGCCGCGCCCAAGGCGGGGATGTCGAGCCAGGACACGTGGTTGGGGGCGAGCAGCACCGCGCCCCCGGCGAGCCGCCCGCGCACGATCGGCCGCAGGTTCAGGCACAGGCACAGCGCCCGGCAGAACAGCACCGGCAGCGCGCGGCCGAGCCGCCAGCCCCGCGCCCGCGCGAGCCGCTGGAGCGGGCGCAGCACCGCGGCCCCGGTCCCCAGGAGAACGACGACCAGCGCCAGCCTGACCGCGCCCGAGACCCGTCCGGCCCAGCGCGGGACGGGTACGGGTTGCGCGGGCCCGGAGGGGTCCCGTCGAAGAGGCCGCATCGTCACCGTGAGCACGCTCCGACCCCGCTGGGCCGGTCGCGCCCGGCCGCGTCCGAGCCCTACACCGCCGTTTGCTCACGTCGATGACGGTCCGGGGTGGGCGGCGTGCGGCGCGCGGGCCGACCTTTCGGACACGGGTCAGCCGGTCGCGCGGCGCAGGATCAGCGCCGCCGCGCGGCGGCCGTCGGGGCCCCGGTAGTAGGCCTCGCGGCGGCCGACCTCGGCGAAGCGCGCCGCCCCGTAGAGCGCGCGGGCCGCCGCGTTGGCGTCCTCGACCTCCAGGGCGAGCGTGCCGATGCCGGCCCGGGCGAGCCGGGCGAGGTGGTGGTCGAGCAGGCGGCGGCCGATGCCGCGGCGGCGGTGGGCGGGGTCGACCGCCAGCGTCAGCACCTCGGCCTCGCCCGCGGCCCCGCGCGACAGCACGAAGCCCAGCAGCGCGCCCGAGCGGGGGTCGAGCGCCGCCTCGCCGTAGCCCGAGGGCGCCGCGATCAGCCCCTCGAACTCCAGCTCCGACCAGCCGTGCGCGAAGGACAGCGCGTGCAGGCGCGCCGCGGCCCGGGCGTGGCCCGTGTCGAGGGCCGCCAGGGCGGGGCGGACCGGGGCGCGGCCGAGCCAGGACACCCGCGCCGGCCCGTCAGAACAGGGAAAAGGCGGCGGCGGGCGGCTTCGCGTCGGGCGCCTTCAGGTAGGCGGGGCGCGGCGGCGCGCGCTCGGGGTCGGCGAGCAGGCCGAGCCGAGCCACGAAGGCGATGTCGGGCACGGGCGCGGCCGGGTCCACGTCGGCGGTGATCCCGCGCGCGCGCGCCTCGGCCGCCAGGGCCGCGGCCCCGGAGCCCACGACGCGGACCGGGCCGGGCCCCAGCGCGGCCGCGGCCTCCGCCACCGGCATCACGGCGGGGCCGAGCTGCGTGGCGCCGTCGGGCGCGAAGCCCTGCACGTAGACGTTGCCGTGGTGGGCGTCGACCGCCGCCACCACGGCCGAGGGCAGGCCGCGCGCGACCGCCGGGGCGGCCAGGGCCGACAGGGTGGACACGCCCACCACCGGCACCTTGCACGCGAGCCCCACCGCCCGGGCCGCCGCCACGCCCACCCGGATGCCCGTGAACGAGCCGGGGCCCACCGTGACCGCGACGCGGGCCAGCGCCGCAAACCCCGCCGGCAGCCGCGACACCACCCGGTCCAGCAGCGGCACCAGCGCCTCGGCGTGGCCCCGCTCCATCCGCAGCGACTCGTGGGCCGCGGGCAGCGCCTCGCCCGGCGCGAGGCAGCAGGCCGAGCAGGCGGCGAGCGAGGTGTCGAGGGCGAGGATGTGGGCCGGGGCGGGTGTCATCGAACGGGGTCCCGTGGGGGTCCCGGGACCATACCGCAAATGGGCTGAGCGGCGCGATGGGTCGGGCGGGACGCGGGCGGTTTACGGCACCGGTGCAGGAGCCGCCACCGGTGTCGCGCCGGAAGCGGAGGCGACGCGGCCTGCCGTTCGGTTCGGTTTAGGTGACCTTGAACCAGGCCGCCTGACCGCCCGCTCAACGTTCCGATGGGGGGCTGACCACAAACGCGGCGAACGCGCGAGCCATGGAGGTCGTGCGCCTGAGACACGGTCCGTTGCGAGCGGCTCTTCCGGGCATGCGCGCAGTGACGCCTTGCCGGAGGGCGGCGTTATGATATCCATCTCAGAACCTCATACTTGCGCGGGCGTCGGGCAACGGCTTTGCAACGGGTAACGATCACCCTCGACGAGGAGCTGATGGCCGACATCGACCAGCTCATCGCGACCCGAGGCTACCAGAACCGGTCGGAGGCGATTCGCGACCTCGCGAGGGCGGGATTGCAGCAGGCCACCGCCGCGAGCGCGCCCCAGCGGCCCTGCGTTGCGGCCCTCGTCTACACCTACGACCACACGCGCCGCGACCTTTCCAAACGCCTGACGGACAGCTTCCATCACCACCACGACCTGTCGGTTTCGACCCTGCACGTTCACCTCGACGACGCCCGCTGCCTTGAGGTGACGGTGCTCAAGGGGCTTTCGGGGGAGGTCCGGCACTTCGCCGATCACGTCATCGCCGAGCGCGGCCTTCGGCACGGGCAGCTCGTCGTCATGCCGGTGGACGCCGGTGGCTGATGCCGCTCTCGCCAACCCCGGCCGGCACCCCGCCGGTGGTCGCCGCGGGGCGCGGGGCGCGGCCGCTCGACCCGGTGCCGTTCCCGACCGGCATCCGCGTCGCACACGGGATCGCCGCGGAAGCAGACGGGGACGCTTGACCCCTTCCGCAGCCCGCAACCGTCCGCCGACCTGCCCGGGAGACCGCGCCTGATGCTTGCCAACCCGTTCGACGATCGCCGCGGGCAGATGAGGACGAAGGCCGCGCTGATCTATGCCCTCCTGATCGCGGCCAACGGGGTCGCCTGGCTCTGGGCCTTCGCGGCGTTCTCCGACCGGCCCGTGCTGATGTCGACGGCCTTCCTGGCCTACACGTTCGGCCTGCGTCACGCTTTTGACGCCGACCACATCGCGGCCATCGACAACGTCGTGCGCAAGCTGATGCAGGAGGGCAAACAGCCGTTCTCGGTCGGCTTCTTCTTCTCGCTCGGGCACTCCACCATCGTCGTGCTGGCCTCGATCGCCATCGCCGCGACGGCCGCGGCCATGAAGAACAGGCTCGACCAGGTCCACGACCTGGGCGGTGTCGTCGGCACGCTGGTCTCGGCCCTGTTCCTGCTCGTCGTCGGCATCGCCAACCTGTTCATCCTGCGGGGCGTGTGGGCCGCGTTCTCGCGCGTGCGTCGCGGCGGCAAGATCGTGGACGAGGATCTGGACGCGCTGCTGGCCGGACGCGGCCTGTTGGCCCGCATCTTCCGGCCGCTGTTCGGCGTCGTGTCGCGCTCGTGGCACATGTACCCGATCGGCTTCCTGTTCGGCCTGGGCTTCGACACGGCCACCGAGATCGGCCTGCTGGGCATCTCGGCCACGCAGGCCGCGCAGGGCCTGTCCTTCTGGACCATCCTCGTGTTTCCGGCCCTGTTCACGGCCGGCATGTCCCTGATGGACACGACCGACAGCGCACTGATGACCGGCGCCTACGGCTGGGCCTTCATCAACCCCGTCCGCAAGCTCTGGTACAACCTGACCATCACGGCGGCGTCGGTGGTGATCGCCATCTTCATCGGCGGCGTCGAAGCGCTCGGCCTCGTCGGCGACGAACTCAACATGCGGGGCGCGTTCTGGGACGCCGTCGGCAGCTTGAACGACAATTTCGGCGACGTCGGCTTCGCCGTGGTCGGCATCTTCATCGCGGCCTGGATCATCTCCGCGATCGTCTACCGCAGCAAAGGCTACGATCGGTTGCAGACCAATCAGCCGTAGGCCCGGTCACACCCTCCGCTGCCAGAGCGGCGACGACCCCTCGGGGGAGCTTAACAGAGGAGGCCCTTCGACCCGGTCTGTTTCGAGTGCGCCTCCGGCAGACTTGAAGGACAGGTCGGGCCTGACCGCGGGCGAGAGCCGCGCGACGCGAGTTCCTTCGGGCGGATCGTCTGGAACGGGCCAGTTCGGATCAGCGCGTCGCGGGCCACCCGGAACCGGCTCCCAGCGGAGGCCGTGACGGGTTCGGCAGGACGCGTCACCGACGTGACAGGCGCGCAGGACCCGACCCGACCCGACCCGACCCGACCCACCACCGCGGCCGAGGGTTGCCCTTGTCGGGCGGAGACCGGACCGCGGCCGTCCCCTGCTCTACGCCCCCACGACCCCCGCCACGACCCGCTCGACGTGCCGGGCGATGTCGGGGGCGCCCGTCATCTCCCCGAAACTGCCGCGCGTCATGGGGCCGAAGGCGAACAAGCCCGGCACGGCGCGGGACCCGGCGTCCAGCACGCGGCTCGCGCCGTCGACCGCGAGGCCGAGGCCCGCGTCGTCGAGCCGGGCCAGGCCGGCGCCGAGCAGGGCCGCCACGAGGGGGTTGTTGCGCAGGTTCTTCTCGGGGCCGGTGCAGAGCACCACCGCGTCGAAGGCGCGGGTCTCGTCGCGGCCGCCGGGCCCGCGCAGGGTCGCGACGAAGCGCCCGTTCTCCCGCCCGAGCCCGGCCAGCCCGGCCTGCTCCACGGCGAGGCGGCCCGCCTCCCGGTCGCGCTCGACCGCGCTGTGGACCTGCGGCCCGATCCGGAACCGGTGCACGTCCCAGAAAGGCAGCAGGCGGCGCAGCACGCGCCTCTTCTCGCGCGCGGGCAGCGCGCCCCAGAGCACCGGGAGCTCCGGCCGCAGCGCGTCCATCACGGGCTGCCAGCCGAGGGCCGCGTGGGCCGCGACGCGGTCGCGCACCAGCCGCAGCAGGCCGGAGGCGGTGGTGGGCGGCGGCAGGCCCTGGAGGATGTCCACCTCGCAGCCGAACAGCCCGTGCGGCCGCGACAGGAGCCCGCGCCGCGACACGGCCGTGATCGGCCCCGCGTGCCCCCGGGCGCGAAGGCCCGCCGCCACGTCGGCCATGGTGAGCCCGGTGCCCACCACCAGCACGGCGTCGCCGGGCTCGATCCCGCCCAGCGCGTCCGGCGCCCAGGGGTCGGGCACGAACTTGGGCGAGCGCGCGACGTCGGGGCCGACCGGGCACGGCAGGTGGGGCACCGCGTGGCCGAAGCACAGCGCCGCCGCGTCGGCCTCGACCGCGCCGCCGTCGTTGAGCATGACCCGCCAGCCGCCCGCGGCGCGCTCGACCGCGCGCGCTTCCGCGCGCCGGTGCGCGAAGCGCAGGCGGGGGCCGGCGTCCCGCACCGTCTGCCGGAGCACGTCCGCCACGAAGGCCCCGTAGGCGTGGCGCGGCACGTAGTAGTGGCCCTGTCCGTCCGCGCTTGCCCCGTCGGGCAGCACGCCGTGGTCGAAGAACCACCGCGTCGCCTCCGTGGGATCCCCCGCGGACAGGCCCATGCGGTCGCTCGGCACGTTGATGCGGTGGGTCGGGTCCGGCGTGCCGTAGGCCACGCCGCGCGCGAGATCGGGGGCGGGCTCGATCACGGTGACGTCGAGCGGTCGCACCGCGGCGCGGACGGCGTGGATCACGAGCACCGCGCCCGTGAACCCGCCCCCCACCACCGCGAGCCGCAGCGGGGCATCGGTCATCCGCGCGTCCACAGCGACACGGCGGTGGCGTCGATCGCGCGGGGGATCAGCCCGGCCTCGTGGAAGGTGTCGGCGATGGTCTGCTGGTCGCCGAGGTCGGCCTTGGTCACGGGCAGCACCGCGTAGCTGCGCCGGGCGTTGGCGGCCTCGACCACGGCGGGGGCGACGTTGCCCCAGAGCGGCGCCAGGAAGGCCGCGGCCTCCTTGGGGTTGCCCTTGACCCACTTGCCCGCCTCGACCAGGGCGTCGAACACGGTCCCGACCACCTCGGGGTGGGCCTGGACGAGGGCGTCGTTGACCAGGTAGTAGCGGCTGTAGCCCGACAAGCCCGTGGCGTCCGTCAGCCGCCGGGTGGGCCCGCGGGCCTCCGCCATGGCCAGGAACGGGTCCCAGATCGACCACGCGTCGAGGCTGCGGCGCTCGAAGGCGGGCCCGGCGTCCAAGGGGGCCAGGTAGGCGGGCGTGATGTCGCTCCACGTGAGGCCCGCGCGCTTGAGGGCCGCGGCCAGCACGAAGTGGGCGCCGGAGCCGCGGTTGACGCCCACCGTCCTGCCCTTCAGGTCGGCCACGGTCCTGATGGCCGAGTCCGCGTGGACGACGATGGCCTCGGCGGTGGGGGACGGGGCCTCGCGCGCGTAGATGGTGAGCTTGGCGCCCGCGGCCTGGGTGAACACCGGCACCGCGTCGGCCACGTCGGCGTGGAAGTCAACCGCGCCCGACGTCATGGGCGCGATCACGTCGTTGAACAGGAACCAGCCGACGTCGTAGCCGCCCGGGCCCAGCTTGTTCTCCAGCGTGCGGTTCTGCTTCAGCACGGTGAGCAGGGTGGACGAGCGCTGGTAGCCGAACCTCAGCGGAACCGTGGCCGCCCAGGCGGGCGCGGCCGCGAGCGCCAGGGCTCCCGCGCCCGCCGTCAGCGCCGCGCGCCGGGTCAGAACCGTCATGGGGGAACCTCCTGTCACGCGGCCCGCCGGGCCGCCAAAGCCCGGGCGCGAGGGATCACCTCGCGCGCGAAGCGGCGCATCTCAGCCTCGAAGGGCTGGAACTGCAGGGTGAACAGCTCGATGCCCGCGCGGTGGAAGGCGTGGACGCGCTCCGCCACCTCCTCGTAGCTGCCCACGAGGTCCGCGGCCGTGCCGCCGTTGCTGCCGACCCGGGGCGACTTCGCCATGGTTTGCAGCATCACCACGGCGGGGTCGATGTTGCGTTTGGCCGCGGCGCGCATGGGCGCGTCGTCGGCCGCGAGCCGCAGCAGGCGCTCGTGAGCGGCCCGGGCCTCCGCCCCCGTCGGGCGCGCGATCACGAAGGCCGACAGGCCGAAGCGGAGCTTTGCCCCCGCGCGGGGGCGCCGTGCGACGTCGGCCACCAGCGCCCTGACGTCGTCGAGCGGCTGGCCGTTGATGAACCACACGTCGCCGTGGTCGGCCACCAGCGCCCGCGCGGGCTCCGACTCGCCGCCCACGTAGAGGAGCGGCCGCGCGCGGGTCGCGCTCGGGGGCCGCAGGACGTAATCGTCGAAGGCGAAGCGCTCGCCCCGGTGGGTGAAGCGCTCGCCGCTCATCAGGCCCGTGACGGCCGCGATCCACTCGCGGCCGTAGCCGTAGCGGTCGTCGTGGGCCGGGAAGGCCATGCCGGCCCGCTCGAACTCGGCCCTGTTCCAGGCGTTCACGAGGTTCAGGGCAAAGCGCCCGCCGCTGATCGCCTCGATGCCGAGCGCCATCTTGGCGAGCACGGCGGGGTGGTAGAGCGCGGGCTTGACGGCGGCGATGATCTCGATGCGCCGCGTCAGCGCGGCCAGCGCGGCGGCGGCCGTCCAGGCTTCGAGCTGGTCCAGCCGGTCGTCGTGCGGGTTCATGGTGTGCTGGGCGATCAGCACCGAGTCGTAGCCCAGCGCCTCGGCTTCGAGCACCAGGGCGCGGTTGCGCTCCCAGGAGGCGTCGTAGGGCTCCTCGGGGTCGTGGTGGGCGCCGCGGTTGCCGTGCACGGCGGCCCACACGCCGAAGCGGAGGGGATCGGTCGGGTTCACGCGCGCCTCCGCTCAACGGGCCATCAGGCGGCCGAGGATGGCCCGCTCCAGCTCCGCGGCGGCGGGCGAGCTCGGGGCGCGGGGGTGCGGGGCCGGGTTGGGGACGTCCAGCGTGACGCGGCCGTCCTCGATCAGCAGCACGCGGTCGGCGAGGCGCACGGCCTCGGACACGTCGTGGGTCACGAGCACGGCCGTCATGCCGTTGTCGCGCCAGGCCCGGCCCACGAGGTCCTGCATCTCCAGCCGGGTCAGGGCGTCCAGCGCGCCGAGGGGCTCGTCGAGCAGCAGCAGGCCGGGGCGGCTCGCGATGGCGCGGGCCAGCGCCACGCGCTGCTTCTGGCCGCCCGAGAGCACCGCGGGCCAGTCGGCGGCGCGGCCTTCCAGCCCCACGCCTCGCAGGCCGTCGAGCGCCGCGGCGCGGGCCTCGCGCCCGGGCGTGCCCGGCCGCAGCCCCACGGCCACGTTGTCGAGCACGCGCGCCCAGGGCAGCAGGCGCGGCTCCTGGAACATCAGCCGCGCGACGCCGGCCCGGGCGGGGGCGCCGTCGAACAGGATGCGGCCCGCGGTGGGCGCGTCCAGCCCCGCGAGCAGGCGCAGCAGCGTGCTCTTGCCCGAGCCGCTGCGGCCCACCACGGCCAGGAACTGGCCGGCGGGGACGCACAGGCTCAGGTCGTGCAGCACGCTCCGGCCGTCGAAGGCCTTGCCGACCCGGTCGAGCGTGACCGCCACAGCCGACGCGGGCTCGGCCTCCCGCCGCACGAGGGCGCTCATGCCGGGCGCCCCCGCCACGGCATGGCCCAGCGCTCGGCGAGCGTCGCGGTCCAGTCCGCGAGCTTGCCCAGCAGCGCGTAGATCACGATCGCCATCACCACGATGTCGGTCTGCATGAACTCGCGCGCCTGCATGGCCATGTAGCCGAGCCCGCTCTGCGCCGCGATGGTCTCGGCCACGATCAGCGTCAGCCACATGATGCCGAGGCCGAAGCGGACGCCCACGAAGATCGCGGGAAGCGCGCTGGGGAAGATCACGCGCCGGAACAGCGTCGCGGTGCCCATGCCGTAGCTGCGGCCCATCTCGATCAGTTGCGGGTCGACGGTGCGGATGCCGTGCAGGGTGTTGAGGTAGACGGGGAAGAACACGCCCAGGCCCACCAGGAACAGCTTGGCGCCCTCGCCGATGCCGAACCACAGGATCACCAGCGGGATCAGCGCCAGGTGGGGCACGTTGCGCAGCATCTGGAAGGTGGTGTCGGTCAGCCGGTCGCTCAGCCGGGACAGCCCGTTGGCGAGCCCGAACGCGAAGCCGATGCCGCCGCCCACCGCGAAGCCCGCGAGCGCGCGGGCGAAGCTGACGCCCAGGCCCGCCGGCAGCTCGCCGGTCCGCGTCATGTCCCAGGCGGTCCCGAGCACCGCGGTCGGGCGCGGCAGCACGGTGTCGGGGGCGAGCCCCGTCACGCAGGCCGCCTGCCAGGCGAGCACCAGGGCCCCGGGCACGAGCCAGGTCTGCCAGCCCGCCCACGACCGGGCTGGCCGCCACGGCAGCCTGAACGAACCCGGCCTGTCGGCCGCGCCATATCGCCTGACGGTGCTGCTCATGCGGCTTCCCCGGTGAACCACGTCCCAGTAAATTGACAAATTTTGTAGACTATTTCAACCTCGCGGGTGTTTCCCGCGCGGGATGAGGAGTGCGGCATGGTGAGGTCCGGTTTTCGAGCCCTTCTCGGCGCCCTGGCGCTCGCGGCGGCGCTGGGCTGCCCCGCGTCCGGGGCCGGGGCGGCCGAGAAGGTGATCCGCATCGGCTACCAGAAGTACGGCACGCTGATCCTGCTCAAGGCGAGGGGCGGGCTCGACGCGCGGCTGCAGCCGCTCGGCTACGCCGCGACCTGGACGGAGTTCCCCGCCGGGCCTCAGCTGCTCGAAGCGCTCAACGCCGGAGCCATCGACTTCGGTTCCACGGGCGAGGCGCCGCCGATCTTCGCCCAGGCCGCGGGGGCGCCGCTCGCCTACGTGGCCAACGAGCCGCCGGCGCCGGAGGGCGAGGCCATCCTGGTGCCCAAGGCCAGCCCCATCCGGAGCCTCGCCGACCTCAAGGGCAAGCGGGTGGCGCTCAACAAGGGCTCCAACGTCCACTACCTGCTCGTGCGCGCCCTGGAGGCCGCGGGCGTTCCCTACGCGGACATCCGCCCCGTGTTCCTGGCGCCGGCCGACGCGCGGGCGGCGTTCGAGAGCGGCTCGGTCGACGCCTGGGCCATCTGGGACCCGTACCTGGCCGCGGCCCAGGCCGCCACGGGTGCCCGCACGCTGGCCACGGGCCGGGACCTCGCGCCCAACGTCCAGTTCTTCCTGGCGGCCAAGGGCTTCGCGGCCGAGAACCGCGCCGCCGTGGACGCGCTGGTGGCGGCGCTCGACGAGGTGGACCACTGGGCCGGCGCCAACGTGGGCGAGGCCGCGGCGCAACTCGGCGCCGCCATCCACGTCCCGCCCGCCGTGATCGCCACCGCGCTGGGGCGGCAGAGCTACGGGGTCACCCGCATCGACGCCGCCACGCTCCGGAACCAGCAGAAGATCGCCGACGCCTTCGCGACCCTCGGCCTGCTGCCCCATCCCGTGGCGGTGGCTGACGCGGTGGCGGCCCCCACCTCGCCCCCTTGACCGCCCGTCCCACCCGAGACACCTGACCGGAGCGCGGGCCGCCCCTCGGAGGCCCACGCGAGAAGGATTGAGACCCATGACCGCTCCCGACCGTCCGCGACCCGCGGAAGCCACCGACGTCCTGTGGTTCCTGCCCACCCACGGCGACGGCCGCTACCTGGGCAGCCAGGTGGGCGCCCGGCACGTCAGCCACGCCTACCTGAGCCAGATCGCGCGGGCCGCCGACGACCTCGGCTACTACGGCGTGCTGCTGCCCACGGGGCGCTCGTGCGAGGACTCCTGGATCGTGGCCTCCTCCATGGTGCCGCTGACCCAGCGCCTGCGCTACCTGGTGGCGGTGCGGCCGGGCCTGCAGGAGCCGGCGGTGGCGGCGCGCATGACATCCACGCTGGACCGCATCTCGAACGGCCGGGCGCTGGTCAACGTGGTGACGGGCGGCGACCCCGTGGAGGCCAAGGGCGACGGCATCTTCATGGCCCACGACGACCGCTACGCGGTCACCGACGAGTTCCTGCACGTCTACCGCGCGCTGCTGCGGGGCGAGGAGGTGACCTACAAGGGCAGGCATCTCGCGATCGAGAAGGGGCACCTGCTCTACCCGCCCGTGCAGGACCCCCACCCCCCGCTCTGGTTCGGGGGCTCGTCGGCGGCCGGCATGGCGGTCGCGGCCGACCACGTCGACACCTACCTCACCTGGGGCGAGCCGCCCGCTGACGTGGCGGAGAAGATCGCGGCCGCCGCCCGGGCCGCGGCCGCCAAGGGCAGGACGTTCTCCTACGGCATCCGCCTGCACGTGATCGTGCGCGAAACCTCGCGCGAGGCCTGGGCCGCGGCCGACGACCTGATCCGCCACGTGGACGACGACACGATCGCGGCGGCCCAGAAGACGTTCGCGCGCTACGACTCGGTCGGCCAGCAGCGCATGGCGCGGCTCGCCGCGGGCGGCCGGGGCAAGCTGGAGGTGAGCCCCAACCTGTGGGCGGGCGTGGGCCTGGTGCGCGGCGGCGCGGGCACGGCGCTGGTGGGCGACCCCGACGAGGTCGCGGCGCGCATGAAGGAGTACATGGCGCTCGGCATCGACACGTTCATCCTGTCGGGCTACCCGCACCTGGAGGAGTGCTACCGCTTCGCCGAGCTCGTCTTCCCGAAACTGCCCCTGAAGAGCACCACCGGCATCGACCGCGGCCCGGCCAAGAACGCGGGGCCGTTCGGCGAGGTGGTGGCCAACGTGGTCGCGCCCCCCGCCCGCAAGCAGGCGGTGGCGGCGGGCTGACGCGCCAAGCAGGTTTTGCCAAACCTGCTTACACTTTGGGTTGTCTAGCAGCATTGATTTTGCTTTGAAGAAGCAAAATCAATCGTGGCTTCAGCCACGCAAGGCTGCTTAGCCGTCCTGGCTCGTCATCGTCGACAGCCCCCAGGTGTCGGACAGGACGTAGCCCGTGGGGTACGGGTCGGTCGGGTCGACGAAGTAGCTGTGGCTGCCGGTGATCCAGGCGCGGCCCGTGATAGTGGGCACGATCGCGTGCCGGTCGCCCACCGCGGTGGTGCCCACGATGCGGCCGTGGAAGCGCGAGCCGATGATCGACTCGTGCGTCATCGTATCGCCGACGCCCATCAGCCCGCGCGCCTCCAGCACCGCCATCCGCGCGCAGGTGCCCGTTCCCGTCGGGCTCCGGTCCGAGCGCCCCGGCGCCAGCACGCAGGTGTTGCGCGTCACCTTGCCCACGCCCTCGAAGGGCCGGGCGAACTGCACCGCGGAGGCGTGCCGGAGGTCGGGGAAGTCGGGGTGGCTCACCGGCACCTGCGCCCGCACCGCGACCCTGATCTTCTCGGCCAGCTCGGCGAGCCGGCGCGCTTCGTCCGGCACGATCGCGAAGCCGAGCCTGGCCGCGTCGACGATCGCGTACATCATGCCGCCGTAGGCCACGTCGCAGGTGACGGCGCCCACCCCCTCCACGTCGAGCACGGCGTCGAGCTTCGCCACGAAGGCGGGGACGTTCTGGAGCGTGACGGACACGCATTTGCCCCCCTCGCAATCGGCCACGATGTCCACCGGGCCGCCGGGCATGTCGAGCCGGAAGCGGGTTTGCGGCTCGACCATGGGGATCATCCCGGTTTCGAGCAGCACGGTGGCGACGCAGATCGTGTTTGAGCCCGACATGGGCGGGTATTCGGTGGGCTCCATGATGACGGCGCCGGCCGCGCAATCGGGGCGCGTCGAGGGCAGGAGGAGGTTGACGTGCCGGGCCACGCTGCCGCGCGGCTCGCAGATCAGCAGGCGCCGCACGTGGTCGGCCTCGCGCTCCATGAAGCGCATCTTCTGGTACATGGTGGCGCCGGGCGGGGGCAGCACGCCGCCCACGATCACGTCGCCCTGCTCGCCCTCGGCGTGGCAGCCGATCACCTGGATCGCGCGCTCGGCTCGCATTCCGGTTGTCCCGCCTTGATCCCGGGCCGCCCGGTGTCGGCGGCCCGTCGTGGTCCACGGCCTCGAACCGAGCGGGGCCGAGGCGGTCGTGCTTAACCGCGAACGCCGCCGGGCGTCCACCGGGTTGCGCGGTCGGTGAGGGATCGGTTTTCGGACGCAGCCCGGCCATGGGCTGCTCGGCGTGGGTTCGCGACGCATGGCTCCGGCGAGAAACGGGCCTGCATCGCCCCGAGGGCGGCCATTACGCGCCGAAGGGCAACCTTGTCTTCCTTCCGCAGAGTGTGAGCCGCGCACCCCAGCAGGGAGGCACCCACGGCCGCGGTCTGGCAACGATTGCGGCCGCGAGGATCGCCTGGTCCAGGCCGAACTGCCGCAGGGGTCCTAAAGACGGCCGGTGCGAGGGCGCAGGCACCCCGTGGGACGGCCACGGCAAGGGCCACACCGCGCGGCGGGTCGAGCTCGCGCGAGCTCGACCCGGGTGATGAGCACACGATCCTTCGTCAAGCGTCAGGCCCGGATCGTCGGACGGCAGGTCCTCGCGAGCCAGACCAACCCGACGCAGACGCTGACGCCGAGGGCGAGGGTGGCCAAGCTCTCCACGTAGGCCACACGGCCACCCACGAGGGGCTCCCGGAGCTCCTCGTAGGTCTCGGCGAGCGTCAGGGCGACCATCGTGGCGCCGACCGTCACGTATTCCGATGCGAGCGCCCGGCGCGCGTCGAACGGCACTCCGGTGAGGACCCGCCGCACCCCCGCGGGACCCGGGAGCCAACGCGGCACGCGCCGTGCGTGGTCGCGATACGCGGAGGCGAAGGCCGCATCGAGGGCGGGCTCCTCCGCACGGACGATGGCGAGCTGGATCAGCGCATAGGTGGCCGTTCCAAGGATCACGGTCCACGGGTTTCCGTGCATCAGGAAGATGCCGGCGAGGACGAGCATGTTGGCGGTGCGGAGCGGGTTGCGGCAGAGCGAGAACGCCCCGCCGGTCACCAAGGTCGGCGACGCGGGTCCAGCGCCCGCCCTGACGCGGGTGTCCCCGCGCAGGCCGGCCACCAGTCCCCGCAGCGTCAGCCCCGCGAGCGCGACCATGATCGCCGCGCCGTCCTTCACGTGTTCGGCCAACTCGCTCCCGAACAGGTCCGAGGGGGGCGACGCGACCCCGAAGCTGCAGGCGAGAAGGAGCGGCAACCACGCGCCTCGGCGGCGAAAGACGTCGCCGGCCACGATCACGGGCGAGCCGTGCCCAAGCCTCCCGTACAGCCGCCGCAAGCCGGCTCGGCCCTCGACCCAGCCTCGCGCGATCCGGTCAGGGGTCAGGCTCTGCCTCGACCGGGACAGCGCCATCGACACCGTCGCGCCGAGCGCCGCCCCGGCCACGACGTCGCTCGGGTAGTGCTCTCCGAGCGCGACGCGGGAGACCGCGACCGCGAGAGCGAACGCCACGGGGCGCGTCCGCGGGGTCACCAGGCCCAGCGTGACGGCCGCCGCGAAGGCGGAGGTCGCGTGGCCGGATGGGAAGCTCGCGAACGCGTTGCCAGCCGAGAACGGGTGGAACAGGAACGGGCCCAACCCGAGGGCATGGCTCGGCCGGACGCGCCCGACCGCGTGTTTCAGGACCTGGGCCGCCGAGCCCGAGGCCGCGACCGCGACGAAGACGTAGCACGCGTCCGCGCTCAGTTGGCGCATGCGCTCGCGCACGCCTCCGTCCCGCGCCGTCCGGGCGAGCCATCCTCCGGCAACGGCCAGAACGGCCGACGCCAGGAACATGTAGTCGGATTTGCCGAGCGAGGTCACGGCTTGCGCGATGGCGCGAGGGTCGCCGCTCACCTCGGGCATCCAGCCCGCCACAGTCCGGTCGCCGACGGCCGCCGCCGCCGTCACGAGGCAGGTGAGCGTCAGGAGCGGCCCGACGCGGTACCGGACCTTCGAGATCCGCCCGTCGCCACCGCGCGGCCCGCCTTCGACGTCCGTCACCTTCGCAGACCTCGTTCCAGGCCCAGGGCCACGTGGGCGGGGTGCGCCCCTCGCGGCGCTTGGACGCGCTCCGCCGCGCGAGCCGCCCCGCCGCCGGGCGCCCGCGACGGCGCGCGGGCAACGGCAGCCATCGGACGATCCGGGAACCGACGGTGCCGAGCCATCCCGACGCGGGGCGCCGCAGGCCGGGGGTGCCAAGTCCCGCGGTTCCACGGGCGTCCGGCGCCACGCGCGGCGGTCGGCGCGCCGAAGCCGACGCCGCCTCGGACCGGCGGGGGCGCCGCGTCGACGTGGTTCGCCACGGTCGGGCCGACCAACTCCGCGCGTCGTGTCCACGGCTCCCGGAGACCTCCGGGACGGGCCGGCGCGATCAGGGGGCTCTTCGGCCGGGACCGCCGCGGCGTCATCGCGTCGCCCGCCGTACCGCGCTCGCGACCAGCACGCCGGCCAGGCCGGCGAACAGCAGCGCGCCGGCCCAGGGACCGAGCGCCGGCACGCGGGGCAGAACCAGCCAGGCCAGCCCGAGGCAGGCCAGAATGGCGGCCGCGAAGGCGCCGTCGTCGACGAACAGGCCGAGGACCTCGCGCGCGGCGGTCACGATCCAGAACATGGCCGCGAACATCCCGGGAGGCGGCGGGCTCATCCCACCCGCGCGAAGCGGGCCGGGTGCCGGCAGAGCGGGACGGTGGCGAGCGCGACCGCGAGGAAGCCCAGGCAGAGCCAGGGGATCGACAGGTCCGCGCCGGGCCAGTCGAGCCCAAGACCCTCGCCGACCCAGAAGGTGCCGAACCCCGACAGGAGCACGCCGACGCCGAACTTGAGCGCGTTCTCCGGGACCGACAGCAGCGGCCCCCGCACCGCGACCCCCGCGGCGAGCACGAGCGCGAGGGCGGCCAGGGCGCCGACCCCGGCCGGCACGAGCAGGCCCGCGCCCCCCGCCCCCATGGCCACGACGATGAACACGACCTCCAGGCCCTCCAGCACCGTGACCTGGAAGGCGGTGCCCACCGCCACCAGGTCCCAGCCCGCGGCGACGGAGGCGGCGTTCCGCAGCGACTCGCTCCCCCTCGCGAAGGCGGCGGCCTCGTCGTGGAGCGGGATCACCCCGGCCGCGCGGAGGATGGCCTTGCGCAGCCACCGCAGTCCGAAGAGGAGGAGCAGGGCGCCGACGACGAGTTGCAAGGGACCGAGCGGCAGCCGCGTCAGGGCCGGCCCGAGCACCACGACGAGGGCGAGGAGGCAGGCGAGCGCCCCGGCGCCGCCCGCGACCGCGCCGCGCCAACCCCGCGTGACGCCGACGGCCAGCACGACCGTCAGCGCCTCGACGAACTCGACCGCCGACGCCAGGAAGGCCGCCAACGTGGTCGGCCAAGCGTGGACGGCATCGAACGCCATGTGTACCACCTCGCTGCCCGTCCTGCTCCCTGTCGTGTTGGGAACGCGATGAGAGCAGCATGTAGCATCCATGACGCGCCTTCAAGTGAGCGGAGTCCCGTCGTGAGCGACCGTGTCGCAGGCGCGTCAATGGCGCGCGCTTGGAGCAGACCGTGGACGACGCCGGGCCCACCTTCGACGACATCATCGCCGACCGCCTGCCCGCGCTGACGGCCGCGGAGGTCAGGGTCGCCACCCTCTTCCTGGAGAGCCGGGAGGAGGTGCTGTTCTCGTCCGCCGCCGTTCTTGCCGCCCGCGCCGGCACGAGCGACGCCACGGTGATCCGGACGGCCAGGGCGCTCGGCTTCGGTAGCCTGGACGACCTCCGCCGCCTCATCGCGGGGGAAACGAGGCGGAAGCTGACGCAGGCGGACCGCCTCGTCGCCACCCTGGCCGAGGTCGGGGGCGACCCCGGCCGGGCTCTCGACGCGACGCTGGACGTGCAGGCGGAGACGCTGGCCGCCCTCCGCCGCGACGTGCCGCGGGACCTTTACGCGCGCGCGGTGGCGTTCCTCGCGGACGCGCCCCGCGTGGTCGCGTTCGGCATCGGTCCGACGAGTTGCGTCGCGGACTACGTGGCGCTCCAGCTCGGACGCTTCGGCGTCGCGGCGTCCGCCCTGACCCGGACGGGCCTGCTCGCCGCCGACGACCTGAACGGGCTCCGGGACGGCGACCGCCTGCTGGTGCTCGCCTACGGCCGCCCCTACGCCGAGGTGAGCGTGACGCTCGACGAGGCGGAACGCCTGGGCCTGCGCCGGATGCTGGTCACCGACGCGCTCGGCCCCGCCTTCCGCCGCCGCGTGGACCTCGTCATCACCGCCCCGCGCGGCCGGGCCGACATGCTCAGCCTGCACGCGGGCACGGTGGCGCTCATGGAGGCCCTGCTGGTCGCGTCGCCGCGACGCGGCCCGTCGAGACGGTGCGGAGCCTGGAGCGGCTCAACGGTCTCCGGAGCCGGCTGGCGGGCACGCCCATGGACCTGCCGACGGGCGACGACGCCCGACGCTCCTGAGGACCGCGGGCGCACAGGGTGCCCGCGGCGGGATGCCGGACCCGGAGGCACCGCCTTCGTGGCTTCGACGAGGCACCTCGGCGCGTTCCGTGGGCCGCTCGCTCCGCGCGCAGTCCCGGCCCGACGCCCCACCGAGCGCCCGATGGCGCGCGCGGCCGTGCGGCTCGACGTTGTCGGGGGCCGATGTCGCCGCTACGACGCCGGGCCGAACACCGCGATGCAGCCGTTGGGGCAGACCGGGGACGGGGTCTGGGGCACGAACACCTGGCTCGTGGCCGGATCGGCCGCCACCGACTTCGTGTTCTTGGCGACCGGCAGGTTGGCGACCCAGGCGTTGCGGGACGCGTCGATGACGCCCAGCACCGCGCCCCCCGTCATGCCGCGCGCCGCGAGGTAGTAGGTCTTCGCGGTCGGGTCGTAGGCGACCTCGTCCGAACCGCCGACCTCGGTGAAGGTCTTCACGACCTTCCCGCCCGCGACGTCGACCAGCAGGCTGGTCGGCGCGAAGCCGGCTTCCGCCGCGTCCTCGCTGCAGCCGACCAGGAAGGTGCCCTTGGGCCCCTCCACCATCCCGGCCGACTCGCAGCGGTCGAGCGGAACGGTCCTCACGACTTTTCCGGCCTTGGGGTCGATCACGGCGATCTCGCCCTTGGTCTTATCCTTCCCGACCTCCGGGACGGAGATGTAGAACATCCCCGTCGCGGCGTCCCAGACCGACTGCTCGATGCCGTTGCTTGCGTCGGGGAACTCGATCCTCGCGAGCACCTTGTGGTCGGGCGCCGTGGAGATCAGGCTCACGAACACCGGGTCGTCGGCGTCGTTGGTCACGAGCACGGTCGAGCCCGCGGCGTCGGCCGACATCTCGTCGGCGCGCGCCTTGCCCCCGGTCGGGATGGTGGCGACGACCGCCCTGGTCCTGAGGTCGATCACCTTGACGGTGCTGTTGCCGTCGCCGGCCCAGACCTGGCCGAGCTTCGGCAGGGCCAGGACGCCGTTGGGGCCAGCCGTGTCATTGGAGTCGGACGGGCCCGCGAACCCTTCGACCCGGCCCTTGAAGGCGTGCGACGCGACGTCGAACATGTCCACGGCCTTGTTGGACCGGTCGGCCAGGTAGTAGGTTCCGTCCGCCACGGTGCTGACGTCGAACGCGGCGAGCTTCTGCCCCGGCACGTCGATCGTGCCGACCTGCGTCACGCCCTGGGCCGAGGCGGCCGTCGTGGATGCGAGCGCCCAGGACAACGCCGCGGCGAACGAGCAACTGGTCGCGAAGCGCATCAATCGTCTCCTCCCCAAAAAGACCGTTTCCGGTCCGTTCCCTTGACTGGTCGGCATCGGCCAAGCCTCGCCGCCCACCCGGTGGGTGTAGGATTTTAAACATCCTTGGCCCATGACGTAGCATCTGCGACCGGCCAGCAAGGGGCGAGATGCCGTTGCGGCCGCCCGCGGGCCACGGGGCCCCGCAAACCCGCGGAGAGCCCGCGACACGGGTGCGACAAGCGCCCTCGTGCTTCGGGTATCGCGGAGCGAAGCACGGGGGGAAGGGAGGGTGGTCGACGGGGCTCGACCACGGCGTGGCGCTCGCCCGCGGGACGCACGCCACCCGCGCGCCGCGGCGCCACCCACCCGGCACGGGTCGCTGCAACCTCCGCCGTGCTCACCTGCTGAAACATCGACGCCGCGGCCCGGCCGGTGGGCTCGACCTGGCCCCCGGCCGGGAACCGGTTCGGCGCCGGTACCGCCGACCCGCGTGCGCACAGGCCGCCGGGGCAGCACCGTTCCGACCGCGCGGCTCGACGTCATACGGCTGCCCGAGAGTGCGGTGGCGCTGCCGCTCGAAGCCCCCGAACCGTTTCACCTGGTCGGCGGCCTCTGGCTCCCGACCGCAACCCGGTGACGCCGCTCGTCCGGGCGCCGTCCGCGGATGCACGGGTTCGAGCCGCCGCACGCCTGCGGCACGCCCGTCGATCCTGACCCTGGCGGGAAGCGAGCGCCACGATGTCAGCCCAACCCTGCGGCAGGGCAGGCGCCCGCTGCATCGCGGAACGGCACGGGGACTCTCCGGTCCGATGCGCTCGGCCCGACCCTTTCCCAGGGTCGTCCGCGGTGGCGGAGTTGACCCAACCTGAAAGCAACCTTAGAACTGGACTAGTTCCAAAGAAGGGCTCCATGAAGCGGTTCGCCGACTTAGCTGAGGTTGAGGTGCTCGCGTTGGCGATCAGCAACGAGGAGGAGGACGCGCGCGTCTACGCCGACTTCGCCCACGCGCTACGCCGGGACTATCCCTCGACGGCCGCGATGTTCGACGAGATGGCGGCCGAAGAGGACGGCCACCGGCGCCAGCTGATCGACACCTTCGCGGCGCGCTTTGGCAACCATATCCCGCTGGTCCGCCGGCATGACGTCCGCTCGCACCCGTCGCGCAAGCCCCATTGGCAGGTGCGCGCGCTGGGGGTCGAGGCGGTGCGGCGCTACGCGGCCGAGATGGAGCGCGACTCGCAGCGGTTCTACCGCGCGGCCGCGAGCCGGACGAGCGACGCGGCCGTCCGCAAGCTGCTCGGCGACCTCGCCGAGACCGAGGCCGGGCACGAGCGGCGCGCGGCCGACGCCGACGCCGAGCACCTGTCGGACGCGAAGCGCGGCGCGGAGGATCAGGACGCCAGCCGCCGCTTCGTGCTGCAGGTGGTCCAGCCCGGGCTCGTCGGGCTGATGGACGGGTCCGTGTCGACGCTCGCGCCCGTGTTCGCGGCGGCCTTCGCCACCCACCTGCCCTGGAACGCCTTCCTGGTCGGGCTCGCGGCCTCCCTGGGCGCGGGCATCTCGATGGGCTTCGCCGAGGCGCTGGCGGATGACGGCAAGCTGTCCGGACGCGGCACGCCGCTCCTGCGGGGACTGGTGTGCGGCCTCATGACGACGGCGGGCGGCATCGGCCACACGCTGCCCTACCTGATCCCGGCGTTCTGGACCGCCACCGTCGCGGCGGGCGCCGTGGTGGTGCTGGAACTCCTGGCGATCGCCGTCATCCAATGGCGCTACATGGAGACGCCGCCGCTCTCGGCAGCCGCCAAGGTCATGCTGGGCGGCGGCCTGGTGCTGGCGACCGGCATCCTCATCGGCAACAGCTGACCGCCGCGCCGCGCTGTCTCACGGGGGCGCCGGTCGCCTGCTTCGGCTTCCGGCACAAACCGTCGGATTCTCCGACGGCAGCCTCGCCGGCACGACGCTGTGGCTTTGTCGCTCGTTGACCTGAGCCGTCACAGGCATCCGAGAGCACGGTCCGGCCTAGTCAGCGTCCTGTCGATCTGCCTCTTGCGGATGAATTTCGTTGGCGCGGATCTCGATGACCTCTCCCACCGCCCGTCAGGACGGCGGGTCGAAGGCCGCGGGATCGAACTCCCGGGCGGTGCCGCAGAACTCGCAGGTCACGCCGATGCGGCCGTCCGGGCCGATCATGTCGTGGCGCTCGGTAGGCGTAAAGCTCCGCAGCATGGCCTCGATCCGCGCGCGCGAGCAGCGGCAGGCGTCGCGCAGGTCGTGGGGATCGAACACGGTCACGCCGCGCTCGTGGAACAGGCGAAAGAGCAGCCGCTCGCTGGACAGCGTGGGATCGACGAGCTCGTGATCCTCGATGGTGCCGGCCAGCGCCTTGGCTTCCGTCCAGGCGCCGTCCTCGGCGACCTCGTCAACCGCCGCCCCCGCGGGCGCGTCGCCGGGGTGGAGATCCGCCTGCCGCTTCCGGTCCTCGCTCCGGGGCAGGAACTGCACCACGAAGCCGCCCGCGCGCCACAGCGCGCCCTCGCCCGTGAGGTTCTGCGCGACGGCGAGGCGCACCACGGTGGGGATCTGCTCGGACTGCCGGAAGTACTGGTCGGCCGCGGCCTCCAGCCCCTGGCCGTCGAGGGGCACGATGCCCTGGTAGCGCGAGCCCTCGCTCTGCTCGATCGTGAAGGCCAGGTGGCCGCGCCCGAGCAGGTCGGCCGGCGACAGGCGGGCGCCGGCGCCGGCCACGCGCTCGGCGTCGAAGCGCGCGAAGGCGCGCAGCCGGTCGGGCGCGTCGAAGTCCACCACCAGCATGTCCACGGCGCCGTCGGACTTGGTTTGGAGCTGAAAGCGGCCTTCGAGCTTCAGGGCCGAGCCGAGCAGCGCGGCCAACGCGGTCGCCTCCCCCACGAGCCGCGCGACGGCCTCGGGATAGCCGTGCTTGCCCAGGATGTGGTCGATCGACGGCCCCAGCCGCACCACGCGGCCGCGCACGTCGAGCGGCGTCACCGCGAAGGGCAGCACGAGGTCGTCGCGCCCGCGGTCGGACACGGAACGGGATTGCGTTGCGGCTTCACTCATTCGGGACCGGCTCCGCGCCCCGGCGCGGCGGCGCCCTCGCGCGGGATCGCGCCGAGGCACCAGGCCAGGACGCCCTTTTGGGCGTGGAGGCGGTTCTCCGCCTCGTCGAACACCACCGATTGCGGGCCGTCGATCACCTCGTCCGTCACCTCCTCGCCCCGGTGGGCGGGGAGGCAATGCATGAAAATCGCGTCCTTGGCGGCGGCCCCCATCAGTTTGGCGTTCACCTGGTAGGGCGCAAGGAGGTTATGGCGGTGCGCCTCGTCCTCGTCGCCCATCGAGACCCAGCAGTCCGAGATCACGGCCGCGGCGCCGTCCACCGCCTGGTAGGGGTCGGTGGTGACGTTGACCCTGGCCCCCGCGCCGCGCGCCCAGGCGAGCAGGTCGGGGGAGGGCGCGAGCTCGGGCGGGCTCGCGACGTTGATCGCGAAGCCGAACCGGCCCGCCGCGTGGACCCAGCTCGCGAGCACGTTGTTGGAGTCCCCGCTCCAGGCCACCGTGCGCCCGGCGATCGGGCCGCGGTGCTCCTCGAACGTCATCACGTCGGCCATGACCTGGCAAGGGTGCGAGCGCTTGGTGAGCCCGTTGATGACCGGGACGGAGGCGTGGCGCGCGAACTCGGCCAGGTCGTCGTCGCTGAGCAGCCGCATCATCACGACGTCGACGTAGCGCGACAGCACGCGCGCCGTGTCCGCGATGGTTTCCCCGCGGCCGAGCTGCATCTCGGCGCCCGTCAGCATCAGCGTTTCGCCGCCCAGCTCCCGCATGCCCACGTCGAAGGAGATGCGCGTGCGGGTGGAGGGCTTGTCGAAGATCATGGCGAGCACGCGGCCCGCGAGGGGCCGCGCGGGAGAAAGCCGGGCGCCGCCGCGCGCCCGCTCGCGCTTGACCGCCGAAGCGTAGCCGAGCACGGCCCGGAGGTCGGCGGCGGACACGTCCTTGAGGTCCAGGAAGTGCCGGGCCGCGCCGCTCCCCACCGCGCTCACCGCGCGGCGTCCAGGTCGGCGCAGGCCGCGTCCATCCGCTCCAAGGCCTCGGCGACCTCGTCCTCGGTGATGACCAGCGGCGGCACCAGGCGGACCACGTTGTCGCCGGCCGCGATCACCAGGAGGTGGTGGGCGCGGGCCGCGGCCACGAGGTCGGCGGGGGGGACCTTGAGCTTGAGGCCCGCGATCAGCCCCTCGCCGCGGATCTCCTCGATCAGGTCGGGGTGGCGGTCCTTCAGGGCGGCGAGCTTCTGCTTGAGCACGAGGCCGGTGCGCTTGACGCGGTCGAGGAAGGCGGGGTCGAGCACCACGTCCAGCACGGCGTTGCCCACGCTCATGGCGAGCGGGTTGCCCCCGAAGGTGGTGCCGTGCGTGCCCAGCGTCATGCCCTTGGCGGCCTCGCGCGTGGCCAGGCAGGCGCCCATCGGGAAGCCGCCCCCGATGCCCTTGGCGATCGTCATGATGTCGGGCGAGACGCCGGACGGCTCGTGGGCGAACAGGTGGCCGGTGCGCCCCACCCCGCTCTGGATCTCGTCGAAGACGAGCAGCAGACCCGCCCGGTCGCACAGCTCGCGCAGGGCGCGGAGGTGGGCGGGGGGCACGACACGGATGCCGCCCTCGCCCTGGATGGGCTCCACCATCACGGCGGCCGTTTCGGGCCCGACCGCGGCCTTGACGGCGTCGAGGTCGCCCAGGGGGACCTGGTCGAAGCCGTCCACCTTGGGGCCGAAGCCCTCCAGGTACTTCTTGTTTCCCGTCGCGGCGATCATGGCCAGCGTGCGGCCGTGGAAGGCGCCCTCGAAGGTGATCACGCGGAAGCGCTCGGGCCGGTCGCAGGCCGCGTGGTACTTGCGCGCGATCTTGACCGCGGCCTCGTTGGCCTCGGCGCCGGAGTTGGCGAAGAAGACGAGGTCCGCGAAGGTGGCCTCCGCGAGTCGCGCGGCCAGGCGCTCGCCGGCCGGGATGCGGTACAGGTTGGAGGTGTGCCACAGCTTGCCGGCCTGCTCGGTCAGCGCCGCCACGAGGTGGGGGTGGGAATAGCCGAGCGAGGCCACCGCGATGCCGCCGCCCAGGTCGAGGTAGCGCGCCCCGTCGCGCGTCGTCAGCCACGCGCCCTCGCCGCGCTCGAACTCCAGCTCGGCGCGGGCGTAGGTGGGAAGGATCGACGAGCTCACGGGCGCGACCTCCACGTCATGCGATCCCGATAAGTGACTCTGAGATCGGCTGAAAACCAATTTGCCGCCCGAAGGGGCGGCAACGCGAGCGCCCATGTTTAAGCGCTTCGCTTTGCTCCGTCAAACCTTTGGCCCCGGGGCGCGATGACTTGGCCGATACCGCGGTGCTGATTTCGTGCAACAGCGGACTGGGGAAAACGGGGTGCTCCCCGGGCCGACTCTTGCGCCCGATTCTCGCCTGGGTATAGATTCCGACTTACCGGATGCGTGCGGTTCGGCGTCTCTAGTCCATCCCAAAACTGTTGCGTTGCGTAGCCGTCGGCGCGAGCCGGCGTGCATGACCCGATTCCTTCAAGCGTAGTCAGCCACAGGAGAGGCCATGTCCTGGAATGATGAGCGCGTCGACCTCCTGAGCCGCCTCTGGCTCGAAGGGCGGAGCGCGAGCCAGATCGCCGCAGAACTCGGCAGCGGGATCACGCGCAACGCCGTCATCGGCAAGGTGCACCGGCTGGGTCTGTCCAACCGCACCAAGTCGCAGCCGGTCGTCCAGCCCGTGCGCCTGAAGGCCAAGCCGGCCAGGGAAGGCGGCGAGGGCGTGACGGCGCAGGCGGGGACGCTGGCGCCCGCCCTTGTTGAGCGCCGCACCGCGGACGTGGTGATCCCGATCTCCAGCCGCGTCACCATCATGGACCTGCGCGAAACCATGTGCCGCTGGCCGCTCGGCGACCCGTCCAGCACGGAATTCCGCTACTGCGGCTGCCGCAGCGCCGTGGGCCCCTACTGCCGCGACCACGCGACCCTCGCGTTCCAGCCCACGGCCGACCGCCGCCGCCTCGACCGCCTCGTCCGCATCGCCTGATGCGGCCCCGCGTCGGCCGCTCCCCCGGGCGGGGAAGCGGAACCCGCGTCAGAACCACTGCCCGGGGTTGAGCAGCCCGGCCTCGACGAGGTCGCGCGAGCCGCGGTAACGGCGGCTCACCTCCTGCAGGGGCTCGGCCTCGCGCAGGCTGGCGAGCCCCGGATAGGCCGCGAGCCCGCCGTCCTTCTGGGTCACGGCGGCCTCGTAGCGGGCCGCCCGGTCCAGCGTGTCCCGGCTGGCCAGCAGCGCGTAGCGCAGGATGCAGGCCGTGGCGCTCGAATGCCAGGGCGTGTGCGGGGTGTTGAGGTGGGCCGGCGTGATCAGCCGCGTGCCGGCCTGGTAGGCGTAGTACCACTGCCACTTGACGATCGGGATGCGGTTGAGCGCGGGGCTCTGGCGCGGGCGGGTGCGGTGGAGCAGCCGCCGCTGCAACCCGCCGCGGACGATGACGTTGCGGAGCCGGCCGGGGTCGAGCGTCACGAAGCCGAAGGCGTCGAAGCGGTCGAGCAGGTCGGACGGCCTGGTGGCCGCGCCGGCCGAAGGCAGGTCCGCCGCGGGCCGTTCCCCGTACATCTCGACGACCAGCGCGTAGGCGTGGTCGCGGCTCTCGGATTCGAGGAAATCCGTGAAGTCGCCGAGCTTGCGGGTTTCGCAGCGGTAGAACACCAAGGCGTCGCAGGAGTCGAGCGACAGGCACCAGCGGTTGTCGGCGTAGCGCGCCCGCAGGCCGTTCAGCCAGAGCGGCGCGTCGCGGACCCGGGACGGGTCGCGCGGGCGCCAGACCGCGCAGCCCGGCCGGTCGCCCAGGTCGGCCGCGAGCCCGCCGTCGGCCGACAGGTCGAGGAACACGTAGGTCCTCACGCCGAGCCTGCCGTGGTGGTCCAGAAAGGCGCGGGCCATCGCGTGGTCCCCGTAATGCGCCACCACCGCGACGCAGCCGCGGCCACCCGTGGCCCGCCTGGGGCCCGACACGCAGTCCAGGTTGAGCAGGCTGAGCCGCGCCCGCCACCACGGCCGCAGAAGCGTGTCAACGAAGCGGACCGGCCCCCGGAGCTTGGACCAGAAGCCGCCGAGCCGCAGCGCCTCGACGATCCTGGACCGGCGCCGGTGCCCGGCCACGGCGACGACGTTGATCTGCGACCGGCGGGGCGGGATCACGGCTGCCCTCCGGGCGCGCGTCTACGAAACGACAGGGTCAATCGAAAATCACCTTGATGGACGGGCGCCGCCGGGACTCCGAGGGCGGGTCGACATTTGCCGGGTCTGCCCATACCACCCCTCGCGAGGCGGGCGACGAGACGGAGGGGGAGAGAAGCAAACAGGCCATCACCCATCCGCCCCGTCGGGTCCCTCTTCCCCGCAAACGGGTTAAGGGCATTGCCCGGCACGGACGACGTTGACCCGGAGTCCAGAGCGCCGCGACGCCGTTGATCGATCGCGGAGCCGTGTGCCACCCCGGCGCGGTGGTCGTCAACCGCGCCCGGGACGGATCGTGCCTGAGCTTCGATCCCGCCCGGGTCGGGGCCGCGGTCCCGATGGGAAGCCCCTCACTCGTCGGCAGGCTGCGGACCGTCGTACCCACTTACCACGACGAGATCGACCAACGCCCGGTTTCGGCGCAGCTCCAGAGCAGCGGCGTACTCGGGTGACCGATAGCAGGCCAGGGCAGCGCCGTAGTCCGGGAACTCTATGACCACGACGCGCTCACGAACCTCACCCTCCATCCGCTCCGACGGGCCGCCGCGAACCAGGAAACGACCGCCGTACTTGCGGAACGCCGCGGCGTTCGCGGCGACGTACTCCTTGAAACCCCGGGGGTCCGTCACGTCGGAGAGTCCCACCCAGTACCCTTTGGACATACGGAACTCTCCTGTCACTCAGGCCTGCCTTGCGGGTCCAAGCCGTCACGGCTCCCCACACGGCAGAGTTCGAGCTGAGACCCCGCGGGGAACCGGCGCAAGCCCTCCGACTCGGACCGGCGTGACCCGTGCCGGGCGACGCCCTTCGCCCCGCCTGCGGCGAAAGGCTGCCCGGCAGGGCGGACAAGGGAAACCCCGGTCGCGTCCGTGAGCCAGAGGGTGGCGCCGTTCCGATCGAGCGCCCCGGCCCTCACGCACCCGGGGCCTTGACCCGCTTGGCGGGACGCGGGGCGGAGCCGCGCGGGCGGCCCGGGGCGCGGCGCCGGGCGGGCGCCTTGGCCGCCTGCGCCTGCTCGGCCGCCGCCGGGTCCAGCGGCTTGACCGCGAGCCCGAACAAGCGCGGCGGCACCATCATGACGCGGACCTCGCGCACCTCGAAGCCGTCCAGAACGGCGTCGCGCAGGCCCTGCGGGCTCAGGCGCCAGTAGTCCGGCACCTCGTGGATGTTCAGGGTGATGGTGGCGTCGGGGATCGCGTTGCCCTTCTGGCCCGTGATGCTGATGTTGCCGGTCTGGCCCGCCCCCCTGGCGAAGCCCGGCGTCACGACGATCAGCGCGCCGCCGGGCCGCAGCACCCGCTTGATCTCGTCCAGCGTGCGCCAGAAGCGCCGGTCGTGCGCGAGGCCGTTGATCCACAGCACCGTGCCGACGCTCCCGTCCGCGACCGCGGCGCCGAGGTCGTTGGGGTCGGCGACCCGCGCCGCGAGGCCGTCGGCGGCCGGGCCCTCCCGGCGGCCCACGAAGAGCCGTTCGGCCTTCCTGAACTCCGCGCGGTTGAGCACGGCGTGCTGCGGCCCTTCGGCGCCGATCTCCAGGAACGGCCCATCGGCCCCGTAGGTTTGCGCCAGGATGACGCATTCGCGGCCGATCCGGTCGCGGGGGCCCGCGGGCCCGTCCCGATGGGGCAGCAGCACGACGCCGTCCGTGAGCGGGCTCCCCGACACGTCGCAGCCCGCCGCGTGCAGGGCTTCCAGCACGGCGCCGATGTTGGGCAGCATGCCCGCCACCGAGCGGGTGTTCTGGCCGCTGTGGAAGATCTTGTCCTCGACCAGCGCCTCGTGGCGCGCGACCTCGTCGGTCGTGAAGCCCAGGAAGTCGAACAGGCGGTGGAGGTGCGCGAGCCGCTCGGCCCGGGAGCCGCTGTAGAGGTCCTCGTACCACACGTCCATGCGCGGCACGCCGAGCTGCTTCAGCGTGTCGTCGATGAACTTGGTGGATTCCACGCTGTGGCGGTAGTGGCCCACCACGCGGTCGACCGGCAGCGGCCCGAGCTGCCGCTCGCCCTCGGACACCTGGCTGAACACCTTGCGGGCGTAGTCCTTGAACCAGGTGCCCTGCGCCTCGGCGATGAACTTGGACACGAGCCGCGAGGGCTCGTCGCGCCGCCGCAGGATGATGTGGCGGTAGGGCGCCTCGGCGGCGGCCTGCATCAGGTGCATGTTGAAGGACATGCTGAGCAATTCGTAGCAGTGCTTGATCAGGTAGCGCTGGGCGAACAGGCCCTCCAGCGAGGCCCGCAGCACCTCGACGTTGTGGGTGGTGTTCCAGGCGTCCGTGATGGGCCAGAACTGGCGGGGCTGCTTCCTGGCCCAGTTGAAGGGCTCGTGCTCGGCGCTCCGGTGCTCCGACATCTCCATCAGCAGCTCGGTCAGCGAGGTGCCGCCCGTCCGCTGCATGGTCCAGATCACGAATGGCGAGGACATCGCGCGTTCAACCCCCCTGCCCGCCCGCGGCGGCAGGCTCTCCATTCGGGAAGGCGGGCCGGAAGGTCAACAGCGATCAGTGCCCCGCGGGCCTCGCCGGCGGGATTTCAACGGCTCCGACGCGCCGCGCCCGTCAGCGCTGAAGGCGCAGGCCGAACAGCACCACGTCCTGGTCGAAGCTCGACGAGGGCTGGGTGCTCGAAAGCGTCTCGTGGTTGTAGCTCGCCTCCAGCACCACGTCGCGGGACAGGCTGTAGCTGGCCTTCAGCGTGGTGGACACCGCGTTCTCCACGATGGGCGAGTTGTCGTAGTCGGTGTTGAGGTAGGCCACGAGCCCGGTCAGCGTCAGGTTGCGCAGGAGCGCGTGCGAGACCGTGAACGACACCCCGCGCGACTCGGTGCCCGGCGAGCCCGCCACGTCCGTCTCGTCGAAGCTCGTGGTGGCGGCCAGCGTCAGCGTCGTGAGCGGCGTCGCGGCGTAGATCAGCGAGGCGTTGACCAGCGGCCCGCGCAGGTCGGGCAGCCGCGGGTCCTGGTAGGAGCGCTCGCCGTAGCCCGCAGACACCTCGCCCGTGATGAGGCGCGTGATCTCGAAATCCGCGCCGGCCAGGGCCGCGACGCCGACCGAGTCGCGCCGGAACCCCGAATAATCGACCGCCCGGTCGTGGACGCGGGTGTCGGCCGTGACCTGCACGAAGGGCTTGAGGCCCGGGTTGACCTCGTAGCCCGCCCGCGCGACGAGCCCGTAGTCGTTGAAGGTCTGGTCGTCGAGCAGCACGGCCACGCCGTCGGGCAGGGTGCCGTTCTGGTAGTCGGTGCGGTCGAAGGTGCCGTGCAGCGCGAGCGTCGTGCGGCCGAAGGTGTCGGCGCCCCCCAGCGAGGCGCCGAAGCTGGTCACGAGCGGGCGGTCCTTCAGGTCGACGCCGACCTCGGGCGAGCCCGGCCGCTGCGTCGTCACCGCGAAGCGCCCCTCGGTGTCGAGGGACAGGTCGCGGGTCACGTCGTAGCGGTAGTCCACGGTGCCCGCGGCGTCCGGCCGGTTCGCGGCGGGGTCGGAGAAGAACTCCGTGTAGGCGCCGCGCATGGCGGCGGTGAGCTGGTTGGACGACCATTCCGACAGGAGCCCGAAGCCGCCCTCGGTGCGGCTGAACGCGGACGGCTTGACGCCGGAGGCGACCTGGTCGGGGTTGCTGTCGAAGCCGAGGCTCTCCTCCACGAAGGGCGTGAAGCGGAGCGAGCCGAGCGGGATGCCCGTGGGCGCGAAGGGCGTCAGGTCCGGCCTGGGGCGGCGGGCCGCGGGGGGCACAGGCAGGGCCGCGACCGTGGGGCCGGGCGGCACCACCGTGGCTTCGATGCCGGTGTCGGCCGTGTCGATCGTGGCCCCGCGCGGCCTGGGAAACGCGCTCGGGTAGGGCGCGAGGGCGGGAAGCTGGGGGACGCCCCTGCGCACGACCGGCACGGCGCCGTCGGTCGGCCGCACGGTGTTGCGCAGCCCCATGCCAGGGCGCCTGCCGTCGTCGGGGTCGGGGGCCGGGACGCCGTCGAGCGGCTGGCCGAACGTGTTCTCGTCGTCGAACCCGGCCGCGGTGCCGCGCAGGGGCACGGCCGCGCCCTCCCCGGTTGCGCCGATGCCCGTCCCGGCCGGGTCGGCCGCGCCGAGCGGGGCCGCCGCGAGCCCGGGCGAGGCGAACACGTCTCCGGCCTGCTGGGCGCGGGCCGGCCCCGCCGCAACCGCGAGCGCGAGCGCGAGCCCGCACGCTCCAAAACGCCGTCGAGGATGGATCCCTGTCGCCAACCCGCACGCCCCGTCGGGCCGGCCGTCGAAGCGCCGCACCCGTCACCGTGGTTAACGAGATCATGGTTAAGGGCGCGTTAGCGCCGCCGCCGCTCGCGGCGGCAAGGTTTGGGAAACCAGCTCGGGGTTAGGGTGCCGCTAACCTTGACCGAACGCGGCGAAACGGCGATGGCAGGCTTACTCTCGCGGGACTGGCGCGCAGGCGGCGCGCTGCTCGCCGCGCTTCTCCTTCTCGCGCCCGCCGGGGCGGGGGCGCGGCCGAGCGTCGGGCCGCCGGCCGCCGAGGCGGCCCAGGGCTTCGAGGCCTTCGTGCGGGGCCTGTGGCCCGAGGCCGAGCGCGCGGGCGTGAGCCGCGCCACGTTCGAGGCGGCCTTCGCGGGCGTGACCCCCGACCCGGCCGTGATGGACAGGACGCATCGCCAGGCCGAGTTCGTGAAGCCGCTCGGCGACTACCTCGCCACCGCGGTGTCGGACAGGCGGATCGACACCGGCCGCGCCAAGGCCCGCGACTGGGCGGAGTGGATCGCCCGGGCTGAAGCGCGCTACGGCGTCGACCGCTACGTGATCCTGGGCGTGTGGGGGCTGGAAACCAACTTCGGCGGCTTCGCGGGCGACCAGTCGGTGGTGCGCTCGCTCGCCACCCTCGCCTTTCACCGCTACCGCGGCACCTACTTCCGCCGCGAGCTCCTGGCGGCGCTGCGCATCCTCCAGGCGCGCGACACCGACCCGGCCCACATGCTGGGCTCCTGGGCGGGCGCCATGGGGCAGACGCAGTTCATGCCGTCGAGCTTCAAGAGCTACGCGGTCGACTTCGACGGCGACGGGCGGCGCGACATCTGGGGCAGCGTGCCCGACGCGATCGGCTCCACGGCCAACTTCCTGCGCAAGCACGGCTGGATCGCGGGCGAAACCTGGGGCTACGAGGTGGAGTTGCCCGACGGCCTGGCGCGGAGCGCCGCCACGGGCCGCGACGCGCCCTTCGCGGCCTGGGCCGCGCGCGGGGTGCGGCGCGCGGACGGCGGGGCCATGCCGGTCGACGGCCGCGCGGCCCTGCTGCTGCCCGCCGGCGCCCGGGGCCCCGCCTTCCTGGTCACGCCCAACTTCAAGGTGATCCGCAGCTACAACAACTCGCTCGCCTACGCGCTCGGCGTGTCGCTGCTGAGCGACAGGATCGCGGGCTGGGGGCCGCTCAAGGGCCAGTGGCCGGTGGCCTCGCGGTGACGCGGGCGGTTCTGACGCGCGGCCCCGGCGTCAACCCCGCCCGCGGCCACGACCTCGCGGCGTTCGAGCGCCATTAAAGATGCGGCAAGCCTAACGCGTGTAAACCACCCGCGGACGGACGCGCGCCCTCGGACACGCCCCAATCGGAGCCGGATCCCCATGACCAAGCACGTGGCCGTTCTCATGGGCGGGTGGTCCGCCGAGCGCGAGGTGTCGCTGCGCTCGGGCGCAGCCTGCGCGCGCGCCCTCGAAAGCGAGGGCTTCCGCGTGACCCGCGTGGAGGTGGAGCGCGACGTGGCCGAGGTGCTGGCCCGCCTGAAGCCCGACGTGGCCTTCAACGCCCTGCACGGCCGGGTGGGCGAGGACGGCACCGTGCAGGGCATCCTGGAGGTGCTCCAGATCCCCTACACCCATTCGGGCGTGCTGGCCTCCGCGATCGCCATGCAGAAGGACAAGGCCAAGGTCCTGTTCGGCGCGGCCGGGATCCCCGTCGCGCACGGGATGGTGGTGGACCGGCACGAGGCCGCGCGCCGGCACGTGCTGGAGCCGCCCTACGTGCTCAAGCCCGTCAACGAGGGCTCGTCGGTGGGCGTCATCATCGTGCGCGAAGGGCGCAGCCACCCCCCTCAGGAGCTGGGCCGGGAGGACTGGGCCTACGGCAGCCACGTGCTGGCGGAGTCCTTCGTGGCGGGCCGGGAGCTCACCTGCGCCGTGATGGGCGACCGGCCCCTGGGCGTCATCGACATCCTGTCCAACGTCGGCGACTTCTACGATTACGACGCCAAATACGCGAAAGGCGGGTCGACCCACGTCCTTCCCGCGAATCTTAAACCCTTTGTTTACCAAAACGTCCAAGACTTGGCCCTGCGGGCGCATCGGGCGCTCGGGTGCCGCGGCGTGAGCCGCACCGACTTCCGCTACGACGACCGCCCCGACGGCACGGGGGCGCTCGTGGTGCTGGAGGTCAACACGCAGCCCGGGATGACCGAAACCTCGCTGGTTCCCGAGTTGGCGGCGCACGCCGGCTACACGTTTGGTGGGCTTGTTCGATGGATGGTGGAGGACGCCTCCTTGGATCGCTGAGCCGGGCCTTGGCGGGCCTGGCGGCCGGGGGCCCGCGCTTGGCCGGCGTGCCGGCCGGCTTCGACCCGGCCGCCCTGCCCCGCCCCGGCGC
>CAXTDZ010000032.1:0-32248 GCA_964243035.1 uncultured Lichenihabitans sp.
GGGCCGGGCCCGCTCACGGCCCCGGCTCCCGCGCGACGCGCGGCAGGCGCCGCTGAACGGCGGCGGCGATCCGTTCCTGCTCGTCCGGGTCGGCCACGGCGAGCAGAAAGGCCGCGGCCCCCTCGCGGGCGCCGGGCGGCAGGCTCGCCAGCGCCGCGCGGAACCGGCTCGATTGCAGCCGCGCCAGGTCCAGGGCCAGCCGGACGCCTTCCGGCGACGCGAACAGGAGCCGCCGCCGACGGTCGCTCGTCCCCGCGCGCACGACGATCAGCCCTCCGTCGAGCAGGTCCTTCATGACCCGGTTGAGGCTCTGCTTGGTGATCTTCAGGATGTCGAGCAGGTCCGCGACCGTCAGCCCCGGCCGCCGGTTGACGAAGTGCAGCACGCGGTGGTGGGCGCGGCCGAAGCCGTAGGCATCGAGCAGCCGGTCGGCGTCGCCCACGAAATCGCGGTAGGCGAAGAACATGAGTTCGATCAGGTCGAACAAGGGCTCGGGCTCGTCGACCCGCGCCCCGCGCGCGGGTGGCGCGGCCGTGGCCACGGCCGTCCCGGGCTGCACAACCCCATCGCTCGCCGAGGTCAGTCCCATCGCCTCCGTTTCCGTCGCGTCGAACCGCTCCACCGGAAGTCCGGCGGTCCTTTTAAGCCCCTCGGCGGCGGGACGCAAAAGGGCGAGCGGCCCTGCCGCGCGATCTCCCGGCCGGGCCGGCGCCGCAACGCCCCGGCGGTTGCGGGTCGTCTCACCGCGCGGTCGGCTTGACCCCTCGCCTTTCCCTGCCGGCCGGGATGCGCCAAGACCGTTGTCCGGCACCGCCCTTCCGGCGCGGCACCGTGGACACCGGAAAGCTGGAGCGGAAGGCGCGATGGACCGCGGTGACGGACGGCTGGACCTGATCGGGTGCCCCCTCGACCTCGGTGCGCCGCGGCGCGGCGCCGGGGCGGGCCCGAGAGCGTTGCGCGAGGGCGGCCTGGCGGCCAGGCTCGCCGGGGCCGGCTGGACCGTGGGCGACGGCGGCGACGTCGTTCCGCGCCCGCCCCCGGTCGCCCTCGACCCCGCGCTCGCGCGCTGCCGCCACGCCGCCGCCGTCGCGGGCTGGACGCGGGCGATCGACGACCGGGCTCGCGGCACGCTGCGGAACGGCACGCTGCCCGTGTTTCTGGGTGGCGACCACAGCCTGTCGATGGGCAGCGCGGGCGGGGTCGCGCGGGCTTGCGCCGCGGCCGAACGGCCGCTGGCGCTGCTGTGGCTCGACGCCCACGCCGACTTCAACACGCCCGCCACAACCGAGACGGGCAACCTGCACGGCATGGCGCTGGCCTACCTCGTGGGCGAGCCCTCCCTGGCGGGCTTGGGAAACGGAGCACCGCCGCCGGTGCCGCCCGGGTGTGTCGGGCTGTTCGGCCTGCGCGACGTCGACGCCGCGGAAGGGCGCGCGCTCGACCGTTCGGGCGTGGAGGCCGTGCCGATGACGGCCTGGCGCGACCGCGGCGTGGCGGACGCCGTGCAAGCCTTCCTGAAGCGGCTCGACCCTCGGGCGCACCTCCACGTGAGCCTGGATCTCGACGTCGTCGATCCCGCCGAGGCGCCCGGCGTCGGGACGCCCGTGCCGAACGGGGCGACGCGCGCCGAGGTGCTGGCGGTCGCGGGCCTGCTCGCGCGAGACGGGCGCGTGGGGTCGCTCGACCTGGTGGAACTCGACCCCACCCGCGACCCGTCGGGCCGGAGCGCCGCGCTGCTGGTGGACCTGGCCGCGACCCTGCTCGGGGGCGCGCCGTGAATTACCGCCACGCCTTTCACGCGGGCAACTTCGCGGACGTGTTCAAGCACGCGCTGCTGACGCGGATCCTGCTCCACCTCGCCCGCAAGCCCACCCCGTTGCGCTACCTCGACACGCACGCGGGGCTCGGCCGCTACGACCTCGCGGGCGAGGAAGCCCGGCGCGGCGGCGAATGGGCGGACGGCATCGGCCGGGTGGGCGCGAGCGCGATGCCCGACCCCGTCCGCGTGCTGCTCGACCCCTACCTCGACGCGCTCGGTCCCCGCGACGCGCAGGGGCGCCCCCATCCCTACCTCGGCTCGCCGCTGCTCGCCCTGCACCTCACGCGGCCGCAGGACAGGCTGACCTTCTGCGAGCTGGAGCCCAACGGCGCCGCCGTTCTGCGCCGCAACCTCGGCAGGCAGGCCCGCGCCAAGGTGGTCGAGATCGACGGGTACACGGCGCTGAACGCCTTCGTGCCGCCGCCCGAGCGGCGCGGGCTCGTGCTGGTCGACCCCCCCTTCGAGGCGCGCACCGAGTTCGACACCATGCTGGCGGGCCTGAAGGCGGCTCATGCCAAGTGGCCCACCGGCATCTACGCGCTCTGGTACCCGATCAAGGACCGGCGCGCCGTGGCGCGCTTCACCGCCGCGCTGATGGTGGCGCCGCTGAGCCGGGCGGCGCAGGTGGAGCTGGTCGTGGACCGGGTCGCGCTCGAAGCCGGCGCCCTGGGCGGCTGCGGCCTGGTGATCGTCAACCCGCCCTACACGCTGCAGGACGAGGCCGGCGTCCTGCTGCCGTGGCTGGCCACCACCCTGGGCCGCCAGGAACCGGGTTCCTGGCAGTGGCGTTGGCTTCGCGAGGGGTGAAAGAGCCGCACGGCGGCCGAACGCCTCATGAGCAGGGAAAAAACCCGCAGGGAACGCGCGATGGCGAACCAGGGCACCGTCAAGTTCTTCAACAGCGAGAAGGGTTACGGCTTCATCAGGCCCGACGACGGCAGCGCGGACGTCTTTGTTCACGTCACCGCGGTGGAGCAGGCTGGCCTGCGCGCGCTCAGCGAGGGCCAGAAGATCACCTACGAGACCGAACCCGACAAGAAGGGCAAGGGCCCGAAAGCCGTCAATCTCCAAACGGCCTGAGAGGAGCCCCGGCCCGCTCCCCGGAGCTGGTCCCGGACCGGGCCGCGGTGTTGGGCGCGGGTAGTTCCCTGCGGCTCCGAAGTCGAGCGCGGCCGACCGGGTGTTCGAGGCCCGGCCCGTCGAGACAGGCACGGGCCCCAGGGTAGGCCGCGCTCCGGCCGCAGCGGCAGGACCGACCCCGCGCAACGGGCTCGCAACCTGCCATCGCCAGGCCTCCCGCGGGGGAACCATGCCGCCGCCGGCCCTGCGCTCGATCGAACGGAACCGAGGCATCCGATGAACAGGACCGAGATCGAGGAGATGTTTGCGGCGCTCGGGCCGGTGACGATCAGGCGCATGTTCGGCGGCGCGGGGATCTACCACCGCGGCATGATCGTGGCCGTCGACCTGCGCGAGGAGATCTGCCTCAAGGCTGACGGGATCAGCGCCCCGGAGTTCGAGGCGGCCGGGGCACGCCAGTGGACCTATGAAGGCAAGGCGGGCAAGGCGGTGAGGATGCCCTACTGGTCGATCCCGGTGGAGGCTTTCGACGATCCCGACGTCATGGCGCGCTGGGTGCGGCTCGCCTACGAGGCGGCGCTGCGCTCGGCCGCCCCGGTCCGGACCTGAGCGCCCAGGCAGCGGAACGGGGAGCCTCGCCTCGGAGCAGCCGCGTGGTCCTTGGCTCCCCACCGACGTTCGCGGGCCTGACCGCGCAGGTGCCCGGGGCCGGTGCATAACCCTCAAGGGTGAGCAGGGCCGCCTCCCTGCCTCGCTACCACCGGGGTTGCCGCTCCCTTGCGCTCGGCTGGACGCAGGGGAGCGCGGTGCTCGTCCGGGCGCGGGTGGCGGCCGTCACGGTTGTCGTGGCGGCGATCGTGTGGATGGCCCGGCCGGAAGGGTGGGCGAAGCAGCGGGAAGGGTGGCCCCCTCCCCCGGTGCAGCGGCGCCGGGATCTGGCCGCCGCTGCCTCGTGGTCAACCGGCGACGACCGACAGGGCCGGATCACGCCCGCTCAGCCGCGCACAGCCGTCCCACCTCGGCCACGTACCCGTCCGCGTCGAACTTCTTCAAGCTCGCCTGCCCCATCGAGCGCACGGTGCCGTACACGGGGCGCGGGCCCCAGGGTCGATCGTGCAGGCCGAACAGCCAGCCCACGTTGGTGAAGGAGTTGGCGTCGCGCCCGTCGATGAAGAAGCGGTTGTTGAGCCGGAGCGCCGTGTCCCACGCCTGCTCGGGCGAGGCCGACCACTCGACGATCTTCTTGCCCCAGTACATGCGCATGTGGTTGTGCATGTAGCCGGTGTCGCGCATCTCGGCCATCGCGGCGTTCCAGTACCTGTCGTGCGTCAGCCCGCGTTCGAACTGCTCGTCGGTGTAGAGGTAGGGCCGCGGGTCGCCCCGGTGGGCGTCCAGCGTCTTGCGGGCCCAGCCGGGAACGCAGGAATAGCTGTCAAAGTCCTCCGCGTAGTGAAGGTGGTTCACGGCGAGCTCCCGCCGCACCACCACCTCCTCGATGAAAGCCGCCTTGTCGGCCTCGCTGCCCCCGGGCGCGGCTTTGACCGCGAGGGCCAGCGCCACCGGCGACACCTGGCCGAAATGCAGGTAGGGGCTCATGTGCGAGGCCGCCCCCGCCTCGGGCTTGCCGCGTTCCGCCGCGTAGCGGGGCAGCGACGCCTTCAGGTAGTGTTTCAGCCGCGCCTCGGCGGCAGCGGCCCCGCCCTTGAAGCGGCGTACGGGCGGAACGGACTGGTCGGCCCTCAGGCTCCGGACGAGCCGGGGCACGTCGGACAGGTCCAGCGTGCCCGTTTCCGCGAAGGTGGCGGCGCGGTGGACGCGGCGCTCCTCCAGCGGCACGAGGTACTCGGTCATCAGCCGGTTGAGCTTGGGCCTGAGCGTCCGCGCCGCGACCTCGTGCTTGGGCGAGGCCGTCTCGACCGGCACCACAACGTCGCCCTCCACCTGCACCACGCGGCAGGGCGCCCGGGCCGCGAAATCGGCGTAAAAGCGTTTGGCTGGCTTCAGGTAGGTCCGGTCGCACACCACCAGCGCGGCCCGGGCCGCGTAGCGCAGCGCCGTGTCGACGGGCAGGGCGCGATGCGCCACGAACGCGATGCCGCGCTTCTCCAGGGCGGGCCCGATCTCGGCCAACCCTTCGAGCAGGAAGGCCCAGTGCCGCGCGTTGACCTCCGGAAACCCTTCCGCGATGCCGTAGCAGACCAGCACGGGCAGGGCCCGCGCGTTGGCCTCGTCCACCGCGTGTTCCAGGGCGGGGTTGTGGGCCGCGCGCTGGGACAGCCCCAGCCAGTAGAGCACGTAGGCGCCCGCCCCGTTCTCGGGCGCGTCGTTGAGGGTTTTGAGGCGGGTCGGCTGGATCATGGCGCCCCACCATAGCGCGCGGAACGCCGCGCGTGGCTACCGGCGTTTCAGCGCGGGATCCAACTGACCGCCGGCCTCGCGACCCGGACGCGCAAGCGCCGGATCGAGCGCGGCGGCGTGCTGCCCGGCCGGCGTTTCCGCGACCGCGCGGCGCCGGTCCTCGCGCGGGGGCATCGACCCCGTGCCGGCGCGAAGGAACCCGCGGCTCGTCGCGGGCGCGGCGACGCCGGCCGGGTGGGACAGGCCCGGCCCCCTCCTTCCCGTCGACCCCGCCGGACCCAATATCCAGCCCCATGCTCCCGCTTCTCGGCGCGGCCGCCCGCAGCTTGCGCGACCGCGCCGGCCCGCTGCGCGACATCGCCCGCCTCTTCGCCCTCGTCTGGGCCGCCAGTCGCCTCCTCACGCTGACGAGCCTGGGGCTGCGCGCCGGCCGCGCGGCGCTGCCCGTGCTGAGCCTCTGGATCGGCAAGCTCATCATCGACGCCGTGGTGGCGGCGAGCCACGGGCCGCACCCGCCGGGCGGCGACGGTCTGGACGCCTGGCTCCGATCCGGGCGGCTGACCACGCCGGTGGCCCTGCTGGGACTGGAGTTCGCGCTCGCCGTCCTGTCCAACGCGGCGGGGCGGGCGAGCGCGCTGGCCGACAGCCTGCTGTCCGAGCGCTACAGCAACGCGGCCAGCGTCCGGCTGATGGACCACGCCGCCACCCTCGACCTCGACCAGCTGGAAGACGGCGCGCAGCAGGATCGGCTCGACCGCGCCCGGCGCCAGGTCACGGGCCGCACCACGCTGCTCACCCAGCTGTTCGGGCAGGCCCAAGACCTCGTCACCGCGCTGTCGCTGCTGGGCGGGCTCGTGGCCTACGCGCCGGGGCTGATCGTGCTGCTCTGCCTGGCCCTGGTGCCGGGCTTCCTGGGCGAGCGGCACTTCAACGCGGCCGGCTACCGGCTCGACTACTTCCGCACGCCCGAGCGGCGGCAGCTCGACTACCTGCGCTATCTCGGGTCCAGCACCGAGACCGCGAAGGAGATCAAGCTGTTCGGCCTCGCGGGCTTCCTGGGCGAGCGGTTCGCCCGCACCGCGGCCGCCATGTACGCCGACAACAGCCGGCTCGCGCTGCGGCGCGCCGGCTGGGGCACGCTGTTCGCGGCGCTCGGCTCGGCCGCCTACTACGCGGCCTACTTCACCATCGTGTGGCGCACGGTGGCGGGGCGCTTCACCCTGGGCGACCTCACCTTTCTGGCGGGCTCGTTCCTGCGGGTGCGGACGCTGATGGAGGGCCTGCTGCTGGGCCTGTCGCAGATCGGTGGCCAGCTCCTTTACCTGGCCGACCTGTTCGCGGTGCTCGCCCTGCGCCCCCGCATCACCTCGCGGCCGGACGCCCGCGCCCTGCCGGACCCCATCCGGTCCGGCTTCACCTTCGAGGACGTGGGCTACCGCTACGCGGGCTCGGACGCGTGGGCCGTGCGCCACCTCGACCTGCACCTGGGCGCCGGCGAGGTGCTGGCGCTGGTGGGCCGCAACGGCGCCGGCAAGACCACCGTGGTCAAGCTGCTGGCGCGCCTCTACGATCCGACCGAGGGCCGCGTGCTGCTCGACGGCGTCGACCTGCGCGACTACGACCTCGCCGCCCTGCGCGCCCGCGTGGGCGTGATCTTCCAGGACTTCGTGCGCTTCCACATGACCGCGGGCGAGAACATCGGCGTGGGACGCGTGGACGCGCTGGCCGACCGTCCGCGCGTGACCGAGGCGGCGGGCCGCAGCCTCGCGGACCGGCTGATCGACCGCCTGCCGC
Organism: uncultured Lichenihabitans sp.; assembly: GCA_964243035.1. GTDB lineage: Bacteria > Pseudomonadota > Alphaproteobacteria > Rhizobiales > Beijerinckiaceae > Lichenihabitans. The sequence continues at coordinate 7,052 of CAXTDZ010000032.1, forward strand.
TGCGCTACGAGCAGCCGCTCGGCCGCAGGTTCGCCGACGGCGTGGACCTGTCGGGCGGCGAATGGCAGCGCATCGCCATCGCCCGCGCCTACATGCGCGACGCGGCCCTGCTCATCCTCGACGAGCCCACCGCGGCGCTGGACGCCCGCGCCGAATACGAGGTGTTCGAGCGGTTCAAGGACCTGAGCCGCGGCCGCACCGCGGTGCTGATCTCGCACCGGTTCTCCACCGTGCGCATGGCGGACCGCATCGTGGTGCTGGGCGGGGGCCGCGTGGTCGAACAGGGCAGCCACGCGGCGCTGCTGGCGCTGGGGGGCACCTACGCGGAGCTGTTCGCGCTGCAGGCTTCCGGCTACCGGTGAAGCGGGCGGGGCTGCCCAGCCCGTTGTCGGCAGCCGGCACGAGCTCGGCACCGGGGCAGATATGGCGAGCCCGGCCCCGCAACTCGGCCGCGATCCGGCACTTCGGCGCGGGTGGTGGGTCGACGGGCCGCTCCCGCGGCGCCTCGTGAAGCAAGTGACCGGGACTCATCGGATCAGGAGGACGGCCACGGTCAGCACCGCCCAGACCACGGCGAACACACCCGGAACCGCCCTGGCGAACAGCATGCTGACGTGGTGGTTGGCCGCGGTCTCGCGACTGCCCCGCAGGATGGAGGGCCGCCACCCGGCGCGGGACGGCGCGGGCGCTTCGTCAAGGAGTCGCGACAGCAGGGCGTTCCATTCGACCACGATCCCCGACGTCTTGCCGACGCTCAACCACGCCAGGGCGGCCAGGAGAAGACCCACCGCTGAGAGCACCGGTGCCAGGAGGGCGAAGTATCTCGTGGCCCAGCGCCCGTCCGAATTGACGATCACCAGCACGAAGGCGATCATCAGGAACGACTCCGCGCCGATCAGCGCGTTGACGCGGTCGTGGATCGTGCCGACCTCGAACCGTGTTTCCTCCCTGATCAGCGACAGGCGTCGCTCGTGAACTCCATCCGGCTCGCTCTGCATGCCGTGCTCCATCAATGGGTGCGGGACGGTAGCACGCGCCGGGCGGTGCCCTCCGCTGCGAGACGCATCCCACCATCACAGGTACCCCCGAGCGCCTCGCATCCCTCGCCAAGGGTTGCCCACGCCTGTGTGCCGCGGCTCGGCGCGCCCGACCCCACCGATACGGAGCCGACCCGTGACCGCGACCGACCTGGCCGACCTGTCCGCCACCGCGCTGCTCGACGGCTACCGCACCGGCGCCTTCACCCCCGTCGACGGCTGGGAGGCGGTGAGGGGCCGGGTCGAGGCCTGGGAATCCGTGATCGCCGCGCTCTACCTTTACCGGCCCGAGCGGGCCCGCGCCGAGGCCGAGGCGTCGGCGGCCCGGTGGCGTCGCGGCGAGCCGGTGGGACCGCTCGACGGCGTGCCCACGACCGTCAAGGAGCTGGTCGCCACCGCGGGCGACCCCGTGCCCCTCGGCACGGCCGCGACCGTGCTCCGTCCCGTGCCCGAGGACGCGCCCGCCGCGGCGCGCCTGCGCGAGGACGGCGCGATCCTGTTCGCCAAGACGACCTGCCCGGACTACGGCATGCTGTCGTCGGGCCTGTCGAGCTTCCACCCGCTGTCGCGCAACCCGTGGGACCCGGCGCTGAACCCGGGCGGGTCGAGCGCCGGGGCGGGGGCGGCCGCGGCGGCGGGTTTCGGGCCGCTGCACCTGGGCACCGACATCGGCGGCTCGATCCGCATCCCGGCCGGCTGGACGGGCACGGTCGGCTTCAAGCCGAGCGGGGGCCGCGTGCCCATCGACCCCTACTACCCGGGCCGCTGCGCCGGCCCCATGACGCGCACGGCGGCGGACGCGGCGCTGATGATGGCCACCCTGTCGCGCCCCGACTGGCGCGACGCGATGAGCCTGCCGCCCGAGCCGGTCGATTGGTTGTCGCGGCCCGGCGACGTCCGCGGGCTCAGGATCGGCCTCATGCTGGAGGGCGGCTGCGGGCTGCCGGTCGATCCCGCCGTGCGCGGCGCGGTGGAGCGCGCGGCCGGCCTGTTCGCGGCGGCGGGTGCCGCGGTCCGCCCTGTCCCGCCCGTGCTGACCCGCGCGGTCCTCGACGGGCTGAACGACTTCTGGCGCGCCCGCTTCCGGGGCGACATGCTGGGCCTGCCGCCCGAGCGGCGGGAGCGCATCCTGCCCTACATCCGCGACTGGGCCGCGGGTGCCGACGACCTGTCGGGCGTGCGGGTCGCGCGCGGCTTCGAGGGCTGGATCGCGACCAAGCGGGCCTGCGCGCTGCTGTTCCGGGACCTCGACGCGGTGCTGTCCCCCGTGAACCCGGTGGCGGCCTTCCCCGCGGACCACGCCTCGCCGCTCAACGACCCGGCCAGGCCCTTCGAGCACATCGCCTTCACGGTGCCCTGGAACATGTCCGAGCAGCCCGCGGCCTCCGTGCCCTGCGGGATGTCGGGCGCGGGCCTGCCCATCGGCCTGCAGATCGTGGGCCCGCGCTTCGGCGACCTCCGGGTGCTGCACCTGTGCCGCCTCTACGAGGACTGGCGCGGGCCGGTCGGCTGGCCCCGCCTGCCCGCCCGGGCCTGACGCGTCACCCCGCCGCGCGGCCGCTCACCTCCGCCCCGTCCTCCGGCCGCAGGACGCGGAAGCCCGGCAGCGCGAGCAGCGGCAGCACGGCCAGCAGGAGGAACACCGCGTGGAAGCGCGCGGGCGTCAGCACCGCGCCGCCCTCGCTCAGGAGCCCCAGCAGCACGGCGCTGACGGACACGCCGAAGCTCACGGTGAGCTGCTGCAGCACGCCCCCGAGGCTCGTCGCGCCGCTGAGCCTGTTGCCCGGCATGTCCGCGTAGGAGAGCGTGTTGGAGGTCATGAACTGCGTCGAGCGGATCAGGCCGAACACGAACACGTCGGCGCCCACCAGCCAGTGCGGCGTGCCGGGCCCGAGCAGCGCGAAGCCCGCCAGCACGGCCGAGGCCGCCACCGCGCTGCCGCCCAGCACGCCCGCGAAGCCGAAGCGCCGCAGCAGCCGTCCCGCCACCGTGCGGACCGGCAGCGCGCCCAGGCTGCTCAGGAAGGTCAGCGACCCCGACGCCACGGGGCTCACGCCGAAGCCCACCTGCAGCATCAGGGGCAGGAGGAAGGGCGGCCCGTTCAGCGCCACGCGGCACAGCCCGCCCGCCAGCGTCCCCACCGCGAAGGAGCGGACCGCGAAAAGGCGCAGGTCCACGGCCGGCGCCGCGACCCGGCGCGCGTGCAGCCCGTAGCCCGCGAGCAGCGCCAGGGCGAGGGCGAGCGCCCCCGCCGCGCCCGCGCCCGACAGGGTGGGGCGGCCGACCGCCTCCAGCCCCGCCTGGAGCAGCGCCACGCCGCCCCCCACCAGCACGAAGCCCGCGACGTCGAACCGGGCCGGGGCCTCGGTCCGGACGTCCTCCACGAAGCGCAAGGCCAGCAGGATGCCCGCGATCCCGAAGGGGACGTTGACGAAGAAGATCCAGCGCCACGACGCGTAGGTGGTCAGCACCCCACCCAACAGCGGCCCCGCGACCGGCCCGAAGATCGCGGGCAGCGTCATGTAGGTCATCGCGGTCACGAACTGGCTGCGGGGGAAGCTGCGCAGCAGGATCAGGCGCCCGACCGGCGTCATCATGGCGCCGCCGAGGCCCTGGAGCGCGCGGGTCGCGACCAGCACCCCAAAACTGTTCGCGAGCCCGCACATCACCGAGCCCGCCGTGAACACCGCCAACGCCGCCACGAAGATGCGCCGCGCCCCGAACCGGTCCGCGAACCAGCCGCTCACCGGGATGAACACCGCCAGCGTCAGCACGTAGGCCGCGACCGCAAGGTTCATGCGCACGGGCGTCACCGCGAGGCTCCTGGCGACGTCCGGGATGGCGGTGGTCAGGATGGTGGAGTCGAGCTGCTCCATCAGGAACGCCACGGCCACCACCAGGGGGATCAGGAGGCGCAGGCGCGGGTCGCGCTCGGTCGCGTAGAGGCCTGGCTCCGGGGCGCCGTCGGAAGGGTCCATGCGGACGGGTCTATGGCGCGGGGCGGGCCGCCACAAGCGGCGGGAACCGACCGCGCCTTCACGGCCCGTTCAGCGGGTCCGGCCTACAAGGGATCCCATGTTCCGCTTCCTGCTCCGCGCCTGCGGCACCGTGCTGCTGGCCGCCGGCGTGGCCGCCCTGCTGGCTGACGGCGCGCGCTCTGTCGAGGCGTCGCGCCTGCTCGTCACCAGCGTGGACGAGTGGGTCGCGACCCTGGGCTGGGCTTTGGCGCCGCCGCAGGCGGGTTCGGTGGGCGGCGCGGTGCTGGCGCTCGGTTGGACGGCCGCGACCCGCCTCGTGCCGCTGTGGGCCGCGCTGGCGGGGGTGGGGGCGCTGCTGCTGGTGGCGGGTCGAAGGCGGGCGGAGGGGATCGGGTCCGCGCGGCGGTGAGGCCGCACGGGGCCGCCGTGCCGGTGCGTCGGGCGCGCCCTCACTCGACCGTGGCGGGCGGGACGCCGGTCCGGTACCAGGTCCGGACGATCCGTCCCAGGCCGAAGCCCGGCGCCTTGCAGCCCAACGGGTCGCCGTCCGGGCCGAGGAAGCTTGACACGGTCCCGTTCGGAAAGCCCTGGATCGCGCTGCCGAACCCCATCGGGGCCCAATCCCAGAAGCCGATCTCCAGCCCGATGCCGCGCCGGTTCAGGTATCCCAGGAAATCGAGGGCCGCCGCGGGCGTGTTGGCGTCGCAGTAGTAGCCGGTGCCCCATTCGGTGATGATCACGGGCGCGGTGCGGGCGAAGTTGCCGAACTTCAGGTCCCACGCGGCCGGGGTCTGGCCGAAGGGGTGGTTGGCGTAGGGGTGCGACGCGTAGGCGACCTGACCGAGCGGGTCGTCCAGGCGCGGCGCCCCGGACAGGTCCTGGCCCATGCCCAACCCGTCGGCGACCACGACGTTGACGGCCCCCGCCTCGCGCACGGTCCGGATCGTTTCGTCCATGGCGGCGCGCCACTGCTGCCAGTTCGGCGCGGAGGGCGGCAGCTGCGGCTCGTTCAGAAGCTCGTACACCACGTTCCGGTCGCGGCCGAACACGGGCGCGATCTCCCGCCACACGCGGCGCGTCGCCTCGTTCGGCACGCCGGCGGGCGCGGTCTCACCGGTCTGCTTCTCGTCCTGGACGCTGATGATCACGGCCAGCCCGGCCGCCCGCGCGGCCCGCACCGCTCCCAGCGCCCGGTCGCGGTAGCGCGCGTCGAACAGGCCGCTGCGCGGGTCGAGCCCCGGCTGCGCCACCTGGATGCGGACCGAATCCGCCCCGAACCGGCGCATGCCGTCGTACTCGTCCGGGGTATAGTTCTGCGACGCCACCGTCCAGAACGGGTGGTCGGGATGCGTGTTGGTGGGCGGCACCTCGAAGGCGATCTGGTAGAAGCCGTGCGGGACCCAGGGCCGGCCGTCGCGGACGAGGTGGTTGTCGACGATCGCGACCCCGTCCGGGGCCGGCCGGCGTTGCGCGGAGCTCCCGCTAACGGTTCCGGCCAGGACCACCAGGCCGAGGGCCAAGCCACCGAGCTGCCGCCGCAGGGTCATGCGCGTCCTCCCCTTGCCTGATGAGCACCCGACCGCCCTGTCCGGGCTGCCCGGCGTCGGAAGCGGCGGTTCCTGTTCCGCGAGCCGAACAGTCCGGGGCGTTGTCACGGGGGCGGACTACGAGAGTGTGTCCGCCCCCGGCAGGTCGACTACGGCTGAAACGCGATTGATCGGCCGAGGCGCACGCCTTGGGGGGCCCACGGCCTCGCCCCCGGCAGCCCCGTTGGGGTCCGCTCACGGGCCATCCACATCCAGCGCGAAGGGCGAGCCCTCGAAACAGTCGGCGCCGCGACCGATCGCCCGCACCGCGCCCACCATCCGCCCGGCCCGGCCGAGCGCGGCGTCGGCCAAGGCCGCGAGGTGCCCGTTGGGCGTGGCGGTGGGCGAGGCGCGCCGCAGCGCGCGGGCGACCTCCGCCTCGTCGCGGTGGGGCGCCAGCGCGCAAACCGCGATGAAGGCCGCGGCCGTGGAGCGGCTCACTCCCGCGTAGCAGTGGATCAGCAGGGGGCGGGTGCGGTCCCAGGCGCTGAAGAAGGCGAGCATGTCGGCCACGTGGGCTTCGGCCGCGAGCGTGAACCCGTCCGTCGGCGCGGTGATGTCCGACAGGCCGAGGACGAGGTGGCGGTCGGGCGGGATGGTGGGGGGCCGCACGGCCGCGACGCCCCCGGGCGACAGAAGCGTGAGCAGGCTGCCCGCGCCCGTGTCCTTCGCGGTCTCGGCCAACCGCGACAGGGGGCACACGTGCAGGCGCGTCACCGGCCCTCCAGCGCCGCGATGCGGTCCAGAAAGCCCCGCTCGGCCGCGGTGGCGGGCAGCGGCACGAGGGGGGGCAGGGTCACGGCCCCGAGCTCCGGCGGGATACCGAACACGTGTTCCGCGTCCGCCCGGCTGAAGCCCGCGAGTTGCACGGCTTCGAGGAAGGCCGCGATCCGGTCGGCGGCCTTGATCAGCGCCGCGACCCGGCCCCCGGCCGGCGCGGGCAGGCCGAAGCGGCGGTGGATGGCGTCGAGCAACCGGTGCTCCACGGCCTTGTACCCGTCGCCGAGCACCGCTTTGAAGGGCGAGATCAGGTCGCCGATGACGTATTCCGGGCCGTCGTGGAGCAGGGCCGCGAGGCGGTCGGCGCGGGAGGCCCCGGGATCGAGCGCCGCGGCGATCCGTTCCACCAGCACGGAGTGCTGCGCGACCGAGAAGGTGTGCGCTCCCCGCGTCTGCCCGTTCCACCGGGCCACCCGGGCGAGCCCGTGCGCGAGGTCCTCCGCCGCGATGTCGGCCGGGTCCGGGTGCAGGAGGTCGAGCCTGCGTCCCGACAGCATGCGCTGCCAGGCCCGGGGCGCGCCCGTCTCCGAACCCGTCACGCGGGGGTGGGCAGGGGCGCCCGCACGGTGCAGCGCAGCCCCCGGGGGAGCAGTTCCACCGCGACCTCGCGCCCGAAGGCGCTGCGCAGCGACTGCTCGATCAGCTTGAGGCCGAAGCCGCGCTTCTCGGGCGCGCGGGCGGGCGGGCCGCCGGTCTCGCTCCAGGCGAGGTGGAAGCGCGAGGGCCCTTCCGCGGGCTCCACGCCCCAGAGCAGATCGACCCGCCCGGTCGGCGTACCGAGGGCGCCGTGCCGCCGCGCGTTGGTGCCGAGTTCGTGGAGCGCCATCGCGAAGGACAGGGCCGCGCTGGCGGAGATCCGCACCTCGGGCCCGTCCATCCGCAGCCTCTCGCTCGCCGCGGGCGTCAGCGCCGCGTGGGCGACCGCGCCCACGGTTGCCGTGGTCCAGCCCTCGTTCAGGATCAGGTCGTTGGCGCGCGACAGCGCCATCACGCGCGCCCCGAAGGCTTCCAGCGCCTCGTCCCGCGGGGCGGGGCCGCGCAGGGTCTGCCCGGCCAGCCCCTGCACCACGCTGAGCGTGTTCTTGACCCTGTGCCCCAGCTCGAAGACCAGGCGGGCCCGCTCGGCCTCGCTCGCGTCCAGCAGGCCCGTCAACCGGGCGACCTCGGCCCGAAGCGCCTCGACGTCCCCGCCCTTGTCCGTGCTGTCCCGCATCCGAACCCCCGCTTCGACGGCCGAGCGGGCCACCCGGCCGTCCTCTCCGGGCCCGAGTGTGCCACGATTTGCCCCCCGGGTGGACAGCGAATTGGGTCGGAGCGGCGTTACGCCCAGCCGGGTCCCTCGAAGCGGAGCGGCGTGGCGCCGGCCAACGCCGGGGTGCCGTCACGCCGCGCGTCGTCGGCGCGGTCGAGCCGCACCAGGCCGAGCCCCACCCCGTCCACCGCGGACCCCATGGTGCCGATCGGGCGGCCGCCGGCGGTGATCTCGGTGCCCACCGGCGGCGGCTCGCCCTCGAAGGCCAGGCCCACGACCCGTTTGCGCGCCGTGCCGCGGTGCTCGACCCGCGACACGACCTCCTGGCCCACGTAGCAGCCCTTGCGGAAATCGACGCCGTTCAGCTTGTCCAGGTTGGCCTCGTGCGGGAAGGCCTCGCCGTAGGCGAAGTCGAGGCCGCCCTCCGGCACGCCCGCGCGGATGCGCGCGTTCCGGAAGGCCCAGCGCGCCGCGTCGTCGCCTATGCCGTCCAGCGCGGCCCGAGGCACGATCGCGCGCCGCCACAAACGCGGGTCGCGAGGGTCGTCAAAGGGACGGGCGCCCGCGGGGGGCTCCGCGCCCGGGCCGAGCGCCAGCACGCCCAGCGCCTCGCTCCGGTCCGCAACCGTCACCTTGGCGCGCAGGCGGTACAGCCCGAGCCGCTTGACGAGCTCGGCCGCCAGCGCCTCGGGGACGTCCAGCAGGAACCGAACCGGGTCGGCCGCGTCCGCCACGACGAAGAAGTCCGCCGTGATCCGGCCCTGCGGGGTCAGCAGGGCCGCGTAGCGGCCCCGGCCGGGTTCGAGCCCCTCGACGTCGACCGTGACGAGCCGCTGGAGGAAGGCGCGGGCGTCCGGGCCCGCCACCTCGACCACGCCGCGGTCCCCCAAGCTCGCCAGTTCGCCGCTCATGAACCCGACCCTTAGAACCGCCGCCCCGTCCGCGAGCAGATACGGTGCGGCGAGACGTGCGCAAGGGGCGCGGGCCGCCGGGCCTCCGCGGGCGGGGGCGTCCCGTCCCGCTCAGGCGTCCTTCAGCGTGGCGAGCAGCAGCCTGTGGATCGCCTCGTTGCCGGCCAGCACGCTGCGGCTCGCCAGCATGCGGTCGGTGCCGTCCGCGTCCGTCACGAAGCCGCCCGCCTCGCGCACCAGCACGATGCCGGCGGCCACGTCCCAGCTCCTGATGCCGCGCTCCCAGTAGCCGTCGAAGCGCCCCGCCGCGACGTAGGCCATGTCGAGGGCCGCGGCGCCGAGCCTGCGGAGGTTGCCGACGCGCGCCATCGCGGCCGCGACCTCGGTCTTGAAGCGGGGGTGGGCGGCGGCGTTGCCGAGCGGGGGGATGCCGCAGGACACCAGCGCCTCGGCGAGCTCCCGCCGCGCCGCCACGCGCAGGCGGCGGTTGTTGTGGTAGGCGCCCTGGCCGCGCTCGGCGAAGAACATGTCGTCGGTGGCAGGGTTGTAGATCACCCCGGCCACGACCGTCCCGTCCCGCTCCAGCCCCACCGACACCGCGAACTCCGGCAGGCCGTGCAGGAAGTTGGTGGTGCCGTCGAGCGGGTCGATGTGCCAGGTGTGGCTCCGGTCGGTGCCCTCGACGCTGCCGCCCTCCTCCATCACGAAGCCGTAGCCGGGCCGGGCGCGCGACAGTTCCTCGAACAGCGTCTTCTCGGCCTTCTTGTCGGCCGCGGTGACGAAGTCCCCCGGGCCCTTGACCGAGACCTGGAGGTTCTCGACCTCGCCGAAGTCGCGCTTGAGCGCCCGGCCCGCCTTCAGGACGGCGCCGGTCATCACGGTCATCAGGGCGGAGCGGATCATGGCCGGGGTCCGAAGCAAGGGTCTGGGCGACCGGGGAAGGGCGGAGCGGCTACGGCCCTACCACGCGGCGCCGCGGGCGGCGATCACCGCCCGAGCTGCCGCTTGAGGATTTCTTCCACGCGCAGCTTCTCCACGGGTGTCAGCGTCGCGAGCTGGTCGTCCAGCCAGGGGTCCTTGACGCCGGCGGCCTGGGCCAGCACGTGCCAGCGCGCGGCCTCGACGGGGTCGCGCTCCAGGCCGCGCCCCGCCGCGTAGAGCCGGGCCAGCCGGTCCTCGGCGATCGGGTTGCCCGACGCCGCGGCCTTGAGAAAGTACCGGCCCGCCCCCGCCTCGTCCTTGGCGATGCCCTCGCCGTTGAACGCCATGATGCCGTACTCGACCTCGGCCCCCACGTGCCCCTCGTCGGCCGCCCGCTTGTAGAGCGCGGCGGCCTGCGCCACGTCGGTCGCGACGCCCAGGCCGGCCTTGAACAGGGAGGCCAGCGCCGCGGTCGCGTCGACGTCGCCCGCCTCGGACGCGTGCCGGAACCAGGCGGCCGCGACCCCGAAGTGGCGCGTGACCCCGTCGCCCTCGATCGCCATGACGCCCAGGTTGTACATGGCCCCCGCGTGGCCCCGGTCGGCCGCGGCCTCGAACAGCGCCTTGGCCTTGGCGCGGTCCTTCGGCACGCCGCTGCCTTCGAGCAGCGCCAGGCCGTAGGCGAAGGTGGCCTCGCGGTTGCCGGCCTCGGACCCCAGCCGGTCCCATTTGGCGGCCTCCGCCGGGTCGCGCCGCACGGCCAGCCCCTGCGAGTAGATCTCGCCCACCAGGGCCATCGCGGCCCCGTCCCCGGGGTCGGCCTTGAGCCGCTTCATGGCTTCGGACAACGCGGTCGCGAAGTAGCCGCGCTGGAACGCCCCGAACGCCAGGTCCGCGCCCGGCTTGTCGGGCTCCATCGAGGGCGGCTGCGGGTCGAGGCCGCTGCGCAGGGCCGGTGCGGACGGGAACGGCGAGGGCAGGGCCGGGCTGCCGACCGGGTCAAGGACTCTCGTTTCGGCGAGCGCGGCCCCGGGAAGCAGGGCGGCGACGAGAAGCGCGGCGATCCCGCCCGCCCGATGACGCCCGAGCCTCACGCCCGCACCCGGCCGGCTTCCACGGCCTCGACGCCCGCCGCGGCCTCGGCCAGCGCCTCCGCGGGGCCGCGAGGGTCGTCCCACACCGCAGCCCCGAGCGCCACGAAGTCCGCCCCCGCCGCCGCCAGGGGGCGGACGTCGCCGAGCGTCGCCGCGAAGCCCACGCAGGGCACGGTGAAGATCTCGGCCCACCACGCGACGCGCTCCACCGTGTCGGCCGCCTCCGGCAGGCTGCCGTCCGGCCGCGGCTCCCCGAACAGGACGTAGTCGACGCCGGCCTCGCCCGCTTCCATGGCGTCGTGGCGCGACCGAAGCGCGCCGCAGCCCACGAAGCCGTCGGGCTTCTTCCGGTCGAGCGCGTCGGCCAGCGCCTCGCCCGCGCCCCGGACGTGGACGCCGTGCGCTTCCGCGTAGGTCGCGAGCCGCGGGTCGTCCTCGACCAGCACCACCGTGGCGGAGGCCTCGGCGAGGTCGACCAGCCCTCGGACGATCGCCTTCGCGGCCCGCGCGTCGCGCGCGCCGTGCCGCACCAGAACGCATTCGACCCGGCTCCCGGCCAGCGCGGCCTCGAACGCCGTCCGGAAGCCGTCGAGGTCGGCGATCACGGGGGTGATGAGGAACAGTTTGGTTGCGGGGTCGGCCATGCGGGGAGAAGGCACCGGTTCGGGAGGCCGCCTCCTGTCGGGGCGAAATCCGGCGATATCGCGACGGCGCCTATTCGGCGGCTTCGGTCCGGGGCACCTCCCCGGCAGGAACGTCGAACTGCAGGCGGGCCAGCCGGGCGTAGAGCCCGCCCGCCGCGGTCAGCGTCGCGTGGGTGCCCTGCTCGACGATCCGGCCGCGGTCCATGACCAGGATGCGGTCGGCGCGGCGCACCGTGGCGAGCCGGTGGGCGATCACCAGCGTGGTGCGGCTGCCCGCGAGGCGGTCGAGCGCGCCCTGGACCAGCCGCTCGCTTTCCGCGTCGAGCGCGGCGGTCGCCTCGTCCAGGAGCAGCACGGGCGCGTCCTTGAGGATCGCGCGCGCGATGGCGAGCCGCTGCCGTTGGCCGCCCGACAGCGTCACGCCCCGCTCGCCGACGGGCGCCTCGTAGCCGCCCGGCAGTGCGCCCACGAAGTCGTCGGCCGCGGCGCGCCGGGCCGCGTCGCGGACCGCGTCGAGGCTGGCGTCCGGGCGGCCGTAGCGGATGTTGTCCGCCACGGTGCCGGAGAAGATCACCGGGTCCTGCGGCACGAGGGCGAACTGGTCCCGCAGCACGGCCGGGTCCAGGTCCGCGACGGGGACGTCGTCCAGCGTGACCCGGCCGGCCCCGGGGTCGTAGAAGCGCAGCAGCAGCGCGAACAGGGTGGACTTGCCCGCCCCCGACGGCCCCACCACGGCCACCGTCTCGCCCGGCTCCACCGCGAAGTCCAGGCCGGTCACGGCCTGGGCCTCCGGCCGGGCGGGATAGCTGAACGTGACGCCCTCGAAGCGAAGGCGGCCGCGCCTCGGGGCGGGCAGCGCGGCGGGGCACGGGGGGGCGGCGATCGCCGGGCGGAGCCCCAGGATCTCGGCGATGCGGCCGGCCGCGCCCGCCGCCGCCGACACCTCGCCCCACACGTCGCTGAGCTGGCCCAGCGCGCCCGCGCCGAACACCGCGTAGAGCAGGAATTGCGACAGCGCGCCCGGCGACATCCGGCCCGCGATGACGTCGGTGGCGCCCCACCACAGCACCACCACGATGCTCGCGAAGGCCAGGAACAGCGACACCACCGTCAGTCCCGCGCGGGCGCGGATGGCCTCGCGCGCCGTCCCGTAGCTCGCCTCGACCGCGCCCGCGAAGCGCGCGCGCGTGGCCTGCTCGGCCCCGAAGGCCTGCATGACGCGCACCGCGCCGAGCGCCTCGGCCGCGTAGGCCGTGGCCGCCGCGAGCCGGTCCTGCGCGGCGCGCGACCGACGCCCCACGGCCCGGCCCGCCACCACCAGCGGCAGCACGATGAGCGGGATCGCGACCAGCACCAGCCCCGACAGCTTCGGGCTCGTCACCACCATCATGGCGACCGCGCCAAGAACCGTGAACAGGTTGCGCAGCGCGACCGAGGCCGACGAGCCGAAGGTGGACTTGAGCTGGGTCGTGTCGGCGGTCAGCCGCGACACGAGCTCGCCCGTCTGCGCGCGGTCGTAGAAGGCCGCGTCGAGCCCGCTCAGGTGCGCGAACAGCGCGTCGCGCAGGTCCGCCACGACGCGCTCGCCCAGCGTCATCACGAGGTAGTAGCGCGAGCCCGAGGCCGCGGCCAGCACGCCCACCACGGCGAGCAGGGCCAGGAAGTAGGCCTGGATCAGCCCGGCGCGGTCGGGCCTGAACCCGAAGTCGATCATCCGGCGCACGGCCTCGGGCACGGTCAGGGTCGCGGCGGAGGCCACCACCAGCGCCAGCAGGGCCAGCGCCGCGCGTCCCCCGTAGCGCCGCGCGAAGGGCAGCAGGGGCAGGAGGGAGCGGAGCGAAGCGCGGGGCGCACGGGAGCGTCGTCGGGGCATCGAGGCCTGCTGGTCGGGCGAGCCCCCGCACTGCGTGGGGCAGAAACCCCTTCGGGTTCTGACGCCCATATAGTTTGGAACCGCGACAAACTGAACGGCGGCCGATTGGCCCAGCACCACGCCCCCGCCCGGGCGAGGGGTCGGAGGGCCCGTGCACGGGACGGTCTACCCGTCGTCGTCAAGACCGCGGGGCGGCCGGGGCCGTTCTCACGGCAGCCCTGGCCGCCCAAGGTCGCTGAGCCGCGGTGAGGATCGGTGCCGGTTGCAGGGATCGAACCCGCGACCCCCTGATTACAAATCAGGTGCTCTACCAACTGAGCTAAACCGGCGATGTCGCAGTTCCGAGGACCCGCGTTAGCAAGGCCGGCCGACCCTGGCAAGCACCCGCGGCGGCACGGCTAGAACCGGTGCCAGACCGCGAGGGTGGCGCCGCGCTCCCGCAGGGCGCCGCGGCCCTCGACGGTCCCGTAGACGCCCAGTTGCAGCGACCAGCGCGGACGGAAGTCGTAGACGGCCGACGCTTCGAGGTTGGAATACTGCGAGGCGGGAAACCACGCCGTTCCGCGGCCTTCCGGCAGCGTCGTGAAGCTTTGCAGCAGCAGCAGGAGGTCGGGCCGGGGGCGGGTGCCGGCCGTCAGGTCGACGTGGGTCTCGTCGGGCGCGCCGGAGCCGCGCAGCCTGTAGCCAACCTGGGCGTCCAGGAAGGACGGCCACGGGCCGACCGCGAAGCCGTAGCCGAACAGCACGCGCCCGTCGGCGTTGCGGGAGGTGTTGCCCACCAGCGCGAGGTTGCGTTCGCGGACGGTGGCGGGGAGCTGCACGGTGCCCTGGGCGGCCAGCACCGCCGATCCCCAGCTCAGGAGGTGGAGTTGCGCCCCGGCCGCGCTGGTGCCCAGGCCCGTGTAGCGCGCGGGCGACGCGCCGCCCAGGCTGATCGAGGCCAGGTCGGGCTGCACGATGGCCTGGAGCCAATCGGTCACGCCGTACTCGATGTAGAGCGACAGGTCGCGCTTGCGATAGCCGTCGGTCCGGACGAAGTGGTTGCCGTCCGCCGAGAAGCTGCGGTCACCCCCGTCCACCGTGGCGCTGAGGATCGCGATCCCCTGCCCCGCGGGCTCGTTGAACGCGCTGGCCCAGGCGGGCGCCGACGGGTCAGCCATCGTCGCGGCCGCCGCGGTCGCGAGCGTCCCGTACACCGCACGCGTTAGGCATCGCCCGGATCGACCCATTGACGCACCGGCCTGAAAAACTGGAACCCGCGACCGGCTCCCCTCCGATTGCAACCTTTGCGATAGGTTAGTTGTATCTTAAGGGATAGGGCAAGCGCCACGCCGCCGCCTGAAGTCCTGATATTTTTTTGCCGGCGCCGACCGGCGTTAACGATGGCGCGCCCCGGTCAGGGTTGCAGGAGCGTCAACGGGGGAGCGGGCGAGGCGGCTGGGGTCGGCGCCGGCGCGCGGTGCGGCGCTGGCGCGAGGCCTCGGGCAAGGAAGTGTTCATCTCACCTTTTATGCCTTCATTCAACCTAACAACGCGGCAATACAGATAAACGCAGACCGCTAAAACGCGAGCATTTTACTTACGCCGGCCGCAAACGGGCGGTGGCACCTTGGTCTCAACAAAAGATCACAGGTGGCGTCGATGAACCCTCGCGTGAGAACCCTGCTGGCCGCCGCCGCGGCCCTGCTCGCCCCCGCCGCGCAAGCGGCAACCGTGATGCCCGACCTGCGGGCCACCGCGGCCGTGGTCGGCGACGCGACCAGCGTCCCCTACGGTTGGGTGGACTTCTGCAACCGCTACGCGGGCGAGTGCGACGGCCCGGTGTTGCCCGCCGAGGACGTCGCGCTCAACGCGCGCAGCTACCGCGACATCGACCGGATCAACCGCGCCGTCAACGCGGGCGTGGCCCCGGTCACCGACATGGAGCACTGGGGCGTGGTGGACCGCTGGGACTACCCCCTCGACGGCCGCGGCGACTGCGAGGACTACGCGCTGCTCAAGCGCAAGAAGCTGATGCAGGCGGGCTTTCCGCGCCAGGCGCTGCTGATGACCGTGGTCAAGGACCACGCGGGCGAGGGCCACGCGATCCTGACCGTCAAGACCAACCGCGGCGACTTCGTGCTGGACAACATGTCGGACGCCGTCCTGCCCTGGGACCAGACCGGCTACCGCTTCGTCAAGCGGCAGTCGCAGGAAGACCCCAACGTGTGGCGCTCGATCGGGCCGGGCACCAGCGCGCCGCTGTTCACCTCCAACCCCTGACGCCCCCGCCCGCGCGAGAAACCGTCCGTTTGAGGTTCAGCCCCTATGCAGAACCGGCGCGGATGATCGCCGCTGGTCCGGAGGGTGGAAGCCGTGGTGTCGATGATCCGCCCGATCCTGCTCGGCGCTGGCCTGTCCGCGGGTCTGGTCCCGGGTGTCGCGCCCGGCGCCGCCGGGCCCTCGCGCCCCGTGACCGCCGCGGTTCAGCTCCTGGCCGACGTCACGCTGATCGACGCGCAATGCCGCGGGGTCGCGGTGTTCTTCGGCAGCGCGTTCCGGATCGCGGCCGCGCAGGGGCTGGACGTCGCCGACGTGATGCCGGGCAGCCGGCTGCGGCGGCTGTTCGAGGCCGCGATGGCGCGCCGGGCCGCGGCCACCTCGCGCGAGGAGCTGTGCGGGGCGCTCGCCACCGACTACGCGGCCGCGATGCCCGACCTGATGTCCCGGCCCTGACCCCTCAGGCCGCGCCGAAGTCGAACCGACGCTGCAGCACGAACCTGTCGTTGGGCCCCTCCTGCCGGAACAGCACCACGCCGTCGACCACCGTGTCGAGCGGCAGCGCGGCCAGCATGTCGCGCAGCACCGGTTCGAGCTTGGCGCGGTCGCGCGGCTCAAGCGCGCTCGTGAGCGTCATGTGGAACTGGAAGTCGTCCAGCACGAACGGGTAGCCCCACCGGTCGAGGTTCTCGACCTGCTCGGCCGTGAGTTGGTCGGGGTGGCGGCGCTCGCGGTCGGCGGGCGTGAGGGGCGCGCGGAACAGGTCGAAATGGCGCACGCAATCGGCCGCGAGCACGTCCAGGGCGGGCTGCGGCTCGGCCGGCACCAGGGCCAGGAAACGGCCGACCAGGCCCAGGGTGAGGCGGAGGTCGAAGGGCGCCCGCGGGCCCGCGAAGGCCGCCAGCGCCTCCTCCAGCTCCGCGGCGGTCCGGCCCCCCGCGAGGTGGAACGGCGCCTTCAGGGTCCCGTGGAAGCCGTAGCGGCGGGGCGCCGCGGTCCAGCCCAGGCTGAGCGGGTCCTGGAAGACGGCGTGCTCGGGCGGGTCGACCTCGGCCCCCGTGGCGGGATCGTAGCCCAGCAGGCTCGCCCCGAAGCGGGCCAGCGGGCTGCCGGCGTGGGGGGCGACGTAGATGGCGTAGCGCGTCGTCATGGGCCGTGGGCTCCGGGATGCGGCCCATATAGGACCGACGCGGCGCCCCTTCCATCGGCGTTGCCGCGGGGCCCGCCCCGCGTGCTAAGGGGAAGGGTGGCACAGCCGGGCCGGCTCCGGCGAGCCCGCCCGCATCCCGGACCAATGGAATGGCACGCCCCGAACAGCCCTGGCGCAGGTTCGAAACGATCGCGTTCCTGTCGTCGGGCTCCGCCGACGCGGAGGCGGCGCTCGGCCGCTTCGCGGCCCGCTACGGCAACGCCTCGCCCGAGCACGCCGACGCCGTGGTGGCGCTGGGCGGCGACGGGCTGATGTTGCAGGTGCTGCATCGCTTCATGGGCTCGCCCAAGCCCATCTACGGCATGAACCGCGGCACGGTCGGCTTCCTGATGAACGAGTTCGCGGAAGACCGGCTGTTCGAGCGGCTGGAGGCCGCGGAAGCCTCCGTGGTGCACCCGCTCCTGATGCGCGCCACCGACCGCGGGGGGCGGGTCGCGACCGCCCGGGCCATCAACGAGGTGTCGCTGTGGCGGCGCTCGTCGCAGGCGGGCAAGCTGCGCATCCTGGTGGACGGGCGGGAACGCCTGCCCGAGCTGATCGCCGACGGGCTCCTGGTCGCCACCCCCGCGGGGTCGACGGCCTACAATCTGTCCGCCAACGGGCCGATCCTGCCGCTCAACGCGCCCCTGATGGCGCTGACGCCCATCTCGGCCTTCCGGCCGCGGCGCTGGCGCGGCGCCCTGCTGCCCGACACCGCGGCCGTGACCGTCGAGGTGCTGGAAGGCGACAAGCGGCCCGTGGGCGCCTCCGCGGACCACCTGGCGATCGAGGACGTGGCCACGATCGACATCAGCATGGACCACGAAACGGGCATGACGCTGCTGCACGACCCGGGCCACTCGCTGGACGAGCGCATCCTCAACGAGCAGTTCGGTCCCTGAGCGGACCCCCGTCAGGCGGCGTTCCGCTCCGCCCAGGCCGGGCCGCCCGAAGCCCGCCCCGGGCGCGACGGCCGCGGCAGGAAGGGCAGCGGCGTCGCGACCTCGCGGGCGAAGCGGCGCGCTTCCTCGCGCGCGGCCTCCGCGTCAAGCCGCCGCAGGAGGGCCGCGGTGCGGTCGAGCTGGGGATCCTCGATCCCCGCGCAGGCGCGCAGCGCGGCCGCGATCCGCTCCCGCGCGGCCGGGGTTCCGGAGGAGGGGTCGGGGCAACAGAACAGCGCCGCCTGGAACACCGGAAGCAGGGCCGCCGGCAGGCGGGCCCTGCCGTAGAGCGCCGCGAAGCCAACCGTCCGGCCGCCGCGCAGCAGCCCTGCCACGCGGCCGAGCGGGATGCCGGACAGCCGGCTCGCGGCCGCCTCGAACAGGCCGAGGTCGCCCGCGACCACGCCGCGCAGCAGCAGGGCGGGCGTGAGCTGCCCCGCGGCCAGCAGGTGGGCCACGAGGCGCGGCGCGGCCTCGGGGTCTTCGGTGCCGGCCGAGGCCGCGATGGTCAGGCAGGCCCGCTCGGTGGCGTCGCGCACGAGCCGGCCGGCCGCCTGGGGCGACACCCAGTGCCGGTCGGCCACGAACCCCGCCAGCGTCCGGGCGGTCGCGACCACGAGGTCGTGGCGCAGGCCGGGCGGCAGATCGGGCCGCCGCAGGAGCACCTCCCGCAGGTCCGCGTCGTCCGCGTGGCGGGCCGCGAGGCGGCCCAGCGCGGCGGGCGTGAGCGCGGCGCCGGGGTTGGCGCACAGGATCGCGCAGGCCTGCGCGTCCCCGAACTCAGCGAGGGCCGCCGACATCGCGGGGGACACCGTGGCACGGGCCGCCACGGCGGCCTGCGTGGCCGCGCAACCCGCAGCCGCGGCGTCCGCGAGGTCGGCGTCGCCGAGCAGGGGCGAGGCGGTCAGCACGCGCGACGCGATGGCGGGCCCGTCCGCCGCGAGCGCGATCACCAGGGCGCGGGGCGCGGCCGGCGAGGGCCCGAGCACCTCGGCCAGCGCCATCCGGACCAGGGGCGACGGGTCGTCGAGCAGGGCCGTCAGGGCGAGAAGCGCCTCGCGCCGCTGGGCGGGGTCGAGCTTTTGGCCGAGGTAGGCGCGGGCCAGGGCGCGCGTGCCCTGCGCGCGGGCCGTGGCCGAGGCCGACCGGGTCCAGCGGAGGAAGCCGCGCACGATCGCGGCCGGGCTGGCGGGCGTCTCGCGCCGGGCGGGGAGCAAGGCGTGATCCATCGTGGACAACTCCGGGGCGCGAAAGAGACCCTGCCGGGCGGCCCGCCCGAGACTTGCGCGACGCACGCCTTTGCTCGACGGTCCCGGCCCGATCCGTTCGTTCAGTGTGACCAAACGTGGTAAAGGGAGGTTTAAGTCCGCCGCGGCCCGGCTGGGCGAGGCTCCGGTCGGTGCTGATCCTGCCCGGCCCCGGGGGACCGGGCGGTTTCGCGGCCGACGCCGTGCTGGTCGCCACGCAGCACCTCGGCCGACCCGGTCCGAACGGGACCGACCCGCGGCCGCGCGTCGTGGCCCACCTCGGGGGAGACTGGAGCGACCTCGGCGCCGCGGTGGCGCACCGGCCCGACGCGGTGCTGGTCCCGGACTGCCGCGGCGTCGCGGACCTCGACCGGCTGGGTGCGCGGCTGGACGTCGCGGAGGCCGAGTGCGGGGCGGCGGACGGCGCCACCGCCGTGATCGCCTCGGTGGCGGACAGCGCCGCGGGGCTGGCGGCGCTCCTGGCGGCACCGTCGCTCTCCTCGCGGCGGCTCGTCGCCCTGACCTGGGATGCCGCGCGGCTCGCGACCGACCTGGGCGCGGCGCCCGACGTCTTGCACGCGGGACCGTGCGGTCTGGCGGCGGCGCTGGTTCCGGTGGCGGCCCGCGCGGCGGGCGTGGCGGCGCTCGCGCCGGACGGTTCGGGCGAGAACGGGTCCGCGGCCGAAACCTGCCGGATGTGGCGCGGGTTGGGCTACGCGGGCAGCCTGACCCGGACGGCGGCGGAGGTCGCGATGGTCAACTCGGCTTTCGATCCACCGTGAGCGCGGAAGAGCGGCGAGGACCCTCGTGACCGAAACCCTGGTCTGGCGCGTCGGGACCCGCGCGGTGGAGCTCGACGTCGTCCGCGCGGGCTCAGGCCCGACCGTGCTGCTGCTGCCGGCCCTGAGCTCCATCGCCACGGTGGGCGAGCTCGCACCGTTGCAGGCGCGGCTCGCCGAGCGGTTCGCGACGGTGGCGGTGGACTGGCCCGGGTTCGGGGTCCGGCCCCGGCCGCCGCTGCCGCTGACGCCGGTTCTCCTGCGGGCCTTCCTCGACCACGTGCTCGACGCCGTCGCGCCGCGGCCGTGGGCCACGGTGGCGGCGGGGCACGGGGCAGGCTACCTGGTCGGGGCCGCGGCGGACCGGCCGGGACGCGCGGGCCGCCTGGCGCTGGTCGCCCCGACCTGGCGGGGGCCGCTGCCCACGGTGCTGGGGCGGCGCTCGGCCCTGGGCAAGCGCCTGGTGCGGGCGGGCGACCTGCCGGTCGTGGGTCAGGCCCTGTACCGCCTCAACGTGAACCCCGCCATGCTGCGCGTCATGGCGCGGGAACACGTCTACGCCGACCCGGCCTGGCTGCGGGGCGACCGGCTGGCGGCCAAGGCCGCGGTCACCGGCGCGCGGGGCGCGCGGCACGGGGCGCTCCGCTTCGTGACGGGCGAGCTCGACCCCGCGGCGGACCGCGACGGATTCCTGGCCGCGGCCGCGCGCGTCGCCGACCCGGTGCTGGTGGTCTACGGGGAGGGAACGCCGCGCCGCTCCAGGGCCGAGATGGACGCGCTCGCGGCCCTGCCGGGCGTGCGCGCCGCGGTGCTGCCGCGGGGCAGGCTGGCCCTCCACGAGGAGTTCCCGGACGCGGTCGCCGAGGCCGTGCTCCCGTTCCTGGAGGAGGTCAGCCCGGCCGGCCGAGCGGGAACAGCTCGGTGACGACCGCGTAGTCCGCGTAGCCGCAGCGCGCGATGGGCTGCAGCGCCGCCAGGTCCAGCCGCCCGTCGCGCACGAAGCGGTCGTCGACGTGGACGCCCACCACCTGGCCCAGCACGAGGTGGTTGTCGGTCTCGCTGCCGTCGAGTTGCTTCAGGTGGATCACGTCGAGCAGCTTGCATTCCAGCGCGCAGGGGCTCGCGGCGACGCGGGGCGGCTTCACCAGCACGCAAGGGGCGGCCTCCAGCCCCGCGTGGCCGAACTCGCTCTCACCCCGCGGCAGCGACGCCGCCGACGCGTTCATGGCGTGGCGCAGCGCGAAGGTCGGCATGTTCCAAACGAACTCGCGCGTTTCCTCGGCGAAGGTGACGCTGTCCTTGCGGCCGGCGCTGGAGAAGGCCAGGATCGCCACGGGCTCGGACGCGACCGCGTTGAAGAAGGAATAGGGGGCGAGGTTCACCTCCCCCGCGGCGCTCACCGTGCTCACCCAGCCGATCGGGCGGGGCGCCACCATGGCCTTGAACGGGTCGTGCGGCAGGAGATGCCGGTCGCGCCGGGCGGGCTCGTAGAACATCGGCCGGGTCCGCTCAGAAGCGCGTGGTCAGCGCGTCCACGTCGGGGCGGGCGCGGTCCTCGGGCACGCTCGCGGGCGTGCCGATGTGGACGAAGCCCGCGACCGTCTCGGTGGGCGCGAGCCCCAGCGCGGCCCGCGCGCGGGGGTCGTAGGCGTACCATTCCGTCAACCAGGACGTCCCGAAGCCCGCCGCGTTGGCCGCCACCACCAGGTTCATGGCGACCGCGCCCGCGGACAGCACCTGCTCCCATTCGGGAATCTTCACGTGGGGGGCCGCGCGGGACACGACCGCGACCACGGTGGGAGCCTGGCGAAGGCGGTTGCGCTCCAGGTCCAGCCGCTTGGGCGAGGCGTCGGGGTCGTCGGCCGCCACCAGCGCGGCCAGCGCCGCCCCGGCGCGGTCCCGCCCCTCCCCTTCGAACACGACGAAGCGCCACGGCGCGAGCTTGCCGTGGTCCGGCACCCGGGCCGCGAGCGTCAGCAGGGTCTTGAGCTGGTCCGGGTCGGGCCCGGGCTCGGCGAGGAGCTGCGGGGGAACGGAACGCCGGCGCGCGAGCATGGCCAGCGTGTCGGACGGGGGCTGCGCCTGGGTCATGGGCGCCAGTCGAAGCACACTCCGCCCCGTGCCACAAGGCAGGCCTTCCGGCCGCAGGGCGGCGGAGGCCATCAAAGCGCCGGGTTCGCGCGGCACCGCCCGGCTCCCATGCTGTCCAGAGCCGGTTCCGCGCGCAAGCCAGTCCGCGTCCTTCTCGCCGCCGCGGCCGCGACGCTGGCGTCGACGGCCTCCGCGCAAACCGCGCCAGACGGGCCCAAGGGCGTGATCCACCTCACGGCGGGGCTCACGGCCGACGGGCAGCCGCTGCGCACGGGCCTCGTTTGGCGCGTGTTCGCCTTGACGCCCGACGCCAGCGGCGAGCGGGCGCTCCTGGCGCAGTCCACCGACCCGCAGCCCACCTTCACCCTGCCCGAGGGCACCTGCATGGTGCACGCGGCCTACGGCTTCGCGAGCGCGATGCGGGAGGAAACGGTGGCGAGCGGCCGTCCCGGCCGCGACAACCTGGTGCTCAACGCCGGCGCGCTGAACATCCGGGGGCTGCTGGGCGACGCGCCCGTCACGCCCGACAAGCTGTCGCTGTCGATCTACGTGCCCAAGGCGGGCGATTCGGAAGCCAAGCTGGTGGTGGCCAACGCCAAGCCGAACCAGCCGATCGGGCTGCCCGAGGGCCTCTACCACATCAAGTCCACCTTCCTGGACACGGTGGGGGTGGGCTCGCTGACGCCCGTGACGGACACCAACTCGGTCGTCAGCGCGGACCTGCGCGTGCAGGCCGGCAAGCTGGTGGAGGCCACCGTGCGCCACCGCGCGGCGGTGCTGACCTTGAAGCTCGTCAAGACCGCGGGGGGCGAGGCGCTCGCCAACACCAGCTTCACCATCCTGACGCCCGGCGGCGACGTGATCCGCGAGCTGATCGGCGCCTTCCCCTCGCTGGTGCTGGCCGAAGGCGACTACCTGGTGATTGCCCGGCACGACGGCCGGACGTACCAGGGCGAGTTCAAGGTGGAATCGAACCGCGACCGCGACGTCGAGGTGATGACCACCGCCGGGCCGTGAGCGGGGTGACGCGGGGTGCAGACCTTCTTCGTCCAGATCAAATGCGCGCTGGGCCGCACCTACGCGGTGGCGAGCGCGCTGGCGGAAGCCGAGATCGCCTCGGAAATCTACTCGACCGCGGGCGACTTCGACATCCTGGCCAAGTTCTACGTGGAGGCCGAGGTGGACATCGGCCACTTCGTGGACGAGCACGTCCATCGTGTTCCCGGCATCGCGGACACGCGGACGATCATCACCTTCAAGGCGTTCTGAAGCGACGCCGGCGGCTCGGACGCCTGCCGGTTCCACCCCTCCCCGTCGTGCGGGGCGAAGGGCGGAACCGATGCGGTCGGCCCGGCCTCAACCGCCCCGCTTCACGTCGGGCGGGGTCGCCTCCCCGGCCAGCGCGGCCAGCGCGGCCTCAAGGCCCATCACGGTCTGCTCCGCGGAGCCCAGCCTGCGCACCGACACGGTCCGCTCGGCCGCCTCCTTGCGCCCCACCACCAGCAGCACGGGCGTCTTGGCGAGCGAGTGCTCGCGGACCTTGTAGTTGACCTTCTCGTTGCGGAGGTCCGCCTCCACCCGCAGGCCCCGCCTGCGGGCCTCGGCCACGACGTCGAGCGCGAAATCGTCGCCGTCCTGCGTGATGGTCGCGACCACCGCCTGGACGGGGGCGAGCCACAGCGGCAGGTGGCCCGCGTAGTTCTCGATCAGGATGCCCGTGAAGCGCTCCATCGAGCCGCAGATCGCCCGGTGGATCATGACGGGCGGCACCTTGTCGCTGTTCTTGTCGACGTAGAAGGCCCCGAACCGCTCGGGGAGGTTGAAGTCCACCTGGGTCGTGCCGCACTGCCAGTCGCGGCCGATCGCGTCGTGCAGCACGTACTCGAACTTCGGCCCGTAGAAGGCGCCCTCGCCCGGGTTGACCCCGGTCGTGACCACGTCGCCGTGCTTCTCCTCGATGTCGCGCAGCACCCCCGTCATCACGGCCTCGGCGTGGTCCCACATGGCGTCGGTGCCGACCCGCTGCTCGGGCCGCGTCGACAGTTTCAGGGTGATCCGGTCGAAGCCGAAGTCGCGGTAAACCGACAGGATCAGGTCGTTGATCTTCAGGCACTCGGCGGCGAGCTGGTCCTCCGTGCAGAAGACGTGGGCGTCGTCCTGCGTGAAGGCGCGCACCCGCATGACGCCGTGGAGCGCCCCGGACGGCTCGTAGCGGTGCACCACGCCGAACTCCGCGAAGCGCAGGGGCAGTTCGCGGTAGGAGCGCAGGCCGTGCTTGAAGATCTGCACGTGTCCCGGGCAGTTCATGGGCTTCAGCGCGAACATCCGCTCGTCGTCGGTGCTCTCGCCCGCGGACTGGACCTTGAACATGTTCTCGCGGAACCAGCCCCAGTGGCCCGAGGTCTCCCACATGGCCTTGTCCATGACCTGGGGGGCGTTGACCTCCTGGTAGTCGGCGGCCAGCCTCCGGCGCATGTAGCTGACCAGGGTCTGGAACAGCGTCCAGCCCTTCGGGTGCCAGAAGATGGCGCCGGGCGCCTCCTCCTGGAAGTGGAACAGGTCCATCTCGCGGCCGAGGCGCCGGTGGTCGCGCTTCCCCGCCTCCTCCAGCCGCTTTAGGTGCGCGTCGAGGTCGGCCTGGTTCGCGAAGGCCGTGGCGTAGATGCGCGACAGCATGGGCCGGGTGGAGTCGCCGCGCCAGTAGGCGCCCGCGACCCGCGTCAGCTTGAACGCGGAGCCGACCTTGCCGGTCGAGGTCATGTGCGGGCCGCGGCACAGGTCGAACCAGTCGCCCTGGCGGTACACCTTCAGGTCCTGACCCTCGGGGATGGCGTCGACCAGCTCCACCTTGAAGGCCTCGCCCCTGGTCTCGAACAGCGAGCGGACGTCGGCGCGGCTCCACACCTCCTTGGTGAAGGGCCTGTCGCGCGCGATGATCTCGCGCATCTTGCCCTCGATGGCGGGGAAGTCCTCGGGCGTGAAGGGCTCGGCGCGGTGGAAGTCGTAGTAGAAGCCGTCGTCGATGACGGGCCCGATCGTCACCTGCGTGCCGGGGTAGAGCGCCTGCACGGCCTCGGCCAGCACGTGGGCCGCGTCGTGGCGGATCAGCTCCAGGGCGCGCGGGTCCTCGCGGAACAGGAACTCGACCCTGCTGTCGCGCTCGATCGGCTCGGCCAGGTCCGCGAGGGTGCCGTCGAGCACCATCGCGACGGTCCGCTTGGCGAGGGAGGGGGAGATGGAGCGGGCGACGTCGAGCCCGGTCGTGCCGGGCGCGAAGGGGCGCTGCGCGCCGTCGGGGAAGGTGACGGAGATCATGGTCTCGGCTTCCTTCTGCTCACTCGCCGGAACGGTGCGGCGTAAGCGGATTTTGGGTGGCGGGTTCTAGCAGCGCGGGCGCGCGAACCCAAGCCGCATTCGGCGGATCTTTGCCGCGGGGGGCGCCCGCAGCTAGACTGTTCGCCTGGCCGGGTGGACGGGTTTGTCGATGAACGGGTTGCGGTGGCTGCTGCTCGGGCTGGGGCTTGTGCTCCTGGCGGCGCTCGGGGCGCGGCTCGCAGCCCCCCCGCGCCGCGGGGGCCTCCCGGCGGCGGTCGGGCCGGCGACGCTGCCGCAGCC
>CAXTDZ010000033.1:0-31426 GCA_964243035.1 uncultured Lichenihabitans sp.
ACCCCTGTCCGGCTCCCAAACGCCGCAGATCAGCGGTTCTTGGAGGTGTCCGACTCACCCGTGGCGCGGCACCGCGCCCACGTCAGCAGGGCGAGCGCTTCGTTGCGGCCGGGAGCGAAGCGGGCCGCCCAGCTCAGGGCCTCGGCGTGGCTGCCGCCCGCGCGGTCGTTGGCCCGGACCCGGCCGGCGCGGCTGTAGACGGGCGAGGACGGCAGGGCACGGAAGGCGGCGATCAGGCGGACCTCGATCCGCTCGGCCGTCCAAGGTGAGCTAGTTCCCTGCTGGTCCACAGCGAGGAATATAACGGGAGCGGGGCGGCTGCACCACGCCGCGCGGGATTAAGCGACTTATCTTGCAACGCGGCAACGCTCAACAATCTTTGTATACTGCGCTCCTATTTCTCAGCTCTACTCGCTTCGTTGTTTCTTCTTAAAAACTAATATCACCTGAGCGCGAAGCTCTGAGTATAGTTGGAGCATAGAATATCTTTGGATATGTATCTTTCCACGGGGTAAGAATATTTAAATCAACAAGTTTGTCAATTGCACTTCTGGCGGCAGGATAGGTTACATTAAGTTTTTCCTTTGCTTCCGTAACCGTAATTGCCGGCCGTTCGAACAGGAAGTCTACTAAACTGAGCGCCGTAGTTGTGCGGCCTGCAGCTGTGGCTTGAGCACGGTAGTCGGTTTGCAAATCAATAAGCCGATCAACAACTGTGATCGTCTCGCGACAGCTGTCTGCGACCATTTCAAGGAAAAAATTCAGCCATTCCGTCCACTCTCCCTTCGCAGACACATTAAACATCAAATCTATATAGACGTCTTTGTGGCGCTCAAGAACAGGGCTCATGTAGAGTATCGGCATATCTAAAAGCCCACTGTGGACAGCCATTAAGGAAATGAGCATACGTCCTACTCGCCCATTTCCATCGGCAAAAGGATGGATTGCTTCAAGTTGATAATGGACTAGCGCTAAATCCATAAGCGGTGTTGGATACTCCGCATCAGGGCGATTAATGTAAGCTTCCAATTTATCCATGCACACTTGTGTTTCGAGGGGCGGCGGAGCTATATAGCGTGCCTTTTCGATTGTTACACCGCCAATCCAGTTTTGTTCAACTTTAAAATTACCTGGCCTTTTACTAGCTCCGCGGCTCGAACTTAGACCGCTTAGTAGAATTTCATGTGCTCGCTTGATAACACGATGTGAGATAGGTAAGTTTTTTAGTAAAGAAAGAGATTCATTTAGCGCAGTCAGATAGTTGACGACCTCGCGAGTAGAATCGTCTCCCTTTTTTTCCACACCAACCTCGGCCAGCAACAAATTATCCGCTGTGGTATACGTACCTTCCATAGCCGATGATGTGAGTGCCTCTTGTCGTTGAAGCGGTCGCACCAAAATGTAAGGATTCTGAAAGCGCCGACACGCTCCTTTCAGCTCGCCAATAGCTTGCATTGCTTTGCCAAGCGAAAGCGCAATTGTCCCTAGATCGAGCGATGGAGGCAAAGGTGCTGGCACAAAGGCATTTTGCCGAGCTATGGTTGAGACAAGTTTGCCGGTGGATGGGGCTATAAAGTCAGCAGGGTTCATGTCGGTTAGCTTTAAAGCGTCGCCGTCAGATTATAGCTAAGGCGTCCTTTCATTTAAAGTGGTCCGGTCACATTAAAGCTGGCGATCACCCAAACCGTCTGCCCCCGCAGCACATGCCCATTCAGAGCGGAAGCGCGAGCTGCCCGGCCTCAATCGCGCGGCGGCGGAACAGGGCGTTCCGGTCCCGCCTGGGCCGGGCTGCGGCTGATGCAGGAGACGCGGCCGGCCTGGGCCGCGGTGGCGTCGATCGCATCGGCTCGGGCATGGCGGCTACGGCGGCCGGCGGAGCCGCCGGCAGCACGATGCGGCTCGCGGCAACGGCATCGACCCGGCGCGCCAGACGCGCGTGCCAGTGCACCAGCTCCCGGCTGTCGCGGACGCACTCGCGCGGAAGGTCGTGCAAGTCGCGGCTGATGGCCCGGAGCGCGTGGCGCACGTGCGCCGGCAGTGGGGCGGTCGCCTGCTCCGGCGCGCCGCCGGGCGGCAGTCCGCCCGGACGTGCCCTGGCCGCCTCGGAAACCTTCCCGGGCGCGGGAGCGGTGCTTGGCCGGCCGGAGCGCGGCGGGCGGTGCTCCCGGCCCGCGCCGGCGATCATCAACCGGATGGCCCCGCGTGGACTTCAGCAGGCGCGTGAACCCCCGGAGCGTGGCCGTTCGACCGCCGCCGCGACCGTTCGGGGGGAGCCGCCGGATCGGCGCCCGGCGGCCACTCGCTGGGCATGTAGAAGCCCGGCCGAGTGTGTCCCGGACGGTCGACCATCACCATGCTCCTGACGCCCTTGTGCGCCAGCCAGGCGTGCCATTGCGGCGTGTCCTTCTCGACCCAGTACGTCGCCGCCGTACCGTTGGGCTCCGCGACGCGGGCTTCCTCGGCCAGCTCTTCGCGGAAGGCCGGGAGTTGTTCACGGATGAAGCTGGCGCCGAAGAACTTCAGCGCGGTCCGCATTGTGGGCAGCCGGCGCTGGAAGAACGGCAGGATTTCCCGGTCGAGGTCGAAGCCGTCCTCGATCAGCTCGTAGACCTTGCGCGCGCCCTCAGTCGTGTAGGCGCCAGCCTTCACAGCCGGGCCGCCATCCTTGGCTTTGAGACTTCCGCACGTCGAATGCAGCGCGTCCAAAATGCGCGCGTCGTCGAGCACCTTGGGCACCGGGGCCAGGTCGAGCGAGGGACCGGGTGTTCCAACACCTGTTGCAACAGGTGTTGGAACACCTGCACCTGCACCTATTACAACATCAACGGTGCTTCCGATCCCGAGTTGGGGTTCACCTGCTTCAACACCTGTTGCATCAGGTGCAGCGATCTCGCTCGCGTCACGCGCGCGGATCGATCGATCGATCGACTTATCAGGTTCTCCTGAGATAGATTGATCGATCGATCCGCGCGCCGCGAGGCGTGTTGCGACACCTGTTGCCTCGGCACCCCCCATTCTGGGGCTGGTTTCGTCAGCAGGTGTTCCAACACCTGTTGCAACAGGTGTTGGAACACCTGCGATGCCTTCGACCACGTTTTCAGGCAGGTCGGAGGGGACGAGGTTGGGCGTGTCCACGAGGCGGAGGGTTCGACGACGCTCGGCGCTTTCCCGTCCGGCGCGGGCGCGATTGGCGGAGATGGCCGCCGCAGCCGCGCGCTGGTCCTCCAGCTCGAAGTCGCGCCAGCGCCCGTTCGCGTCGACGTCGAACACGGCTTCCAGCGCCGGCGCCATGCGACGCCAACGCTGGAGGCTGACCTTGGGGATAGCGGCCAGTCGATGCTCGTCGGTCGGCAGTTCGCCGTTTCGCCAGTAGCTGTCGATCAGCAGCCAAAAGACCGCCTGCTCGTTCAGGGTGAGGTCGGCGATCCGCTCGCGGATCTCGCCGAGGTCGATGGTCGGGGCGGGCAGCGGGCGCGGTCGGGCCCGGCGCAGCGCCGTGGCGCGTTGGTCCGTCAAGGCGAGGTCACCTTTGCGAGCAGGTTGGGCCTCCGGCTGCGGCCGACGCGCGATCGGTTCGGCCCGGGCGCCGGCGCCTGCCAGCCCGCGACCTCGCCGCCCAGCGCGCGGGCGGCGTCGGCGAGGGTGAACGCGGTCACGGCGTCACGCCATCACGAAAGCCGGAAGCACCGAGCCTCAAGGCAGCACCGCCCAGAGCAGTGCGAGTGCCAGGGCCCATTCCACGGGGCACAGGAGCGCGGTCACGGGTTGCCCTCCGCCACCCACGGCACGATCCACGCGGCGAGGCCCAGCCCGGCGCGCATCACCCTACGGGCCATCCACGTGCGGAGCGCGAAGGCGAAGGGCGGCTTCGAGGGCCTTGACCCGGGTGAGCAAGGATCGGTAGTCATCACGGGCCTGCATTCAACAGTGAGGATGTAAGTGTCTCAGTAGGCTGAGATATTTCAGTCCCAAATGTCAGGCCTTACTTCGCGTCGCGAGACTTTTCCCTTCGTGGCAGTTTCTAATAATATTGCCGTTTCTGCTGAGGCTCGTCTGTATCCATAAAGCAGCTTAGAAATATACTGCTGCGAGAGCCCGCTATGGCGAGCAAGCTCCCGTTGAGTTCTAAACTGGGCAATCGCTTTCGCGATAGCAGGTACGACTAGGTCCGGCATAACCCGACGATACCCCTTATGGGGTTAAAATCAACCCTCTTTGTAACTGGTATGTGGTTGTCTTTGGGTTTAAAATGGCATTCTCATTAAGAGTGCATCCGTGGCTAAAAGTGAAAAAAATCCAGATAATCTGATTGGCTTTAACGTTAGGCTATTACGTGAGCGGCAAGGATTATCTCAAGAGCAACTTGCAGAAAAGGCTCGGGTAAGTCAGACAACAATCGACAAGATTGAGCGCGGAGAAACGAAGAGAAGCCGATTCATTTTTGAGATCGCAAAAGTGTTAGGTGCATCTTACGATGATCTAGTTCTCTCTGGTACTCATCGGAGTGAGTTGGGATTGTCGAACCCCATACGAACGGAGTTCGACAAATTGTCTGTTTTCTTGCTTTTAGAAAGATCTAAATATAAAGATAAGCAGCTTGCGCCGACCTTGGCCGCCCATCCCCTATCTAGGACAGTATCGGTTGACACAGTAAGAAGACCTCCTTTTATTCCAAGTTCAGCAGATGCCTACGCTTTAATTATAACTGATCAAACAATGGAACCGGAATTTGAGCCCGGCGACATGGCCTATATTAACGCTGAACTTCCGGTTATTCGAAACACTACATGTGTGTTTCTTTCTGATGACGTTGAATACGGCGTCGGAGTCGTTCGTCGGTTAGTAGATTTTGATAGAGACTACTGGAGTGTTCAACAGTGGAGCTCCAAAGGCGAGCGCCATTCGCTTGCTCGGGGGGATTATTGGAGATGCCACCGAGTCGTGGGCAGGCATAATCGACGCTAACCCCAAAAAGGGTTGAACTACCACTTGTAGGGTCGGTATAGTTTGTGGCCTAGGAGTGCGCCATGGCTTACCGCGATCATGATTCGCTCAAACCTTCAATCATCAACGATCTTCTCCCTGTCAGTCGCGAGTTCGAAGCCGCCCAGGCTGGTCATCGATACCGTTCCCACGACGACAAACGCGGGCTCGTCCGCAGCGTTCTGAGCGATCCAGACCGCTCGACCTGGTCCGGCCGACAAATTGCCCGCCATTGCGGCGTGAGCCCCGACCTTGTGCGGCGGGTGCAGCAGCACCTCGCGTCGCGGAAGGAAAGCGAGGGCGCCGCCCCGGCCCCGGTAGCCGGAATCGTCGAAGATGCCGGTTTCGCGGTAGCGCCTACGGCCCGAGACAGCACCACCACCGTCGAGCCCTTGACCGCCTCCACGCCCCCGGGTGGTGGAGCTCCGACCTTCGAACCTGTCGCCTCCGCTCCGGCACAGGTCGCCAGCTCCACTCCGGAGGCCGACCTCCTCGCCCTCGGCCGCGAGTTCGAAGCCGCCTGGGCCGCCGAGCGAGCCCACTTCTCGGCGACGCCGCCCGGAGAAGATCACCCGGACGACGTTGTCTTCATTGACTGCGTGAGCCGCATCGTCGACCGCATCAAGCCGATCCCCGCCACCACACCCGTCGGTCTGCTCGTCAAAGTTCGCGCGCTGCTCTGGTGCAAGGACGTCTACCCCGGCGAAAGTCGCCCTGATGCCCAGTCAGGCGAAGAACGGCTCATGGCCTCGATCGTGCGAGACTCGCAAGCCATTATCGAGGCGGACGGCTTCGACCCCGCCCAACACGGCGCCGACGCGCCCGACGCGGTGCTGCTCGGCTTGGCCGAGCAGTTTCAAACGCGCGAGCGGTGCATCCGCGACCTGTGCGCCCGCCACCCGGGCGTAACCTGCAACGACATGCCCGGCTACTCCGCGCTCGATCGCCAACAGTTCGAGGCGGTCGAGCGCGTGGCGGCCGTCCCGAGCAGAACCGTTGCCGGCTTAGTTGCCAAGGCTCGCATGGCTGGCGTGCTGGATGTGGAGGCCCGGCTCGGGATGTCGCTCGCGGCCGACGTCCTCGCCGTGCTCGCTGGGCCTGCGGCTCCCGCAGGTCATCCCGATGCCGCCCTGCTCGCCCTGCACCGGCGCTACGACGAGTTGCTCGCCGCGGAGCGCACGGCCTACGCGCACGAATGCCGTGTCTGGAACCTCGTCGAGGCCGCGATGCCGCCCGCGCCGGACGCCCTTCGCATCGCCACCAACCCGGGCCTCGCCCGAGGCCCGGAGGAGCTGCGGATGCAGAACGGCATCAGCGCCCTCTACATCCCCGGCGTCATCGAGCGCTTTCGGACGGTGCCGCGCACGATGATGGTGCACTACGAGGACTCGGCGGTTCTGTTCGGCAGCACCATCCACCGCGTTCCCGACCCCGAGGGGCAGGAGCGGGCCGAGGCGGCGGTCGCGGCCTACGACGTTCGGATGGCGGAGCGCCACCGCCTGGAGGAGCAGTTCGGCCAGGCTGAGGCAACCCGGCGCGCCAACGAGGTCGGGCAAGAAGTCACCGCCGTGGCCGATCAGATCGCCGCCGCGCCTGTGCCGCGCACGCTGCTCGGCTTCGCCGTCAAGGCCCGCGTCGCCCTTCGCCGGGACGAAAGCGACATGTACAATGTCCTACGCGAGCTGCTCGCGGCCTCGGGTCTGGTCGACGCGGCGCCCGAGCTGGACCAGCAGGAGGCGGACGAGGCCGCCGCCGCGGCGGAGCACGAGCGGGCGAGAACCGCCGCGTGACCGGCCCTGTCGTCTCGCCCGTCCACGTGGGCCAGGTGCGCGGCCGGCCGCTGCGCCTCTACCCCGCGCCGGGTCCCCGCCCGGCCCTGCCGTGGGTGTCGGCCGCCGATTGGATCGCGGGCTTGCTGGCGTCCCGGGAGGACGCGGTCGATGCCCTCGCCCAGCTCCCGCGCGGGCACCTGGCGCCCCATCTCGCGACCGTGCTGACCGACGCCGGGCCGGTGCTCCTGGTCGACCAGGTCGGCGCCTTCCGCCTCGCCGCCGTCGTCGCCGTCGTCGACGCCCCGCCCGACGACGCCCTCGCCGAGCTGCGCCGCGCCACCGTGGCGGGCATGACGGCCCAGGTCCGCACCATGACGCCCGAAGCCGCCCGGTGCTTCACCATCTGCGCCTACGAGGCCGCGATCGCCACCATGCGGGCCGAGGTCGACCGCTGCCGTCCGTCCCGCCGCGCGCGTCGGGCCCGGTCCAGCCCCGCGAGGATCCGGTGAGCGCGCCCGTGGTCGACCTCGCGGCGCAGCGCGCCCGGCGCGTGCTCGGCGCCCGGCAGGCCAGGGTCCTGGCCGAGCAGGCCGTCGCGACCTTCGCGGCCGAGGGGCGTGCGCTGGCCGACCTGGCTTTCGAGATCGCCGAGCCGTTCCGCCTATGCGAGCCCCGGCTGGAGCAGCACCTCACCCACGCGTTCCTGCGCTGGCAGGACGAGGAGGTGGAGGCGTTCCACCGCGAGACGCTGCTCGGCGGCGTTGACAAGGCCGCCGCGATCGAGGCTACGCGGCGGGCCTTCGCGGACCGGATGCGGGAGCTGCGGGGCGAGGCCGGCCTGGGCGGGGGAGGGGCGGCGTGAGGTCCGAACCCACGCGCCGCAGCGCCGGCTCTGGGCACGCCCCGCTCGACCCCGCGCTCGTGCGGCTGATCGAGGCGCTTGCCCGCGCGGCGGCGCGCAAGGATCATGCGGCGGAGCGCGACGCAACCGTTCCGCACCCGGCAGCCCACCCCGATGACCGCCGCGATCTACGCCCGCTTCTCGTCTGACCTGCAGCGCGACCGGTCCATTGAGGACCAGGTCGCGCTCTGCCGGACCTTTGCGGAGCGCAACGGGCTCGCGGTGGCGACGGTCTACGAGGACCGGGCCCGCTCCGGGTCGTCGGTGATCGGGCGCGACGGCCTCATGCGCCTCATGGGGGATGCGCGCGACCGCGCCTTCCGGGTCGTGATTGTGGAAGCGCTCGACCGGCTGTCGCGCGACCAGGAGGACCTGGCCGGCATCTACAAGCGCCTGTCGTTCGCCGGCATCGAGATCCGCGCCGTGCATGACGGGCTGGCCGACCAGGTCCAGGTCGGCATCCGCGGGCTGGTGGGCGCGCTCTACCTGCAGGACCTCGCCCACAAGGTCCGCCGCGGCATGGCGGGCGTGGTCCGCGACGGCCGCCACGCCGGCGGGCGCGCGTATGGCTACCGTGCCGTCCCGGGCCGGCCGGGCGAGCTGGAGATCGTGGAGCAAGAGGCGGTCGTGGTCCGCCGGGTGTTCGGCGCCTACGTCGGCGGCGCCACGCCGCGTGAGATCGCGGCCGACCTCAACGCCGAGGGCGTGCCGCCGCCGCGCGGCCGCCACTGGCAAGCCGTGACCATCAACGGCAACCGCCAGCGCGGCCACGGGCTGATCCTGAACCCGATCTATGCCGGGCGGCTCGCCTGGAACCGGGTCCGCATGGTCAAGGACCCCGACACCGGCAAGCGGGTCAGCCGCGTGAACCCAGCATCCGAGTGGCAGACGGCTGAGGCCGCCCACCTGCGGATCGTGGACGAGGCGACCTTCCAGGCCGCGCAAGCCGTGAAGGCGAGCAAGGGTGGGGCCCGGCCGCAGGCCCACCGCAAGCCGAAACGGCTCCTGTCGGGGCTGCTGCGCTGCGGGGCGTGCGGCGGCGGCATGGGCCTCAAGGACACCGACCACGGCCGGCCGCGGATCGTCTGCACCACGGCGCGGGAGTCAGGCTCCTGCGCCAACCGCCGGCCCTACTACCTCGACGCGATCGAGACCGCTGTCCTGGGCGGCCTCAAGGAGCAGATGCGGGACCGCCGCGCGATCGAGGTCTACGTGCGCGCCTACAACGCCGAGCGCCGGCGCCTGGCGGCCGACACGGCCGCGAACCGCGGACGGATCGAGCGCCAGGTCGCCGAGGCCGAGCGGGCATACGACCGTGCCTTCACCGGTTATCTGAAGGGCTTCGTGGCCGAGGCCGAGGCGAGCGTCACGCTGCCCCGCCTCCGGGCCGAGCGCGACCGCCACCGGGCCGAGCTGGCCGCGGCCGAGCAGCCGCCCAAGGTGGTGAGCCTGCACCCCGGCGCGATCGCGGCCTACCTCGACGCCGTCGACCGCCTTGAGGCCGCCCTGGCCCAGCACGCCGCCGCGCGTGACGACGAGCCGATGCGGGCGGTCCGCGAGCTGGTCGAGAGCGTGGTGGTGCAGCCGCCGGGAGCCGGCGGGGTCGTCATGGTGGAGATCAAGGGCCAACTCGCCAAGCTGGTGGGCGAGGATGCGTTTCCGACGGGGAAGGTTCAGGGGGGATCGATGGTAGCGGAGGAGGGACTCGAACCCCCGACACGCGGATTATGATTCCGCTGCTCTAACCAGCTGAGCTACCCCGCCATGCAGTGCGGCCTATAATCAACCGCGCCGCCCGGGTCAATCATGTGACCGAGCCCAGGTGAGACGCGGGCTTCCGGCCGCTGCTCAGTGCGAGAGACCTCGGCCGGGATGCGCTCGTCGAGGGCTCGGTGCGGCTCGCGGTGTCTCCACACCAACGGGCGGCCTTCGATCCATGCCGCCCACGCTGCGCCAGGTGAGGCAACGTCATGGTCCGGGGAAGACAACGTCGTAGCGGCGGCTGGCGGCGACCACCCGGCACGTCGATCGGAGCCGTCGCCGCCTTTCGCTCGCCGCCGTGCTGGACGGCGTGGCCCGGCACGAGGCGGCGCGCCCCGGCGGCATGGACCGGCAAAGCCCGCGCGGTTGGGGGCGCTCCTCCGACGCGCACGGCCCCGACGGGCCGAGCACGGTGGGTCCAAGGGCGGCCCGCCGCGCTTGAGCGTCGATCGACAGGCCGAACCCGCCCGCCCAGGGCATCGGTTCAGAACTCGCCCGGGTGCCGGCTTTGATACGCTTGACACCGCCGACCGTGGCTGCCCTGCGCGATCGCGGGGACAAAAGCAGCGTCTTCCGCTGACCTGCCCACCGCACCGATGAACGTGCGTCACGGGGTTCAGGAACAGGCGCTCACGAAGAAAGAAGCGCCGCCCGGATAGTTTCGACCTCCTTTCGCATCAGGTCGAGAAGTTCAGCCTGCCGGTCCGCCCCCAGACGCGCGCTGGTCATGTTGATGGCGATCGCACCTGCGACATCTGTTTCGCCAAGCGTGACGGGGACCGCCAGGGCCGATATCCCTTCAACAAGCTCCCCGTGATCGACCGCGTACCCCTGCGTCCTGATCTTGGGGAGCTGGTCCCGTACGGCGGCCGGTGACAGGCCGCGGTAGCGGGCGTAGTGGGGCGCGTTGACCTCGAGCACGACGTTCGCCTCCCGCTCGGGCATGCCGGCGAGGATCACCTGGCTGGCAGGACCCACGCCGAGGGGGATCTGTCCGCCTATGGAGCCGGTCAGGCTGTCGATGACGTAGGTGCCTTCCTGGCGGTCGACGCAAACCGTGTTGAACCCGTTGCGCGCCATCAGGAACACCGTGTCGCCCGTGTGCCAGGCGATGCGCATGAGGGCCGGGTGGCAGACGCGACGGAGGCCGGTCGTGTCCGCCGCTTTGGCCCCGAGCGCGAACAGCGCGAGGCCCAGCCGGTAGCGCTTCGTTTCCGGGTCCCGCTCGACGTAGCGGTGCCGTTCGAGGCCGGCGATGATGCGGTGCGCCGTCGACAGGTTGAGACCAAAGACCTCGGCGACTTCGGCGACGCGCAGCCCGGTCCGCCCGGCCTCCCCCAGGTGGTTGAGGATGACCACGGCACGGTCGAGCAGCTGCGTCCCTCTTGCCCCGTCCCCGTCTTTCTTCACCATCACTTCGGCTCTCTCGCCGCCGCGAAGCGGCCCGTCCGGATACCACGTCCTTCCGTCCCGCGAACCAGCGAATGCCGGTGCGGGTCAGGTCAGGTCAGAGGCGTCCCGAGGGCGTCGACGAGCGCGCCGAGGCTGCCGCCCTTGAGCTGCTCGATGGCCGCGCACAGGTCGGCAAGACGCGCGGGGGAGATCGCGGCCGTCGCAGCGACGGTTGCGAGTTTCTGCTCCAGCGCGGACCAGTCGAGGGGGTTGGTGGGCTCGCCCAAGGGCGCCAGCACGATGCGCTCATCGCTGGTCGCCGCTGTTGTCACGACGACGCGCGCGGGCACGGCCGCGGGGAACATCGCGTCGTAGCCCTCGTCGAGCACCAGGTCGACGCGCGCCGCCAGGGCCAGAACGGAACCGTCGGCCAGCATGCGCTCGTCCAGCCGCACCAGGGCCTCGCGCCCATGCACCGCCGCGACGGCCACGCAGAACGGCACGCTGTACTGCGCCAACTCCAGCGTCCTGGGCGCACGCTCGTTGTTGAGCCGCATCGCCCACCCGAACGTGTGCACCGTGACGGACTCGACGCGGGCGGCGTTGAACCAGGGGTCCGCGCGCATGGCGAGGACCCCGTCGATCGCGGCGTGGGCCCAGCGACAGCAGCCGTAGGGCTTGAAGTAGATGCCTTCGATGGCCCAGCGGGACCCCAGTCCGCCGGTAAGAACATCGCGGCTGAAAAGGCTCCGGTTATCAAGGAGGTCGGTGGGCCCGGTGAAGCCCGCGGCGGCAAGGTCGACGGCCGCGAGCCCGGTCGCCGTCGCCCACGGGATGTCCTCCTTGAGGTGGTTGCCCATGACCCGCGAATATCCCACGGCCGCGAGGTTGGGCGCGGACGCGCCCGCGATCGCGATCGCCTGCGCCGTGGCTTCAGCGCCGAGGCCGCGCAGCCACGCGGCCGCGGCGCCTTGGCCGACCCAGGGGCTGGACACCATCGTGGTGAGCGCCGCGAAGTTGCGCGAGGCCGCGATGCGCACCGCGATCTCGTAGCCCAGCACGATGGCGGCGGGGATGCGCTCCTCGGTCACCCCGTAGCCGGCTGCGGTCGCCAGCACGGCCGGGATGATCGAGGCGCCCGGGTGGCCGGCCGCCGCCCGATGGCCGTCGTCGAGGTCGACAACGGACCCGGCCACCGCGTTCATGAACGCCGCACCGGGAACGCTCAGCTTTTCGCCGGTGAACCAGGCGGGTGCGGGCCCGTGGCCCCAGGATGAGCGGGCGGCGCTGCGGGCCGCGACGGCCCCTTCGGTGGAAAACCCCGCGAGCGCCGCGATGGTCAGGTCGAACAGCGCCATCCGCGCCTTCGCGCGCGCTCCTTCGTCCACACGCGCCGTTCCGGTGAGCAACCCGGCCAAGTCGCTGGCGATGGTCATGGCTCGGATCTCCGTTCTCATTCTCACTATATGATGTTTATAGCTTATAAAGTTCACAATATGGAAATACGCTTTCGGGATCACCCCGCGGGCGGGCTGTTTCCGGTTGGGTCTCCTCGAACACGACGCCATGCTCGCACAGTGTGCATCGCTGGACGGCGCAGAGGGTTCCCGGCAGGTGCTTAGGCGCGACGTGCCGGGGCGGGTTCAAGGGATCCCAGCAGCCCATCCCGACTTGGGTCCTCATCCGGAGGTCGCGTAGCCGCTCCTCCTGCTCGCGGGTGATCGTCTTGTTGTTGGCCAGTAGGGCGGTGCTGAGGTTCCAGCCGGTGGTGATCAGGAACAGCCACAGGAACACGCTCGTGTCGTCGCGACTGGGCGTGAACCACCGCAGCTTACCGGGGAAGGTACCGCGTCGGGCTTCCGACATCCCCGGTGGGAGGTGGGCGGGACCGTAAGGCTGAACGGGGAGGTCGAAACGTCGGGCGCGTTGGTCGGCGGCACACGTTTGGGCACGTTCGCCGCGACCGCTTCCCCCGGCGAGCCAGGCTCGGCTCTCCCGCTCTTTGTCGGCCTCCAACCCGCCAGCCGCGACCTCGCGAAGGCGGGCATCGGCTTCCCGAGCGCGCGCTCGGCCTCGAAGACCACGGCGCCGGCCCGGCCGCGCGCGTCGCGCTCGAACGTCGACGCCGCCGGCGCGACCGGCCTGCCCCGGTGGCGCTCACGCGGAGGTTCTCCAGGCAGGGGCCGCCCGTCCCGGAGGAATGCCGTTTGCATCAGGCTGTCGGGCGGGCCGGGCCAGCCTCTGCCGGCGATGACGGTAGAGAGGTGGTTTCGAGCCGAGCTTTCCAAGGCGTACGGTGACATGGGCGGTCCGACCAGGCGGGACGGGGAGCGCCCTCACCGTGCTTGACGGTCGGTTAAAATATGCTGTCGACCGTATGGAGACAGGCGCCGATTGCCTGTCCATCCTGGTCGATGGCGGCCCCGCCCACATCGGCCCGCGCGACCCGCGCCCTGCTTGCCCGCAACGTGCGCCTGATCCGACAGGCACGCGGACTGACGCAGGAGGCGCTTGCCGACGCCTGCAACCTGCGTCAAGCCCATATTTCCGAAGTCGAAGCCGCGAAGATCAACGTTTCGTTGGACAACGTTTCGGCCATCGCGCAGGGGCTGGGCGTCTCAGTCGAACGGCTGTTCCAGGAGTGAGACCATCACCGACGCCTCACGCGTAGGCGGTCCACGACTGGGGTCGGCCGTCCCACAGATGGGCCGTCCTGACGTCGTCGATGCGGACGCTACGGTGGCACCCGTTCACGCGGCGGCGCATCGGCTCGCCCGTGAACCTGTCGATTGCCGGGACTGCTTTTCCCGTCGCCCAGGGTTCCCGGCCGGTGCTCGCGTCGCCTTGTCCGATGGCCCGCACCTCAACCGTGCGTGTGCCGACCAGCGCGGTGACCTGGAAAAACGAGACATTCGTCTGCTCGTATCCCCAGGAAGCGACCAGCACGTGGCCCACCTCCATGGTGTGGGGTCGCTTGGCGTCGGCGCGACGCTCGGCCCGCATGGCCGCC
Organism: uncultured Lichenihabitans sp.; assembly: GCA_964243035.1. Classification (GTDB taxonomy): domain Bacteria; phylum Pseudomonadota; class Alphaproteobacteria; order Rhizobiales; family Beijerinckiaceae; genus Lichenihabitans. The sequence continues at coordinate 13,820 of CAXTDZ010000033.1, forward strand.
ACCCGGCGCCGGGCCTCGAAGAAAATCTTGATGGCCCGCTCGCGCCCGCCCTCGTCGGCGTAGCTGTAATGCCAAACGGGCTTGCTCGCCTTTCCGTGGAACGCCACCGCCGCGGGCCGCCCCCGGCCCGTCGTGTAGACGAACGCCACCGCGTCCGACTTCTTGTCCGCCACTTTCGTGGCCCCGGTCGGGACGTACCTCTCCCGCGTGGTGTTGAAGCGCATCGCCCTGACTCCCCCGATCGCCGACAGGCGGCAGGCCCGCCCTGCTGCCCTGCCACGTGGCGAACCGCGGGGTGGGAGGGGGCAACGCGGCGGCCGGGAGGGGGATCACCCGCCCGGCGACGGAGGTCGACGGGACGCGGGACGCGGGTCTGCACGGAGGGAGGCGATGCCGACCGGAGGAAGACCGGGGAGACCCGGGCGCCGGGTTGCGGGGAGGGAGGGCTGCGCGCCTCCCGCCCAAGCCGTTCAGCGAGCGATGGCCTCGGCCGCACTGCTGCATGCAGAAAGCCCTGGTTCACTGCCGGAGAACACGTGATCGTTCGCCGCCACAGCGGAAGGACTCCCACTTCGATTCCTCTCGCGTCAGCACCGTACGGCGTGACAGGGTCGCGGCTCGTCGTGGTCGAAACCAGGCAGGATTAACTGGTCGGTCGCGTCTGTTCCGGAACACTCATCCCGTCGCGAGCCTGGAAGCGGCCCATGCCCTTCCGGATCGCGATCTCCGTCCTCCAGGACGCCCAACGGGTCATCCTGGAGCAGACCGGTCAGCGGCGCCGCATCCGGTGCTTCTTCTCGGAGTCGGATCCCGAGGCCTACGGCCGGCTGAGGACGGCCGTGGAAGCCTTTCACGACCCCGGTGGTCGGTTCGAGATCCGGACCCACAGCGGCCGCTTCGAGGACGCCGTGCCGGACATCCAGCGGTTCGTCGGCACCTCCTTCGCGCTGGTCTTCATCGACCCGACGGGATGGACGGGCTACCCCCTGGACCGGATCCGCCCCCTGTTCGCCCCGCAACGCTGCGAGGTGCTGGTCAACTTCATGTACGACCACATCAACCGCTTCGTCTCCAGCGAGGAACCGGAGATCGTGGCGTCGTTCGACGCGATCCTCGGCGGCCCAGGTTGGCGCAACCGACTCGACCCGACCATGCCCAGGGGACCGGCGGTCGAGCGGCTGTTCCGCGCGACGCTGCGGGACACCTGCGGTTTCGAGTTCGTGGTGTCCACCAGGATCGACAAGCCGACCGTCGACCGGCCGCACTTCTTCATCGCCTACGGCACCAAGAACCAGGCCGGGCTGAAGGCCTTCCGTGATGTCGAATACAGGGACTTGAGGCAGCACGAACAGGACCGTCGATCCGCCAAGGACCGCCGGGAGGAGGACAGGACCGGCCAGACCAGCCTGTTCCCGGGATTGGCTGGTCGCGGCGGGGAGGCAACGCTGGACGACCTGGTCGGCGAGCAGGTCGCCCTTGCAAAGACTCGCCTGCTCGGGATCCTGACCGGGGGTCCACTGCCCTTTTCCAGCCTCGTCCCCAGGCTGCTCCAGCCCTTCATGATCCGCGAGAAGAACGTGAAGGACATCTGCGTCGCGCTGGCCCGGGATGGCCTCATCGCGAACACGTGGGGGACCGGGAACAGGAAGCCCAACGAGCAAACCGTCGTGGGGCTGTCTGCGGCTTGGATGCCGGCCCAAACGACAGCGGCGCCGAGTCAACCCAGGGCGTGAGCGCCACCCACGACAGGTCGGAGCGCCCGGCCGGCCACGATGCCGGACGAGCGCGCGCCGTCGTCACGGCCGGGGGCGGCCCCAGGCGCGCAGGTCACCGGTGCACCGTCACTCGCGGTCGTCCCACGTGGAGACCAGGAAGGCGGCCATCGTGCCGGCCAGGTTCACGGCAAGCTCCGCATGGCGCGGCTTCGGCTTCACCGTCCGCTTTCCCTGCCCATGCGCGTCACCGACCCTGTTGCGGATCGCCCCCAGGTTGTTGACGACCGCCTGGCAGTTGCCGAGGATGGCCTTGAAGACGGGTTCCTGGTGCTGGTGCGGGGCCAAGTTGAGCCTCTCCGCGGCAAGCGCCCAGAGCTTCGGCAGGTCGGCGTCGTCCGGGTAGGCTGCTCCCAACTCCTCAAGCACGTGCTTGCACACCGTTTCGAGCAGCGTCCGCGCGGCCGTGATCGCCCCCTCGGGGTCGTTCACACGACGGTCGAGGGCCTTCGTCCATGCGGCCCGCACGTGCACCGCGTCGAAGACCTCCAGTGCCTCCGTGATCGGCGCCACGCCCGGGAAGCGGTCCTCTGCCTCTAGGCGGTCGATGAGTGGCCGGAACTCGTTCCAGATGAACTCGCGCCTCTCTCGGTAGGTCGGGAATCTGTGCTTGATGAACTGCCAGAACTGTCCCTGATCTCGATACTTGCGGACGAAGTCGGGCACCTTTCCGGCTGCTCGGCTGTCGTTCATCACTTCATGTCGAAGGCGCGCGAAGTCCGCCGCATCGAGGCCGCCGCCATCCTGCGTGCTGGTTCCGATGTAGCCGGCCTGGAACTTTTCGACCTTTTCCAGGAAGGTCTGTTCATCCTCAAGCTGGGGCAAATCGAAGGGCGACGCGGGCGGCATGCCCCATCGAGTGCAGCTTGCCTGATTGGGGGATCAACCCAGCCGTGCGGAAATCACGCAATTCGCACGGCCAAACGAGGTGTTCAGGATCAGCAGCTTAGGCCGTGCGAAACTCCGGTGCGGAACGGCTCCACCCTGGGCGGCTCCGGCGCAGTGCGGGGGCGTCACGCCCGAGGCTGACGCCCAAGCGTCCGGTAGACCGTGGGCCGCGACACAGAGAACAGCTCGGCGAGGTCGCTGACCGAATAGTCGCCGGTTTCGTGCATGCGACCAAGCTCCTTCTGCTGCCGGTCCGTGAGCTTCGGCTTCTTCCCCCTGAGTTTCCCCTTGGCGCGGGCCACGGCCATGCCCTCGCGGGTCCGCATGCGGATCAGGTCCGCCTCGAACTCGGCGAAGGTGGCGAGGATGTTGAAGAACAGCTTTCCCATCGGGTCGGCAGGGTCGTGGACGCTGGCGCCGAGCTGGAGCCGGACGCCGCGCGCGGCGAGGTCGTCGCCGATGGCGCGGGCGTCGGGCACCGACCGCGCCAGCCGGTCGAGCTTGGGCACGACCAGCGTGTCGCCGCCCCGCACGGCCGCGAGCGCCTGGCCCAGGCCGGGGCGCTTCCGGTCCGTGCCGGTGAAGCCGTGGTCCGTGTAAACCCGGTCCGGCGCGACACCGAGCCCGAGCAGGGCGTCCCGCTGGGCTGCGAGGTCCTGCCTGTCCGTCGAGCAGCGGGCGTAGCCGATGAGAGTCGGAACCATGGGCTGAGTGTAACGCACAAGGCCCCGTCACCGCGAAACAATGCGTATCACCCAAATGAGACGCGGCGCGTGGAGGGCGGAGGCAGCCGGAGCGGGTACGTTGATGACTGTCCGCTGACCGATCCTCTTGCGGACGCGGATGGTGAGACGGAACAGGCACTGCTCAGTCCATGCTTGCCGATATCCAGGGCCAGGACATACGGGTCGTGGCGGAACGAACCGACCGATGCGACACAAGCACAAGCGCCTCAGACCGCCCCCCGCGGGATACCTTCCGTGCAAGCCGCACAGGCGGCAGGGCGCATGCGCCCATGACGTCAACATGCGGCGCGGCGACCGACGCCGTTTCGAACTCCGCACCGACCAGGTCCGCCGCGACGAGGTCGTGCCGTGATGGGCTCGCGCGCGAGGCTGAACGGGGACGAGTGCGACGCCTTTTCGCGCCGCGCCAGGAAGCTGCTCGTCTGGCGCCGGGGCGAGGTCCAAAAGATCAAGCGGCGTTTCTGGCGAGCCCAGAGACTGAGGACCAAGCGGGACGCGGACGGGCAGGTTCGGGAGGCGGAATGAACCTGTCCGAATTCTACATCGGTCTGGAGTTTGTGTGCTCGGGTCGGCGCTGGCGCTGCACCGATGTCGGGAGCCGCGTCGTGGTGGCGATCCGCGTCGATGAGGTCACGATTGGCAGCGTGGATCCTGCAACGGGTGAGCGCGGCCAGCGGACGGTTGCCGGCGAGGAAGCGGAACGCTCGGGCTGGTTCAGGGGACCGCCCTACTCGGTCGCGGAGGCCGTCTTTGACGAGGACGATCTTGAGGGGTGTGAGCCGGCGCCCTGATCATCCCGTCGCGGCATCGGTCGACATTTCCCTTCACGCCGCCTCGTCCACCGGCTTCGTCGACACGATGTCGGCAATGGCCTGGAACTGCTCCAGGAAGTCCGGGTAGCGGGAGGCGAGGAACCGGACCACGCGGGCGTTGCCCATGAGCTTGGTCAGGTAGCCTTTCACGACCGTGAGGTGGAGGTTGTCCCGGCTGTAGGTCTCCTCGGCGGAACCAATGGCTTCCTGAAGGGACGCCAGCTCGCGCTCCATTCGCGTCAGCAGCGTGGCGGAGACGCCCTTCGGCTTGGCCTTGGCACCCTCGACGAGTTGGCCCTGCGAGGACCCGGCCAGGATCGCGGAGGCGTAGGCGACCGTGTAGTTGTTGCCGCCGACGAGGAGGTCGGCGGCCTCCATCTGCCTGATCGGCTTCATCTTGCGCAGGATGTCGAACACCGCCATGGGGCAGTGCTTGTCGGCGAGCTGGGCGACGACCTCCTCGCAGATGCCGTCGAGCATCTTGACCCGGCGCTGCACGCTCTTGACGTCCAGGGACATCGCGGTCGCGATCTTCTCCTCCGGCACGCCGCGCTCGATGGCGCGGACGATCATGGCGCGCTCCTGGACGGAGGACAGCCGGTTCACCGCGCGGTTGTAGGTGAAGGCCTCGTCGTCCGTGGACACCAGGCACTCGACCTCCGTCTCGCCCACCTCCTTCAGGATCTCCACCCGGACATGGCCGTCGAGCAGCAGGTAGCGCCCGGGCGCAGCGTCGGTCCGGCCGATCACGGGCGGTTCGACCAGCCCGATCTCCCTGACTGACCGGGCGATCTGGTGGTACTTGTGGCTCGCCTTGACGCTCGGGCGCAGCGTCTTGACCGGCATCAGGGCGGAGATGGGAACGAGTGCGGTCTCCGGCTCGAAGGCGAGCGAGAAGATCGGCTTCGACACTTGGCTCATTGGGACCTCCCCTTGATGCGCGTGTCCAGGTTGGCCGGCATCGTGTCGAGGTTCTCGGCGCGCAGCAGGGTGACGAAGTGGTCGTCGGCCCGCAGCCGTCGCATGGCCTCCTCGACGAACAGCAGGCGGGACTGGGTGAACTCCGCCCGCTTGACGAACATCCGGCGCCGCTCCGCCTCGCGCTGGTACATCCGCATCAGGGCTTCGGTCGACGATGGCCGGCGCGGGCCGTCCTTGCGCCCGAACGCGTTCTGGTCCGCTTCGCGGCCCCGGCGGCTCCGCGCCTCGATGAGGCGGCGCGCCTTCGCCAGCTTTCCGCCGGACAGCTTGCCCTCGGCATAGGCCTGGGCCAGGAGCGTCTGCACGCCCGCCTCGTCGGCCCGCGCGATCTCGACCGCCACGCTCAGGGGAAGCATGCCCGACTCCACGGCCCCGAGCAGCCGCTCTTCTCCCCGGTCGATCAGGCCGCCGATCATGTTCACCCATTCGGGCGTGCAGCCGATCTTGCCGGCGATCTGACGGTCGTTGTAGCCGCGCCTGCGGAGCGCGCCGACGTCGTGCAGCAGGTCGGCCGGCCGATGCTGCCGCCGGGCGCAGTTCTCGACCAGGCTCATGACGAGGCAGTCCTGCTCGCTCGCCTCGACGACGATGGCCGCGACCTCCGTTTGGCCGAGTTCCACGCAGGCCTTGAGCCGTCCCTCCCCGCAGACCACGCCGTAGCTCTCCAGCCCGTCCCCGGACCCGAGGCGGGTGACGGTGATGGGCCGCTTGAGGCCCACCCTGCCGATGTTGTCGACGATCTCGCGGAAGCGCCGCTTGTCCCGGGCGCGGGGGTTGAGCACCGTCAAGCGGTCCACCGGGATCATGGCGACGCGCCTGGATATGCCCTGGCTCATGCGACCTCCGAGAAGCTGGCCCGCGCCGCGAGGGCGAAGAACGCGTCGAGCGTGTCGAACCGGTAGCCGTCGAGCGACAGCCCGTTGTGTTCGGCCAGGCGGAGGCGCGGCTCCGCCATGTCGATGCGGGGGAGCAGGTAGAAGTCGAGGGGAGCACGGTTCTCGGCATCCATGCGCGCCGCGACCGTGATGTCCGGCGCGAGCCCGGCATCGAACCGGATCTGCCACCGGGCGGCGCCCGCCTGGGTCCGGCGATGTCGGGCGATGACGAGCGACGCCGTGAACTCGTCGTTGACGGTGACGAGGTCCGTGGCGGGGTCGCGCCTGACCGTGCCGCCGGCCAGCCGCAGGCCGGAGACGATGGCCTCGACCACCTCCGGGTGGAGGTCGCGGAGCCTCCGGTTGATCTCCAGGTAGCGGTAGTCGCGGTCCGGCGCGTAGCCGACCAGCCGGTAGGCCCGCAGCAGCGAGCCGAAGCGCGACCGGTAGACGCTGCTCGACGGCATGTCCTCGCGCTCGTCGATGATGAGGCTGGAGAGGGCGCCCGTCGCCTTCAGCAGGCCGGACAGCAGGGCGATGAGGTCGTCGTCGTCGTAGCGCCTGCTGCGGTCCTCGACGATGGCCTGCGCGCGCTCGAAGACCATGGGGTCCACGACGGCGGGGAACGCGCCCTTGGCCACGACCCAGAGGGCGGGCGCGTTGACCACGCGCTTGCCCTTCAGCTTGCTGGACACGCGGTTGAACACGTTGTCCCCGACGTACTTCGGGTTGGTCAGGACCTGATGCACCGTGCCCCGTGTCCAGGGGCGCCCGAGGTCGGTCTGCACGCCGTCCCCGTTAAGCCGGCCCGCGATCTCCCGTTCGGTTCCACCCTCGCAGAAGAGGCGGTACATGCGCCGGACCGTCTCGACCTCGCCCGCGGGACCGGGCGCCAGCACCACCCTGTCGGTCTGGAGGCTTTTGCGCTCGCCCCGTGCAAGCTTCTGTCTGACGCCGCCCCGCTCGTCCAGGAGGACGCGGCGCAGGCCGTAGCCCGCCATGCCGCCCTGCCGGAACCCGCGCTCGACGTGCCGGCATTGGCCCGCGAAGACCTTGACGGACAGTTCGCGGCTGTACTCCCCGGCCATGATGCGCTTGACCGACTTCAGGAGCACCGACCCGACGCTGCCGTCGTTGGCGAACTGCTCCGCGCAGTAGTGGACGTCGATGCCCGCGCGGCGGCACAGGTGTTCGTGGTAGGCCCCCTCGTCGGGATCCTGGAAGCGTCCCCACCGGCTGATGTCGTAGACCAGCACGGCGTCGAAGCCGGCCCGCCCCGACGCGACCATGTCCAGAAGGCGCCGTAGGGCCTCGCGTCCGTCGAGGGTCAGCCCGCTGCGCCCGGCGTCCTCGAAGACCTGCACGATGTGGAAGCCGTGCCGGTCGGCGTAGCGACGGACCTCCGCGAGCTGGATCTCGGGCGAGATCTCCTGGTGGTCGGTCGACATGCGCACGTACGCGGCCGCCGGCGCGGTCTCGTCGCCTGTGCGTACCGGCTTGCGTGGCCTCCTCACACCGATGGGCTCCCTGCACCGTCGCTGGGGGGCGCCGCAGCGTCATCGCGCTCCCGGGCTGATCTAAGCGTCAGGAGCGCGGAATGACTTTTCAGAATCCGGGCAATGTTTTGCCGTCCCGCCCGTCGCCCTTCTCCGCCATGGTGTCGTCGGTGCTGAAGGGCACGCTCGGCGACAGGCCGGCGTCCATCAAGGTGGTCGCGAGGTGGACCAGGGCGAGCGAGCGAACCGTGAAGAACTGGTTCGCCGGCACGTGCAGCCCGCGCGGCGACTACTTCTGCGACATCGTCCGGAACTGCCCGGAGATGCTCCACGCGTTTCTGCGGGCGGCGGATAGGACAGATTGCATCGCCATGGCGAGCGTGACGGAAGCCCGGCGCTCGCTCCGGGACGCGCTGGTGGCCCTGGACAAGCTCGGCGTGGCCACGACGGAATGTCAGCCAGGATCACCCGGGTTGGGCGCCTGAACGCGACATCGTACTCCAGGCTGGCGTTGGACCGCGGCTTCATGGAGCCGACGGAAGCCGCGTACAGGGACGCTGTGGCGCTGGTCGGGCCCGGGATGCGCCTCCCTGACCGGAGCATGCTCGCGTCGTGCGCCCGCGACAGGGGCGACATCGGCACGGTCATCCGCGCGCTCGACGGGTGCGTCGACACGGGGGCGCTCACCGCCGAACTCGTCTGGCTCTCGGACGCCCATGCCTCCGAGCTGCCGGCGCGCCCGCGCAACCTGCGCTTCTACGAGCGGCTGCAGCGTGGGGTACGGCGCCACCCCAGCATCGCGAGGGGGTACGCCACGGTCCTGGTCACCGGGGGTCGGTTCAGGCACGCGGAGCGCGTCCTGCGACGCCTGCTGGAGGGCAGCCCTTCGGACACCTACCTCCTCCTCAAGCTGGTGGAGGCGCTGCGACGCGATGACCGCGAGGCGGAGGTAGGCCTCTTCGTCGCTGGGTGCGCGGAAACCGGCTTGACCGGCCCACCAGGGCACAGGGTCGGGTGGGCGCACCAGCTGAGGATGGCCGGCGAGGGGGCCAGGGCGCTGGCCCTGGGATACGACCTCGTGCGGGCGTTCCCGAACGACCCCAAGGTCGCCCTGGGGTACGTGGGCCTAGTGCTCGGGCTGCCGAACGGCTCCGACGCTATCCCAGAGCACCATCGTGTCGACCGCGGCTGCTGGGTCGCCATCGAGAACGACCGCGGCGAGCGGGACGCCCTCATCGTCGACGAGGGCCCGGCGCTGCTCGGCATCGACGTCGTCCCCGAGGGCGACGACCGGGCCCGGAACGTCATCGGCCTCGGACTTGGCGGGACCTTCGACGTGGTCAGGGTGATCACGGGAGCCGAGACGTGGGCCGTGAAGGAGATCAAGAGCAAGTACCTGCAGGTCCTCCACGTGCTCATGGGGACGTTCGGCAGGCGTTTCCCGTCCGCCCAGGGCCTCACCCGCTTCACGGTCCCGGAGGGCGACATCCAGCCGTTCCTGAAGCTGGTCAAGGAGGACGCCGAGGCCCGGCGCGAGTACGTCGAGAGGACCTACGTCAAGGGTGGCCTCCCGCTCGCCTTCGTGGCGACCGCCGCGAGGCAGAACCCGCTGGGCATGGCCAATTACGTACGCGACCTCGGCTTCGACATCCTGACGTCGGACGGGACGCTCGCCGACCGGGAGTTGGGGATCTCGAACGCGAGGGAATACCGCGGCGCCGGAGCCGTGCTGGACACCGACACGGCCGTGGTCGCGGCCGAGGTCGGGATGCTGCCGTTCCTGCGGGCGTGGTTCGGTTCCCTTCGCGTCGCGCGCTCGACGATGGACGAGATTCAGGGGATGGTTGCGACCCTCGCCGAGGGTCTTGGCCGGGGTATCTCGACGGTCGATTACGTTGACGGCCAGTCCGTTCGGCAGGACGTCACCGACGACTTCATCGAGCATCAGGTCGCGCTGCTCGAATCGATACGGGAGCGGGTCGCATCGGAGTGCGTCGTCGAGGCGGCCCTCCTCCCGGACAGCGCGTCCGGGGAGGTTGCCGACTTCACCCGCAAGGTCGGACGGCACGCCATAGACCCCATGCTCCTGGCCGCGCACCATGCCGAGATCCTGGTCAGTGACGACCTGCCCTACAGGCGGGTGGTGGCCGGGCTGACGTCCGCCGACGGCACCTGGCTGCAGGCCGTGACGCTCGCCGCTCGCGGGGAAGGCGCGGCGACCGGCGCCGTGCTCACCCTCAGTTTACCCTGTCGCGCAAGGATCGTTGACGTGAATCTTTGCGACCCGCTTGGCTGTTGGAATCCGCAGGCGCGACCCCGCGGCGACCCGGAATGCCCGATGCCGAGAACGACGTCCACGGACAAGCGATGGCTTGAGTTCCACGGCAAGAGGTGGCGCGTCACGGTCGCGGTGCCCAAGGCGCTCAGGCCGGTCCTGGGCACCCGCCTGAAGCGTGACCTCAGGACGGACAGCCTCGCCGTCGCCAACAGGCTTAAGCTCCAGGTCGTCGCGGAACTGCAGCATCGTATCGACGCGGCGCGCCAGGATCACCTGGGCAGGCCGAACAACGTTATCCGGGAGGCCGTCGAGATCGCCAGGACGGCGGGGCGTGCCCGGGGGCCGTACGAGTGGGCCGAGATCGAGGCCTGCATCCGGGAGCGGGCCGAGACATCCTGGGAGACGAGGTCGGCTACCGCGCCGTCGTGGATGACGATGGCCGTGACGAGGAGGTGCCGGTCCACGACCCCGGGCGGGAGCGGCTCGCGCGGGAGTTCCTGGACGTGGCCAGGGGAACGGTCCTCCCGCTCGCGGCGATGCACGGGGACTACCTGTCGCGGACCAAGGTCAAGCGCAGGACCAAGGCCGACGACGTCCGCGCGCTCCGCTACCTGACCACGTGGTGCGAGCGGGAGCGGCTCCCCGCCACGGTCCAGGCCATCGACCGGAAGACCGCCGTGCGCTTCCACGACGACCTGGGCGCGCTCTGCGGCGGCCTGACGGAGGTGACGCAGAACAAGTACCTCAACCGCCTGTCGCGCTACTGGACGTACCTGCTCAAGCGCGAGGTCGTGGAGGCCAATCCCTGGGCCGGCCTCAAGGTGGAGGTCCCGAGCGTCCCGAAGAGCGAACAGGAGCGCGCCTTCACCGACGCGGAGGTGCAGCGCCTGCTGATGGGCGGAGCCGAGGACCGCGTCATGGACCTGATGATGATAGGCGCGCTCACCGGGGCACGTCTCGACGCCATCGTCGACTTGAGGGTCAAGGACGCCGCCGACGGCATCTTCACGTTCAAGCCCCAGAAGAAGGAGCTGGAAGGGCGCGATGTCCCGATCCATCCGGCGCTGCGGGAGATCGTCGACCGCAGGATTCGGGCAAGGGGCCGGAGGACGACTTCTTCCCCGACTGGCCGCCGCCGCGCCCCGGCTCGGACCGCGAGCGGTCCTTCAAGGCCTCGAACGCGTTCACCGCCTACCGCCGCACCGTGGGCGTCGACGTGACCCTGCCCGGCAAGCGCCGGGCGCTGACCAACTTCCACTCGTTCAGGCGCTGGTTCTGCACCAAGGCCGAGCGCACGGGCTACTCGGGCGACCTCGTGGCGGCCATCGTCGGCCACAAGCGTGCCGGCATCACGCTGTCCAGGTACTCCGACGGGCCGGAGATGGATGCGGCCAGGGACTGCATCGGGCGCGTCGCGCTGCCGCCCCTCGACGGCTCGCCGGTCGAGGAACAGCGGTCGATGCGTTCCAGGAGCCAGTACCTGCGGTTGCCGGCTTCGGCTTCCGACCCGTCGACGTCGGGCTGAGCCGCACGGGACCGGGCCGGCCTCGGCAGGCGCCGTGGTGGAGTTAAACCACACGTTTTCCTGTGTACGCCAAGAGGGTACGAACCTGGGTACGCAAAGGAACCCCGTTCAGCCAAACCATTGTTATGGAACAGGTACTTTCAGCGCCGGAAGAATGGTGGAGCCAGACGGAATCGAACCGACGACCTCTTCAATGCCATTGAAGCGCTCTCCCAACTGAGCTATGGCCCCACGCTTGTGCCGCCTCGCCCCTTGGGAAGGGCGGGCCGCCGTCTCGGTCACCCGCGGCGGAGCGGCTGTATAGCCCTCAACCGAACGGCCCGACAAGTCCTCGCCGGGGCTTTTTTGGACCGCGCGCCGTCAGGCCTCCTCGTCGCTCTCGATGTCGCCGTCGATCAGGTCGGCCACGTCGTCGTTCTCCTCTTCCTCCTCTTCCAGGAAGGTGTCGTCGGAGCCCGCGTCGTCCTCGACCTCGATGTCGTCCTCGGCCACCACCTCGGTCTTCTCGCCCGCCTCGGCGTCTTCCAGCGACACGACCTCGGCGCCCGCCTCCTCGGCTTCCGTGTCGACGTCGTCCCGGACCGCGGGCGCGGGCCGGGCGGCGGCGGCGCGCGTCAGCGCCACCACCTGGAAGACCGCGCCGCACTTCGGGCAGGTGATCGGGTCGCGGTTGAAGTCGAAGAACTTGGTGCCGCAAGTCTGGCACTGGCGCTTGCCGCCAAGGTCCGGTCTGGCCACGGGTGGTCACGTCCTCATGCCCGACGCCGGAACGTCGGTCTCGAAAGCGAAGCGCACCCGGTTAGAGTTCGGCGGCGGAGGTGTCAAACGGGAAGTTTCGCCCGCGCGCTCCTGCCGCGCCTGCGGATGACAGCCCCATACCGCCCGTGCTAGGAGCGCCCGCCCCGGACGGGGTTTTGGGGGCGCTCGTGTCACAGTCCACCCACGCAGGCGCCGCGGGCCGGCCGCTGTCGGCGATCAGGTCCGCCCCGCTCAGGGGGCGGTTGAGGCCGCCGGGCGACAAGTCGATCTCCCACCGCGCCTTCATCTTCGGCGCGCTCAGCGTGGGGCTGACGCGCGTCACCGGCCTGCTCGAAGGCGACGACGTGCTGCGCACGGGCGAGGCGTGCCGAATGCTCGGCGCCACCCTGCAGCGGCAGGCGCCCGGGCACTGGGTCGTGCGCGGCGTGGGGGTCGGGTCGCTGCTGGAGCCGCGCGGCACGCTGGACTTCGGCAACGCCGGGACGGGCGCGCGGCTGATGATGGGCGTGGTGGCGGGCCACGGCGCGACCGCCCGCTTCGACGGCGACGCGAGCCTGCGCAAGCGCCCCATGCGGCGCATCCTGGACCCGCTGGAGCAGATGGGCGCGCAGGTGCTGGAGCAGGGCGAGGGCGGGCGCTGCCCCGTTCTGCTCAAGGGAACGCCCGACCCCCTGCCGATCGACTACCGCACGCCGGTCGCCTCCGCCCAAGTGAAGTCCGCCGTGCTGCTCGCGGGGCTGAACTCGCCCGGAACCACGACCGTGGTCGAGGCCGAGGCCACGCGCGACCACACCGAGGCCATGCTCCGGCACTTCGGCGCCGAGGTGACCGTCGAGCCGTTCGAGGCGAACGGCCGCCGGATCACGCTGCGGGGCCGCCCCGAGCTGCGGCCCAACGACGTCGCGGTGCCCGCCGACCCGTCGTCGGCCGCCTTCGCGCTGGTGGCGGCGCTGATCGTGCCGGACTCGGAGGTCGTGATCGAGGGCGTCATGATCAACCCGCTGCGGAGCGGGCTCCTCGAAACGCTGACCGAGATGGGCGCCTCGATCGACATCCTGGACCGCCGGGAGGAGGGCGGCGAGGCGGTGGCGGACCTGATCGTGCGCGCGTCCGGGCTGCGCGGCGTGGACGTGCCCGCCGCTCGCGCGCCCACCATGATCGACGAATACCCGATCCTGGCGGTGGCGGCGGCCTTCGCCGAGGGCCAGACGCGGATGCGGGGCCTGCACGAGCTGCGCGTCAAGGAGTCCGACCGGCTGGCCGCGGTCGCGGCGGGCCTGCGCGCCGTGGGCGTGGACTGCGCGATCGAGGGCGACGACCTCCTGGTCGAGGGCCGCGGCGGCGCGGTCCCGGGCGGCGGCCTGGTGAGCACCCGCATGGACCACCGCATCGCGATGAGCTTCCTGGTCCTGGGGCTCGCGGCCGAGCAACCCGTGACGGTCGACGACGAGACCATGATCGCGACCAGCTTCCCGACCTTCGAGGCCTCGCTCACGGCGCTCGGCGCCCGGTTCGGCTGACGGCTCGCGCCGTGCCGCGGCCCCTCGTCATCGCGATCGACGGCCCGGCGGCCTCCGGCAAGGGAACGGTGGCGCGCAGGCTGGCCGGGCATTTCGGCCTGCCGCACCTCGACACGGGCCTGCTCTACCGGGCCACGGCGCGCGCGCTCATCGACGGGCGCCGCCCGCTCGACGACGAGGCCGCGGCGGTCGAGGCCGCCCGGGGCCTCGCGCTGCTCGACTTCGACGAGGCCCTGCTGCGCGGCCGGGACATGGGGGAGGCCGCCTCCGTGGTGGCCGCGATGCCCGCCGTCCGCGCCACGCTGGTGGAAGCCCAGCGCGCCTTCGCGCGGCGGCCCGAGGGCGCGGTGCTCGACGGGCGCGACATCGGCACGGTGATCTGCCCCGAGGCGCCCGCCAAGATCTACGTGACCGCGAGCCCGCGCGTCCGCGCCCAGCGCCGCGCCCTGGAACTGGCGGGGCGGGGCGGGGCGGTGGACTTCGACGCCGTCCTGGCCGACATCGTGAAGCGCGACGCGCGCGACGGCTCGCGCGCGGTGGCGCCCCTGAAGCCGGCCCTCGACGCAACCCTGCTGGACACCACCGCGCTCGACATCGAGGGGGCGTTCCGCGCCGCGCTGGCCGCCGTGGAGCAGGCCCGCGCCGCGCAGAGGCCCTGAGCGGCCCGTTCGGCCCCGCCCGGGCGATGCAGGCGCGCCACACCGCCTCACCGACCCGTCCCTGCGCGGCTGCGCCGCCTTGCCATCGCCGCGGTCGTGACCTGTTAACGCGAGACTTAAGCCGCCGCGGGCGTGGTCCGCGGCGGCGGACCCGCGATGGGTGCTGCGCTTGCGCGTTGAACGGCGTTCTGGGGCGTCTCCGGGCCGGAGGAAGCTCATCCTGTGCGGCGCGGGCCTCCTCGCGGCCGCGACGCTGACAGGTTGCACCTTCACCGAAACCAAGCCCGCGCTCGGGGTCCCCACGCCCAAAACCTTCACCTATGCGCCGCCCAGGCCGGCCGGGCCGCTTCCCGCCGACTGGCCGACCCTGTTCGGCTCGCCAGAGCTGACCCGGCTGGCGGCCGCGGTGTCGGCCGGCAACCTCGACGTCGCGGCCGCCGCGGCCCGCATCGTGCAGGCCGAGGCCGACGCCGAGGTCGCCAGCGCGCCGCAACTGCCGAGCCTGTCGGGCACCGGCTCCGGGCAGCGGAGCTGGACGCCGCCCACCGCCTTCGGAACGGTGTCCTCGGTCGGCGTGACGAGCACGGCCGGGGCGACGGGCGCAACCGGCACGGGCGCGACGGGAACGGGCGCGACCGGCACCACCGGCGGAACCGGCGCGACCAGCACCACCGGCACCTCCACGACCACCACCACCGGCGTGGTCGGCCTGCGCCGGCGGGAGCAGGCCAGCAACATCTTCCAGCTCGGGCTGACCGCGAGCTACGAGATCGATTTCTGGGGCCGCAACGCCTACGCGAGCGAGGCGGCCGAGCGGACCGTGCTCGCCGACCGCTTCTCGCGCGACACCACGATCCTGTCCTCGGTCGCTTCCGTGGTGAACCAGTACTTCCTGATCCTGTCCGCGCAGGACCGCATCCGGCTCGCGGAAGCCGATGCCAAGGCCGCCCGCGAGGTGCTGGACGCCATCAAGGCCCGGCTCGCGGTGGGCACGGTGACGCAGCTCGAAGTGGCCCAGCAGGAAAGCGCGCTCGACCAGGAGCTCGCGCTCATCCCGCCCCTGCAGCTCCAGGCCGACCAGGCGCGGACGCAGATCGCGCTGCTGGCGGGCCGCACGCCGGAAAGCACGCGCGTCGCGGGCGGCAGCCTCGACAAGCTGAAGGCGCCCGCGATCCCGCCCGGCCTGCCCTCGCAACTGCTCGCCCGGCGCCCCGACGTGGCCTCCGCCCAGGAAACGCTGTTCTCGGCGGGCGCCAACGTGCAGGCCGCCCGCGCGGCCTTCCTGCCGAGCTTCACCCTGACCGGCAACGGCGGGCTGGAAAGCACGGTGCTGCACACGCTGCTCACGCCCGACGCCCTGTTCGGCTCGGTCGCGGGCTCCGTCACCCAGCCCATCTTCGACGGCTACCAGTTGCAGGGCCAACTCGACCAGGCGCGCGGCGTCGAGCGCGAGGACCTGGAGAACTACCGCAAATCCATCCTCCAGGCCTACGTGGACACCGAGAACGCGCTCACCGCGATCAACCGCGACGGGGAGCACGAGAAGCGGCTGGCCGATGTGGTGCGCGCCTCGAGCCAAGCCTACGACATCGAGCGCGAGCGCCTCAAGGTCGGCACCATCGACATCACCACCGTGCTCACCACCCAGACCACGCTGTTCAACGCCCAGGACGCGCTGGCGGTGGCGCGGCTCACGCGCTTCCAGGCCATCGCCAGCCTCGCGCAGGCGCTGGGCGGCGGCTGGACGGACCCGCGCCGCGGCCCCGTCGAGCCCGCGGTCAGCCTGCCGAAGCCGTTCGACCACGGGCTGCCGGGGGTGGCCATCGTTCCGCCCAACGAGGCCGTTACCGAGACGCACGCCCTGGAAGGGCAGCCGCCGGTGCCCGGCGCGGGACCCCTCGAAACGCCGGGCCTCGGATCGACGGCCGGCCTCGCGCCGACGGGGCGGTGAAGCGCGGGACCTCCGGCCGGCGCCGCGGCGTCGGGGGTTCGTTCACGTGAAGCGGTTCCTGGTGCTGCTCGTCCTGCTCGCGGCCGGCGCGGTCGTTCTGGCCGACCGGGTGCCCGCGCTCCGCGACCGGCTGCCCTGGCTGCCGCGCCTTCCCTGGAGCCGCGCGCAGACCGCGGACGCGGGGCACGCGCCCGACGGCGACGCGAAGCGGCACGGCGGCGCGGACGCCATCCCCGTGCTTGTGGCGCAGAGCCGCTTCGCCGACCTGCCCGTGACCGTCGATGTGCTCGGCACCGTGCAGGCCACCAACACGGTCACGGTGCGCAGCCAGGTCGACGGCAAGCTGGTCGGCGTGGACTTCAGGGAAGGCCAGGACGTCCGCCGCGGCGACGTGCTGGCCCGCGTCGACCCGCGCACCTTCCAGGCCGCCTACGATCAGGCCGTCGCCAAGAAGGCGCAGGACGACTCCACGCTGGCCAACGCGCGCGTCGACCTCGTCCGCTACCAGAAGCTCGCCGAAACCCAGTACGGCTCGCACCAGCAGGCCGACACCCAGAAGGCCCTGGTGGCGCAGACGGAGGCCATCACCCAGCAGGACCAGGCCGCGGTCGACAGCGCCAGAACGACGCTCGACTACGCCACCATCCGCTCGCCGCTGGACGGCCGCGCGGGGCTGCGGCTGGTGGACGCCGGCAACGTGGTCCACGCGGCCGACACGACCGGGATCGTCACGGTCGCGCAGGTGAGGCCGATCGCGCTCGTGTTCAACCTGCCCCAAAAATTCCTTCGCGAGGTCAACGCGGCGGTCGGCCGGGGCGTGCCGAAGGTCGAGGCGCTGGACGGCGACGACGGCGCCGTGCTGGACGCGGGCGAGCTCCAGGTGGTCGACAACACCGTGGACCAGACCACCGGCACCGTGAAGCTGAAGGCGTCCTTTCCCAACGACCGCCTGCAACTGTGGCCGGGCCAGTTCGTCAACGTGCGGCTCTACGTCGACACGCTGCGCCACGTGGCCGTTGTCCCCACCCCGGCGGTGCAGCGCGGGCCGGACGGCCCCTTCGTCTACGTGCTCGCGGCCGACGGCGCGACGGTGGCGCTGCGCAAGGTGTCCCTCGGCCGCCAGACGGAGGCCGACAGCGTGGTGACGGCGGGGCTCGCAGTTCCGGAAACGGTGGTCACCACGGGCTTCACGCGGCTGGTGGACGGCTCGCGGGTGGCGGTCGCGACCGCCACCGCGGCGGCCGCCCCCGCCGCCCCGGACGCGGCCCCTGCGGGCCAAGCCACCCTGCCCGAAGGGCAGCGCGGCGGCGTGCCGGCCGCCACGGGGCGGCTGGAGGACCCGACC
>CAXTDZ010000034.1:0-30533 GCA_964243035.1 uncultured Lichenihabitans sp.
GCGGACGCCCGGCCCGAGGCCGCGTGACCGCCGCGGACGGCCTGCCGCCGCTCCGCGACGTCGTGGCCCGGCACGGGCTCGCCCCCCGGCGCGCGCTCGGCCAGAACTTCCTGTTCGACCTCAACCTGACGGGCCGCATCGCCCGGGCGGCGGGGCCGCTCGACGGCGTGACGGTGCTGGAGGTGGGCCCCGGCCCGGGCGGGCTGACGCGCGCCCTTCTGGCCGAGGGCGCGGCCCGGGTCGTCGCGGTGGAACGCGACAAGCGCGCCCTGCCGGCCCTGGCGGAGGTGGCGGATCGCTACCCGGGCCGGCTCCGGGTGGTGGAAGGCGACGCGCTGGCGCTCGACCCCGGCGCGCTCGCCGGGGGCGCGCAGCCGTTCCGCATCGTGTCCAACCTGCCCTACAACGTCGGCACCGCCCTGCTCACGCGCTGGCTGGAGGCCGCGTCCTGGCCCCCGCCCTTCGACCGCCTGGTGCTGATGTTCCAGCGCGAGGTCGCGGAACGGATCGTGGCGACCGTGGCGCAGCGGGCCGACTACGGCCGGCTGGGCGTCCTGTGCGGCTGGCGCACGGACGCGCGGATCCTGTTCGACGTGCCGCCCCAGGCCTTCACGCCGCAGCCCAAGGTCACGTCGAGCGTCGTCGCGCTGCGCCCCCTGGCGGAGCCCCTGCCCTGCTCGGGCCGGCGGCTCGCGGCCGTGACGCTGGCGGCCTTCGGCCAGCGGCGCAAGACCCTGCGCCAGTCGCTGCGCTCCCTCCCCGGGGCCGGGCAGGGCCGGTTCGACGTCGCGGCGCTGCTGGAGCGCGCCGGCCTCGACGGGGGCCGCCGGGCCGAGGAGGTGGACGTGGCGGGGTTCGCGGCCCTGGCGCGCGCGCTCGACGCGTTGGAGCCCGCGCCGGCCGGGTGAGGCGCGCCCGGTCAGGCCGCGCGCATCGGCGCGGCGGTTCGGGCCGGCAGCAGGTCGCGGTAGATGGCCGTCACGGCCGCCACGTGCCGCTCCAGCGTCGGCGGGTTCGCCCAGTAGCGCGCGTGGGCGCCCCGCGACAGGCGCGCGACGAGCGCGTCGTCCGCGGCCTGCCGCAGCGCGTCGGCGAGGCTGTCGGGGTCGCCGCTCCGGAACCACAGGCCGGACGTGCCGTGCTCGATCTCCTCGCGGCCCGCGCAGCCGTCCGACACGATCACGGGGGTGCCCAGCCCCTTCGCCTCCAGCACGGTGAGGGGCTGGCCCTCGTACCACAGCGAGGGGAACACGAGCGCGCGGGCGCCGCGCATGAGCGCCTGCACGTCGGCGGGCCCTTTCCAGCCGAGCAGGCGAGCCTCAGGATAGCGCGCCGCGAGGTCCGGCGCGGCCGGGCCGTCGCCCACGAAGGTCGGGATCACGCCCGCGCGCCGGGCCGCCTCGGCGAACAGGAACGGCCCCTTCTCGGGCGAGATGCGCCCGATGAAGGTGAACTCCCCCGCGGCCGGCTCCGGCTTGGGCCCGAGGTCCCGCGCCGCGATCGGGTTGGACACCTCGTGGACGCGGATGCCGGGCGGCAACTGGTCGCCGATCACGTCGAGCTGGAACTTGGAGATGCAGATGTAGTCGGAGAACACGGCCGGCAGCCGCGCGACGCGCTCCATCACGACCTGCCGCCCGGCGCGCCAGAGCTTGCGGCCGTAGTTGCGCGAGTCGCAGTTCGTGGCCCAGCAGGCGGCGGACAGGGGCTTCAGCCCGCAGGCGTGGTGCTCCTGGTAGTTGTAGAAGCCGCCGTTCGGGCACAGGATGAAGTACTCGTGCATCGTGTAGACGGCCGGCAGGCCGGACGCGCGGATCGGCCCCGCGATCGAAGGCGACAGGGCCTTGGCCCAGCCGTGGACGTGGATGACGGTGCGGTCGCGCGGCAGCGTGTCGAGCAGGCGGCCGAGCGCCGCGGCGGCCGCGCCGTTCCACACGCCCTGGACGGCCGCGGCCAGCCGCGACGGGTTGCCGAGCAGGTCCGTCTGCCCCAGGCACACGACCTCGACGCCCGCCTCCGTCAGGTCCGGCGCGACCGGGCCCGCGGCCGCAAAGACGATCGGCCGGTGGCCGCGCGCCTTCAGGCCGCGCGCGCTGTCGAACGCCACCTTGGCCTGCCCTCCGGTGACGTGGGCGTGGTCGAGGACCAGCACGACCGTGACCGGGTCGTCGTTGGGACTGATCATGGGGCGAGCCTTCCCGCGGTTTGGATCGCGGGAAGGCTGCGGCCGCGGGGCTTGTCGCCGGCTTAACCGCGGAACCCAACCTCGACGCGGGCGCGGCGTGCGCGTAAAAAAACCGCCGCAGAGTTAAAAAAACTCTGAAACCGGCGGCCGGGCTGGCCCGTAGCTTCAGCGTCTCCCAGCAAAGGGCTGACGCGTCAGGAGAACAAGCATGTTTTCGAACAGGAACAGCGGCCTCGTGGCCGGCATCGTGCTGGTGGTCGGGGTTGCCGCTTCGCCGTCCTTCGCGGCCGTGAAGATGGTCGGCGGCGCTCCGATGTACCCGAGCAAGAACATCGTCCAGAACGCCGTGAACTCGAAGGACCACACGACGCTGGTCGCGGCCGTCAAGGCGGCGGGTCTCGTCGACACCCTGTCGGGCCCCGGGCCGTTCACCGTTTTCGCGCCCACCAACAAGGCCTTCGCCAAGCTTCCGAAGGGAACGGTCGAGGATCTGGTCAAGCCCGAGAACAAGGACAAGCTCACCGCGATCCTCACCTACCACGTCGTGGCGGGCAAGCTGACCGCGGCCGACCTCATGCAGCAGATCAGGGACGGCGGCGGCAAGGCCGAGCTCAAGACCGTGCAGGGTGAGAGCCTGACGGTGACCAAGGCGGGCAAGGGCCTCGACATCACCGACGCCAAGGGCGACGTCGCCCACGTCACCATCGCGGACGTGCTGCAGTCGAACGGCGTGATCCACGTCATCAACACGGTGCTGATCCCGGGCTGACGGGTGGACGGTCCGGCCGCGCCGGGCGGGACGGGACGCGACGCGCTCCGCTCCGGTGCCGGGTGGACGCGGGCCGCGCACGCGGTTCAAGCCGCGGCGGGCCTGGTCGGGGCCGCGGGCGTCGCGCTCGCGGCCGCCGCCGCCCACAAGGGCGGCGGCGATCTGACCGCGGTCGCCGCGACCTTCGCGATCCTGCACGCGGGCGCCATGGTGGCGCTGACCGGATCGGCGTTGGCGGGGTCCGGAGCCGTCCTGGTCGTGGCCGCGGGGCTGATGGGCATCGGCACGGCGCTGTTCTCAGGCGACCTCGCGTTGGTCGGACTGTTCGGCAGCCGCCCTTGGCCGCAGGCCGCCCCCCTCGGCGGCGTCCTCCTGATCCTCGCGTGGGTGGGGGTCGCGACCTCGGCCGCGCTCCGCGCCGTCCGGTGCTGACGCGCGAAGCGTGTTTCGGGGGCGGCGCGTTTCAGCTACAAGCGAACTCCGCTTCGGGGACACGCGAGGGGCGGCGCGTCGCTTGGGGCTTCTTGGATGCTGTCGTCGTCTCGGGAGCTTGCCACGGTCCTTCAGCGCGTGGCGGAGGCGGACGAGGACGCGTTCGCGGTCCTGTACCGCGCCACGAGCGCCAAGCTTTACGGCATCGTCCTGCGCATCCTGACCAGCCGCAGCCTCGCCGACGAGATCCTCCAGGAGGTTTACGTGAAGGTGTGGCAGCGCGCCTGCGATTACGACCCCGGGAAGGCGTCACCCATCTCGTGGCTGGCCGCGATCGCCCGCAACCGCGCGCTGGACGAGGTTCGGCGTCCCACCCACGCGGCGGCACACGACGACCTGGACGACGTCCCCGACCTGGCCGCCCCGTTCGAGGACCCGCTTGCCGGATTCGAGCGGAGCGAGCAGTACGCGGCCCTGGTGCGCTGCCTGGATCAGCTCACCCCCGAGCGGCGCGACATCCTGCTGCTCGCCTACTATCGCGGCATGAGCCGCGACGCCCTCGCGCTGCGCTTCAACCATCCCACGGCGACCATCAAGACTTGGCTGCACCGCAGTCTGGCGCAGCTCAAGACGTGTCTCGCGTCATGATCTCGGAGGAGGGCAACCTGCTGGCGGGCGAGTACGTGCTGGGATCGCTCGACCCCTCCGCCCGCGCCCTGGCCTCCGCCCGACGCCTCGCCGACCCGGATTTCGCGACGGCGGTGGAGCGGTGGGAGGCGCGCTTGCTGCCCCTCGAAGAAGGGTTCTCGGGCGTCGAGCCTCCCGCCGCCGTCTGGCCCGCGGTTCTCGAAGGCGTACGCGGTGTCCGGCGCGGACGGGAGCCGTCGGGCGCGGTCGTCATCCGGCTGGAACGGCGGCTGCGCGCGTGGCGGCGGACGGCCCAGGCCGTCGCGGCGATCGCGGCCGTCCTGGCGCTGTGGGTCGGCATCCTGTCGGTCGCGCGCGGGCCTGGCGCGGAGCGCAAGTCCCTGATCGCCGTTCTGCAACCGGCCGACCAGCAACCCGCCTTCCTGGTCCGGGCGAACCTCGACGGAGGCGCGCTGGCGGTCGACCCGGTCGCGCCGCAGCCCGCGCCCGGGCGGTCCTTCGAGCTCTGGCTGATCGACCCCAGCCTGCCCGGGCCGCGCTCCCTCGGCGTGCTGAACCCCGGCGACGCGTCCCGCGCCGCCCTGCCACCGCTGCCGCGCGAGGTGATCGCCCGGGCGACCTACGCGGTCACGGTCGAGCAGGCGGGCGGCTCGCCGACCGGGCGGCCGACGGGTGCGCCGCTCTACCTGGGGCACCTCGTCGGCTTGACGCCGCCTTGAATCGAGCCGGGCCGCCACCGATATCCGCGGGAGAGGCGAGGTCGTGAGCATGAGCGTGAACAAGGCTGAACAGCCCCAAGGGACCGGCGTGGCCCAGCCTCACTCCGGGGCGGCGGGCCTGGCGCTCAAGGACGAGATGCTGCGCACGATCCCGAGCCTGCGGGCTTTCGCCTTCTCGCTGTGCGGCAACGCCGACCGGGCCGACGACCTTGTCCAGGAAACCCTGATGAAGGCCTGGATCAACCAGCATTCCTTCACGCAGGGCACCAGCATGTCGGCGTGGCTGTTCACCATCCTGCGCAACGTCTTCTACTCGGAATACCGCAAGCGGCGGCGCGAGGTCGAGGACGCGGAAGGGACCATGGCCTCCAGGCTCGTCTCGGTTCCCGAGCAGAACGGGCACATGGACCTGCAGGACCTTCGCGCGGCCCTGCAGAAGCTGCCGCCGGAACAGCGCGAGGCGTTGATCCTGGTGGGCGGCTCGGGGTTCGCCTACGAGGAGGCCGCGCAGATCTGCGGTTGCGCGCTCGGCACCCTGAAGAGCCGCGTCAACCGGGCCCGGACCGCCATCGCGGCCCTCATGGCGCTGGAGTCGACCAGCGACGTGGGCAAGCCCGAGTGGAACACCATGGGCGACATCGGCAGCGCGATGATGTGGGAGCGCAACTGAGCGCTTCCTAGGATGTACAAATAATCAGATTTAAACAGTGATGCAGAACACAGGGCTGCTAACGCAACCAACGTCGTAATAAAATTTCAGACCTTAAAAATCGACGAGATCAGCCCTTCTTACCTGCTATCGAGCCTCTTCCATCTCTGACGAGCCTCGTCGTGGGCAGTCCGGCGTCTTCACGCCGGACCGCTTCCTTGTTGCAACCGACCTTCAGAAGTCGCGCTCCATGCGGAGGCGGCCTTCGAAGCTGTCGGGGTTGAGCGAGACGCCCAGGCCGTTGCGCACGATGGCGGCGGCCCGCTGCGTCGCGGCCCGGTTCACGGTGTTGCCCGCGCCCGTCCCGGCGATGTCCTGGTCGATGTGCGCGTACAGGAACTCCAGGCCGATATCGAGGTTGTGCACCGGCGTGAAGATGAACTGGTTGCCGATCCGGTACTCGGACCCGTCGCCGATGCCGCCCTGCAGGAAGCTCGTGTTCCTCACGGCGTTGCCGTAGCCGATCTCCTCGTAGGAGCCGAACAGCACGTCGTGGAACTGGGGCGTGAAGTAATGGTGGAAGGCCGCCATCACCGAGAAGCCCTCGCCCTTGCTCAGCGTGTAGCCGCCGGTCGCGTTCGGCACCGCGACCGCGTCGACGTCCTGGTGCTGGAAGCCACCCACGGCGAGCGCGTTGAAGCCGGCGTTCAGACCCGAGTCGGCGTCCTGGTAGAGGTAGGCGCCTTCCTGGTAGGCGCCTTCCAGCCAGAGGTCGTCGCCCGCCGCCAGCATCGGCAGCTTGATCTGCACGCCCGCCTGGACGGCAAAACCGTCGGACTGCGAATGGAGCAGGGCGTTGCCCGTGGTGGTGTCGACGTCGTGGTAGGCGGCCGACAGCTGGGCGGCGCCCCAGGACTCGTCGGCACGCGCCACGCCGACGATGTCGGGGATGGTCTCGCCCGCGTAGCCGGCGCCGAAGCCGCCCGCGATCCCGTTCAGGCCGTTGACGGCGAGGTTGCCGATGCCGTCGTCGCGCGTCGTACGGTCCTCGGCCGCGATGGTGGCCGAGAAGCCGTTGCCGAACGTGTAGGTGTAGGCGAAGACGTTGTTGCTTTCGTCGGAGTTGGCGATCGCTTCAAAGTTGTAGTTGTCGGCGTAGAAGTCGAAGAACGACTGCACGCGGCCGGCCGTGAAGCCGGCGAACTGGATGTAGCCCTTGTCGAGCGTCGGCAGGTTGCCGGCCTGGTTGGCGAAGGTGAAGTTGCCGCCCGCGACGCCGCCGGTGGACTGGAAGTTGCCCTGCAGGCGGAAGATGTCGAAGCGGACGTAGGTGCGCAGGGTGCCGTAGGCGGTCTGCGTGCGGGCGTCCGCCGCGATGCGGCCGCGCTCGGAGAAGCCGGTTTCGTCGATGTTGCGGCCCGGGATGAAGCCGTTGACGCTCGGCACGAAGGAGTTCTGGTGCTCGATGGCGGCGAACTCGAAGCGCGCGAAGCCCTCGATCTTCAGGCAGGTGTCGGTGCCGGGAATGTAGAAGTAGCCAGCGCCGGTGAAGTCGCAGACCCGGACGTATTCGACCGGCGCGGCCTTGCGGAACGGCAGGTCGGCCGCCTGGGCACTCGCCACGGCAGCCACGCCGGCCACCGATCCAAGAAGAAGACTCTTAACGAGCTTCATAAGCTACTCTCCAGTTTGCAAGGTCCAGCGAGATCAAACTCGCTGTCGGGACCCGAATCCCCGTGCTGTTTCAGCAGTGTCTCACAAACCGTCCCGGTGGCTACCGGTATAAAAAAAACCCGGCGCTTTCGCGCCGGGCTGTTGCTTCTTTGTTGCAACCGACCTTCAGAAGTCGCGCTCCATGCGGAGGCGGCCTTCGAAGCTGTCGGGGTTGAGCGAGACGCCCAGGCCGTTGCGCACGATGGCGGCGGCCCGCTGCGTCGCGGCCCGGTTCACGGTGTTGCCCGCGCCCGTCCCGGCGATGTCCTGGTCGATGTGCGCGTACAGGAACTCCAGGCCGATATCGAGGTTGTGCACCGGCGTGAAGATGAACTGGTTGCCGATCCGGTACTCGGACCCGTCGCCGATGCCGCCCTGCAGGAAGCTCGTGTTCCTCACGGCGTTGCCGTAGCCGATCTCCTCGTAGGAGCCGAACAGCACGTCGTGGAACTGGGGCGTGAAGTAATGGTGGAAGGCCGCCATCACCGAGAAGCCCTCGCCCTTGCTCAGCGTGTAGCCGCCGGTCGCGTTCGGCACCGCGACCGCGTCGACGTCCTGGTGCTGGAAGCCACCCACGGCGAGCGCGTTGAAGCCGGCGTTCAGACCCGAGTCGGCGTCCTGGTAGAGGTAGGCGCCTTCCTGGTAGGCGCCTTCCAGCCAGAGGTCGTCGCCCGCCGCCAGCATCGGCAGCTTGATCTGCACGCCCGCCTGGACGGCAAAACCGTCGGACTGCGAATGGAGCAGGGCGTTGCCCGTGGTGGTGTCGACGTCGTGGTAGGCGGCCGACAGCTGGGCGGCGCCCCAGGCCTGGTCGACGCGCGCCACGCCGACGATGTCTGGGATGGTCTCGCCCGCCTCACCGGCGCCGAAGCCGCCGCCGACGCCGTTCAGGCCGTTGACGGCGAGGTTGCCGATGCCGTCGTTACGCGTCGTGCGGTCCTCGGCCGCGATGGTGGCCGAGAAGCCGCCGCCGAACGTGTAGGTGTAGGCGAAGACGTTGTTGCTTTCGTCCGAGTTGGCGATGCCCTCGAAGTTGTAGTTGTCGGCGTAGAAGTCGAAGAACGACTGCACGCGGCCGGCCGTGAAGCCGGCGAACTGGATGTAGCCCTTGTCGAGCGTCGGCAGGTTGCCGGCCTGGTTGGCGAAGGTGAAGTTGCCGCCCGCGACGCCGCCGGTGGACTGGAAGTTGCCCTGCAGGCGGAAGATGTCGAAGCGGACGTAGGTGCGCAGGGTGCCGTAGGCGGTCTGCGTGCGGGCGTCCGCCGCGATGCGGCCGCGCTCGGAGAAGCCGGTTTCGTCGATGTTGCGGCCCGGGATGAAGCCGTTGACGCTCGGCACGAAGGAGTTCTGGTGCTCGATGGCGGCGAACTCGAAGCGCGCGAAGCCCTCGATCTTCAGGCAGGTGTCGGTGCCGGGAATGTAGAAGTAGCCAGCGCCGGTGAAGTCGCAGACCCGGACGTATTCGACCGGCGCGGCCTTGCGGAACGGCAGGTCGGCCGCCTGGGCACTCGCCACGGCAGCCACGCCGGCCACCGATCCAAGAAGAAGACTCTTAACGAGCTTCATATTCATCCTCCAGTTTGAAAGACCCAACGAGATCAGACTTGCTTCCAACCCCGACCTTCCGGCGACCGAACCATCACGCGGAAAAGTCTCCAGGCTGTCGCTCCCCCAATTCTCCTTATCAACCCGGATGATCTCTCACAAACCTTGCCGGTGGCCGACGTTTCTTTGCAAGATGTCCGAACCGATATGCTGCGCCGGGTGCCCCGGTCGCGAATCCAACATAACCGCGCCGCCCGGCTGCCGGAACTCCAGAATCCCCTCCGCGGCCTCTGAGAGGGGGTTTCGCTCCGGAATGTGACATTCGAGCAACGAATTTCCGTCCCAATGTCGCCGCGATCTCGGCAGGACGGGGAGTGCAGTGCGGGACGCTCGCGTCCTGGGCCGCGATCGTTCCGGACCCTCCCCGGCCTCGCGGCCGGCGTTCGGGCTCACCCGCGCCAACCGTCCCGGTCCCGGGCGGGAGTGTCCGACCCGATCGCGAACCGCCCCGCCCCACCCCGCCCGCGTGAGCCTTGCCAGGACCCAGGGCGTCAGGCATACAGCGGATAGGCGTGGCGCCGAGCGGCGCCCCCGCGGAGATGTGGCCGAGAGGCTGAAGGCGGCGGTTTGCTAAACCGTTATAGGGTTGTAAAGCCCTATCGAGGGTTCGAATCCCTCCGTCTCCGCCAGCCGGATCAATGACGCGGGGTGAACCGCCGACGTGCCGGAACGCAGAACGCTTCAGGTCGGGAGCCTGCTCCTCGTCGCCGCCGCGCTCTGCCCGGCCCCGCTTCGCGCCGCGGACGTGTCGAGCCTGTATTTCTTCGGCGACAGCCTGACGGACGAGGGCCGGGCGGGGCGATCGGCGCCCGCCCTGTGGACCGAGGCGCTGCGCGCGGACCTGATGATCTCCGCAGGCGCCAACGTCGCGATCGCGGGGGCCACGACGCATGACCAGCCGAACGCGACGTTCGGCGACGGGAGCTTCCTGGGGCAGGTCCACGCGCTGGTTGAGTCCGGCGCGGCGCTGCCGACGGGCGCGGAGGCCGCGATCTGGATCGGCACCAACGACGTCTGGATCGGGGCCGCCCGCGGCTCGGCGCCCGACAGGGTGGCGGCCGAGGCGAGGGCCGCCGTGGAGGCCGGCATCGCGGCGCTGGCGGCGGCCGGCATCCGCCGCGTCCTCCTCCTGGGCGTCTACGACCTGTCGCTCAGCAACGCCTACGCGTTCGTCGGTGCCGACACGCCGACGGTCAGGGCCACGGCCGCAACCGCCTCCAAGCTGCTCAACGAGCAACTGCGAGGCCTCCGCGTCGACGGGGTGACGATCACGTTCTTCGACATCGCGGCCTTCGTCGGCCACCTGCGGAGCGATGCCGGACGCCTCGGTTTCCGGCAAACGTCCCCGCTGCGTCCGGGTGCCGTTTGCGACGCGGCCTGCCAGCAGACATCGATCTTCGACGACACGATCCACCTGTCGGCCAGGGCGCAGACCCTGATCGGCGACTACGTGGCGAGCGGCCGTCCGACGTTCAACGACCAGCCGGTCACCTACGGAGCGGCGACAGGGGGCGGTCCCTGATCAACCCTGCGGGGCCGACGCCACGCCCGGCAAGGAGGCATCAAAAAGCAAGCATGTCGGACGCAGCGACGACGGCCAAAGGCCGTCAGTCGATCCAGCCCTCCCGGCGGGCGAAGTCGACGGCCGCCCGTTGCGCATCGGCGATCAGCGCGGCAGCCTCCGCGGGTGTTCTGGCGGAGACCCAGTCCGGCTCTCCCAGCATCTCCGTCATCTCCGCGGCCCGGGTCGTGAACTCGAAGCCGAACCGGTCGCCCGCCGCGCTCTCGATCCAAACCCGTCCGTTGCCGGAGCTTGTCACCTGCATGTCGGTCACGATTCCGTCCCCGGCCGGATCAACCCGGTCCGGTGACGACGCGGAAGGCCGGCATCCGGTTCACGCGCCGCACGGCACCGTCCCTCAGTGCTGCGTCTCGCTCCCGAGCGCGGCCCTGCCGGCGTCGGTGATGACCAGCCGGCCCTTGGAGCGGGGCGTCGGCTGGTTCTCGACGAACCCGCCGTCGATCATCGGCTTGAGGTCGGTCATGACGTGGAACATCCCGAGCACGGGCTGCTTGGCTTCGATCCACTCCAACAGCTTCTTCTGCCCGGCGTTCAGTTGCATGGGATCCTCCCCGCGTGGTTGGCCCGGGCGAGGGTGACGGGGGTTGGTTAACGATGTCCTAACGGCGGGTAGGCGTGCCCCCCTTCACTCGGTCACGTCCCACATGGCCGAGCATTTGGCGCTGACCAGGGGACGCTTGTCCCTCATGCAGTCGGTGACCTTGTCGACGTCGGGCAGGGCCGTGGCGCAGAGCCTCTGGACGTCGCCGTAGCAGGCGGCCTGCCGGCGGTCCTGAAGGCTCTGCACGCTCTTGCTGGCGGAGGCCGCCCGGGCCGCGGTGCCCGCCCAGACGAGGCAAACGGGAAGGATCGCGAGCCGAACGAAGCGCATGAAACGAGTCCTGGAGCAACATCTTGAAATAGCCCGCGGAAGGGTGACGCGTCCGGCGGCCTGGGTCAACACCGAAACCCGGCGCGCCGATGGCGCCTTTCCGCGACCGGCACCGGCCGCCAGCCTTGAATTCGCTCCGAAGGCGGGGCATGGGTCGGCGCCTCACCGCCCCACCCGGCCCTTGCAGGTTCGAATGTTCCGTTTCCGCGACGCCGCCCTGGCCTGCACGGTCGTGATCGCCTCGGCCGGAAGCGCCGTGGCGGCCTCGCCCCCGGGGCCCGGTCCCGCGGGCCGCGGGGCGGCACCCGCACCGGCGCGCGCGTCCTCGCCAGGCCCCGCGCCGCAGCCCACCTATCCGCAGCCGCCCAGCACCGTGTCGGTCGACGCGGCCGCCCGCGCCCGGATGCACGAGTGCGGACACCAATGGTCGTCCATGAAGCGGGCGGGCACCACCGGCCTGATGACCTGGAAGGAGT
The DNA here is from genome assembly GCA_964243035.1 of uncultured Lichenihabitans sp. GTDB lineage: Bacteria > Pseudomonadota > Alphaproteobacteria > Rhizobiales > Beijerinckiaceae > Lichenihabitans. Next base: position 11,650 of record CAXTDZ010000034.1, read on the forward strand.
TCTCGGCCACCTGCCTCGTGGTGCGCTGACCGGAAGGCGCGCCGCGCGGCCGCGGCGCAAGCGGACCCGGGGGCGCCCGCGCGCTCAGATCGACAGCTTGGCCTTCAGCAGGGCGTTGACGGCCTGCGGGTTGGCCTTGCCGCCCGTCCCCTTCATGACCTGCCCCACGAACCACCCCAGCATCGTGGGCTTGGCCCGGGCCTGCGCGACCTTGTCGGGATTGGCCGCGATGATGGCGTCCACCGCGGCCTCGATCGCCCCCGCGTCGGTGACCTGCCTGAGGCCGCGCCGCTCCACGATGTCGCGGGGAAGCGCGTCGCGCTCCTCGCCGATCACGAGGGCCAGCACGTCCTTGGCGATCTTGCCCGAGATCGTGCCGTGGGCGATCAGGTCGACCAGGTCCGCGACCTGGGCCGGGGTGACGTGCGTCTCGGGCACCGACAGGCCGGACGCGTTGGCGAAGGCCGCGAGGTCGCCCGTGACCCAGTTGGCGACCGCCTTCGCGTCGCGGCCGGCGGGCGCGACGGCGAGCACGGCCTCGAAATAGTCGGCGAGCTCGCGCTCGGCCACCAGGACGCTGGCGTCGTAGGGCGACAGGCCGTGATCGGCCATCAGCCGCGCCTTCTTGGCGTCGGGCAGTTCGGGCAGGTCGGCCGCGAGCCGCTCCACGAAGCCGTCCGGCAGCTCCAGCGGCAGCAGGTCGGGGTCGGGGAAGTAGCGGTAGTCGTGCGCCTCCTCCTTGGAGCGCATGGAGCGCGTTTCGTTGCGGCCGGGGTCGAACAGGCGCGTTTCCTGCTCCACGATGCCGCCGTCCTCGATGAGGGCCACCTGCCGGCGCGCCTCGGCCTCGACCGCCTGGCCGATGAAGCGGATCGAGTTGACGTTCTTGATCTCGCAGCGGGTGCCGAAGGGCTCGCCGAGGCGCCGGACCGACACGTTGACGTCGGCGCGCAGGTTGCCCTTCTCCATGTCGCCGTCGCAGGTGCCGAGGTAGCGCAGGATGGTTCGCAGCTTGGCCACGAAGGCCTTGGCCTCGTCGGCCGAGCGCATGTCGGGGCGCGACACGATCTCCATGAGCGCCACGCCCGAGCGGTTCAGGTCCACGTAGCTCGAGGTGGGCGACTGGTCGTGCAGCGACTTGCCCGCGTCCTGCTCCAGGTGGAGGCGCTCGATGCCCACGCGGATCTGCTCGGTGGGGCTCAGGTCCACCGCGACCTCGCCCTCACCCACGATCGGGTTCTTGTACTGCGAGATCTGGTAGCCCTGCGGCAGGTCGGGGTAGAAGTAGTTCTTGCGGTCGAAGGTCGAGCGCGCGTTGACGGCGGCCTTGAGCCCCAGGCCCGTGCGCACCGCCTGGGCCACGCAGGCCTCGTTGATGACGGGCAGCATGCCCGGCATGGCGGCGTCCACCAGCGACACCTGGCTGTTGGGCTCGGCCCCGAAGCCCGTCGCGGCGCCGGAGAACAGCTTCGACTTGGAGGTGACCTGGGCGTGGACCTCCATGCCGATCACGATCTCCCAGTCGCCGGACGCGCCGCGGATCAGCTTGGACGAGGACGGGGAAGGGGCGGAGGTGGTCATGGCGCGGGGTCAGTCCTGCTGGGACGGGGCGGACGCCGAGGCCATGTGGCGCTCCTCGAAGCCGATCGTCCAGTCCACGATGGCGCGCCACACCTGCTCGACGAGGTCGGGCGGGCAGGTCCCGGCCTCAGCCCGGCCCCGCACCTGGGCCAGCACCTCCGCGACGCGCCCGTCGATCCGGGCCGGGATGCCGTACCGGTGCTTGACCACGACCACCTCGCGCACGACCGCGACCCGCTCCGCCAGCGCGTCCACGATGCGCGCGTCGATGGCGTCGATGCGGGCCCGCAGGGGCGCCAGCAGGTTGGGGTCGTCGCTCACGTGGACCACCAGGGGTCGGGCAGGGTCGTGGGCGGGGCGGCCCGCTCGATCGCGGCGGCGAGCGAGAACAGGGTTTCCTCGTCGAAGGCGCGGCCGATGAGCTGGAGCCCGAGCGGCAGGCCGTCGGCGGTGCGCCCCGCCGGCACCGCGATGCCGGGCAGGCCCGCCATGTTGACCGTCACGGTGAACACGTCGTTCAGGTACATCTCCACGGGGTCGGCGTTGCCCTTGTCGCCGACCGCGAAGGCGGCCGAGGGGGTGGCGGGGGTCAGGAGCGCGTCCACGCCGGCGGCGAAGACGGTCTCGAAGTCGCGCTTGATGAGCGTGCGGACCTTCTGCGCCCTGACGTAGTAGGCGTCGTAGTAGCCCGCCGACAGCACGTAGGTGCCGATCATCACCCGGCGGCGCACCTCGCGCCCGAAACCCTCGGCCCGGGTCCGGCCGTACATGTCGGTCACGTCGCGGCCCGGCACCCGCAACCCGTAGCGCACGCCGTCGTAGCGCGCGAGGTTGGAGGAGGCCTCGGCGGGCGCCACGATGTAGTAGGCGGGCAGCGCGTACCTCGTGTGCGGCAGCGACACGTCGACGATCGTCGCGCCCGCGTCGCGCAGCCAGGCGATGCCCTGCGTCCACAGCGCCTCGATCTCGGCCGGCATGCCGTCGAGCCGGTATTCCTTCGGGATGCCGATGCGCAGGCCCTTGACGGAGGCGCCCGCGGCGGCCTCGTAGTCGGGCACGGGCAGGTCGGCCGAGGTCGCGTCCTTGGGGTCGTGGCCCGCCATGGAGCGGAGCAGCGCCGCGCAGTCCCCCACCGTGCGGGCGATCGGCCCCGCCTGGTCGAGCGAGGACGCGAAGGCCACGATGCCCCAGCGCGAGCAGCGCCCGTAGGTGGGCTTGATGCCGACCGTGCCCGTGAAGGCCGCGGGCTGGCGGATCGAGCCGCCCGTGTCGGTTGCGGTGGCGCCCAGGCACAGGCGCGCCGCCACCGCCGCGGCCGAGCCGCCCGACGAGCCGCCCGGCACCAGCGACGCGTTGGAGCCCGGCCGCCGCCACGGCGACACCGCGGGGCCGAAGCTCGACGTCTCGTTGGACGAGCCCATGGCGAACTCGTCGAGGTTGAGCTTGCCCAGCATCACGGCGCCGTCGCGCCAGAGCCGGGACGACACGGTGGACTCGTAGGTGGGCACGAAGCCGCGGAGGATGCGGCTGCCCGCCGTGGTGGGCACGCCCTCGGTGCAGTACAGGTCCTTGATGCCGAGCGGGATGCCTTCCAGCGGGCCGCCCTCGCCCCGCGCGAGCCGCTCGTCCGACTGCCGCGCCATGGCGCGGGCGCGGTCGGGCGTTTCGGCCACGAAACTGTTCAGCGCGCGGGCGCGCTCGACGGCCTGGATGTGCGCTTCCGTCAGCTCCGCGGCGGACAGCGCCCTGGCCCGGAGCGCGCCGCGCGCCTCGACCAGCGTCAGGCGGGTCGGGTCGCTCACGCGAACCGGTCCTGCCGAGGCACGATCACGAGGCCGGCCGTCATTCGATCACCTTGGGAACAACGAAATAGCCGTCCTCCCCGGCAGGCGCGTTGGCGGTCACCGCCGCCGCGATGCCGCCGTCCGTCACCGCGTCGGCCCGCATCGGCATGCGCATGGGGATCACCGAGGTCATCGGCTCGACGCCCGACACGTCCACGGCGTCGAGCTCGGCCACGAAGTCGAGGATGGCGTTGAGTTCGCCCCGCAGGTGGGCGACCTCATCCTCCGGCAAGGCGATCCGGGCGAGGGACGCGATGCGACGCACGGTGGCAAGGTCGACCGACATGGCTTGTTCCAGAAACGGGACGCGCGCGACCGGCGGGACGCGGGCCGTCCGTCGACGTCGCACGGCGGCGAACGCGCGGGGGGAGAAAAACGAGGCTCCGCCTATACCATTCGCTTGAACGCCGCCGCAACCGGGCGGCGCGGCGAGGTCGACCCTCGCCGGCCGCGCGGACCGGACGAGGTCTCCACCGCGACTGGCGGGATCAGAGCCCGGGGTGGTAGAACCCGCGGGTCCGCGGGGCTCCGCCCGGTCGCGGCGCACGGTCGCGGATCCCGCCGGAGGCGCCCGGGCCGCGCCCGCCGGGAGGTGGTGCGCGACCGCCGGGGAGGAGGCTCATGGTGTCGCGGGTTCTGCCGGTCGAGGCGCTGGCCGCGCCCGCCCACGCGCGCGGGCGCCTGCTCGGCCTCGACCTCGGCACCAAGACGATCGGCCTCGCGCTGTCGGACGTCGAGCGCCGGCTCGCCTCGCCGCTCGACACGATCCGCCGCGTGAAGTTCACGGCCGACGTCGAGCGGCTCGCCGCGGCGGTTCGGCGGTTCGAGGTCGCGGGGCTCGTGGTCGGCCTGCCGCTCAACATGGACGGCACGGAAGGGCCGCGCGCGCAATCCACGCGGGCGTTCGTGCGCCAGATCGCGGGTCCGCTGCCCCTCCCCGTCTGCTTCTGGGACGAGCGGCTGTCGACCGCGGCCGTCACCCGCGCGTTGATCGCGCAGGACGCGTCGCGAGCGAAGCGCAGCGAGGTGGTGGACCGGATGGCGGCCGCCTACATCCTCCAGGGCGTGCTGGACAGGCTGCGGAACCTGTCGCGGACGGAGCCGTAGCGGGGAGATCCGCGCGCAACGCTCACGCGAAAGTCAGGGCGCGGCGGCCTAAAAGGCTTGATTGCTCAATCCTGGGTTGCAAGGATAGGGTAAGTCGTTTCCGACCCTCGAAAGCAACCGGTCATGCCGCCTGCGGGCCATTCCGGCGGATCCCTGCCGCCCGACGTTCCCACCTACATCGCGTCGCTTTGCGCCGGGATGATCCGCCTCGCCGAAGCCGAGCGGATGGACATGCTCGCCTACCTGCTGGGGATGGTGCAGCTCGAAGCCGAGGCGCTCAAGCGGCGCAGGACGGCCCGGGGACCGGACCCGAGCCCCCACGGGTAGCCCCGCGCGGCGCGGGCGCGACACAGTCCGCCAATCCACCGCGCGAGGGACGCGGCCGCGCCGGAACCGTCAGCCCGTCCCGGCGCGCCGCGCCACCGCGCCCGCTCCCTGCCGGGCGATGGTTCCGTCCAGTTCGAGCTCGACCAGAAGGGTTTGCACGGTCCGGGCGGGAAGGCCGGAAACCCGCACCAGGTCGTCGACCGTCACGGGCGCGGCCCCGACGAGCCCCTCCAGCCTCGCCCGCGCGACACCGTCGTCCGGGTCCTCGGGCGGCACCGGATCGGACAGGTCGGGACCGTCAAGATCGAGCTCGTCCCACAGCGGCTCGCCGCCGGCCCGCCACGCTTCGAGCTCGCGCAGGCCCGGCCGGCCTCGCGGGTCGGGGCCGCCGGCCGCCGCCGAACGAAGCGCCTCGACCACGTCCTCGGCGCTCGTGCAGATCGTCGCGCCCTGGCGCAGGAGGTCGTTGGTGCCCTCGGCCCGGAGGTCGAGCGGCGAGCCCGGCACCGCGAACACCTCCCGGCCCTGTTCCAGCGCGAAGCGCGCCGTGATGAGGGACCCGGACCGTCGCGCCGCCTCAACCACGATCGTGCCCAGGCTCAGGCCCGACACGATGCGGTTGCGGCGGGGGAAGTCGCGCGCCCGGGGCTCCCAGCCGAACGGCATCTCGCTGATCACGGCGCCGTCCTCGACGATGCGCGCCGCGAGCCCCGCGTGCTCGGCGGGGTAGATGCGGTCGTGGCCGCCGGCCAGGACCGCGACCGTGCCGGTGGCCAGGCTCGCGCCGTGGGCTTTGGCGTCGACGCCGCGCGCCAGGCCCGAGGCGACGGCGAAACCCGCGGCGCCGAGGCCTGCGGCCAGCCGCTCGGTCATCACGAGGCCCGCCGCGGAGGCGTTGCGGGACCCCACGATCGCGACCGTCGGGCGCCCGAGCACGTCGGCCCGCCCGCGCACCGCCAGCAGCGGCGGCGCCGAGTCGATCACGCGCAGGGACGGCGGGTAGTCGGGCTCGCACAGCGCCACGAAGCGGACGCCCGCGCGCTTGGCCGCGGCCAGTTCGCGCTCCACCTCGGCGGCGCCCGCGACCGTGATCGCGCGGCTCGGCGCCCGCCGGGCCAGGCCCGGCAGCGCGTCCAGCGCGGCGGCGGCGGTGCCGAACCGTTCCAGCAGGCCGAAGAAGGTGCGCGGCCCGACCGACCCGGAGCGGCTGAGCCGCAGCCAGTCGAACCGCTCGCGGGCGGTGAGCGGCCGAAGCTCCGGCGTCATGCCTTGGCGCCGATCCGCGTTTCCGTGCCGGCCAGCAGGCGCGCGATGTTGGCCCGGTGGCTGAACCACAGCAGCGCCGCGAGGATCAGGAAGGCGACGGCCGCGGTGATCTGCCCCAGCGCGGCGAGGAGAACCACGGCCGCGGCGCTCGCGCTCAGCGCGGACGCGGAGGAATACCGCGTCGCAAAGGCCACGCCGAGCCAGACGGCCGCGAAGCCCAGGCCCGCGGGCCAGAAGGCGCCCAGCAGGCAGCCCAGGAAGGTCGCGACGCCCTTGCCGCCGCGGAACCGCAGCCAAACGGGGAAGAGGTGGCCCGCGAAGGCCCCGCAGCCCGCCACCAGGCCCGCGCCGGGGCCGCCCAGCCGCGAGGCGACCACCACCGCCGCGGTGCCCTTGAGCGCGTCGAGCAGCAGGGTCGCGGCGGCCAGATCCTTGCGCCCGGTGCGCAGCACGTTGGTGGCGCCGATGTTGCCCGACCCGATGGAGCGGAGGTCCGCCGTTCCCGCGAGCCGGGTCAGCAGCAGGCCGAACGGGATTGATCCCAGCAGGTAGCCGAACACGGCCGCGGCGAGCAGGTGCGGGACGTCGGGGAAGCTGACCACGGTCTCGGGGCTCCTTGTCGTCAACCACCCTAGAGGAGCGGTCGCGCCCAGGCCAGCGGGGATCGGCCTTCGACCGGGAGCGCCGACCTCAGGTCGACGGCCGCAGGTCCCGCCTTTTCTCCCGGGGGGAAAGGTCACCGACCGGCACGATCGCGCCGACCCGGTCCCGGGGCTCCGCGTGAGGCCCTCAGGCCTCGAACACCACCTCGCCCCCCACCACCGTCGCCTTCACGCGGCCTTCCATCCTGTCGCCGTCGAAGGGCGTGTTGCGGCAGCGCGAGTGCAGGCGGGCGGGGTCGAGCACGAAGGCCTCGTCGGGATCGAAGCGGACGAGGTCGGCCGGCGCCCCCGCGCGCAGCCGTCCCTGCGCGAGGCCGAGCAGGCGCGCGGGTGCCACCGTCACGCGGGCGATCAGCCGCGGCAGGCTCACGTGCCCGGCGTGATACAGGCGGAGCATGGCGGGGAGCAGCGTTTCGAGCCCGACCGCGCCGGGCTCGGCCTCGGCGAAGGGCAGGCGCTTGGTGTCGACGTCCTGGGGGTCGTGATCGCTCACCACGGCGTCGACCACGCCCGCCGCGAGCCCCTCCACGAGCGCCAGCCGCTCGTCCTCGCCGCGCAGCGGCGGCGACAGGCGCAGGAAGGTGCGGTAGGCGCCGATGTCGTTCTCGTTCAGCGTCAGGTGGTTGACGGTGGTGGCGCAGGTGACGGGCAGCCCGCGCGCCTTGGCCGCCGCGATCAGGTCCAGCGACTGCCGGCAGCTCACCACCTCGGCGTGGTAGCGGCCGCCCGTCAGCGCCACGAGGCGGAGGTCGCGCTCCAGCACGATGCTCTCGGCCTCGACCGGGATGCCCGGCAGGCCGAGCCGGCTCGCGAGCTCGCCCTCGTTCATGACGCCGCCCGCCGCGAGGTCGCGGTCCTCCGGGCGGTGCATGACGAGCGCGTCGAAGTCGCGCGCGTAGCACAGCGCCCGCCGCATCAGCCGGGCGCTGCGGATCGAGCGCGCGCCGTCCGAGAAGGCCAGCGCGCCCGCGGCCTTGAGCAGGCCGATCTCGGCCAGCTCCTCCCCGGCCCGCCCCCGCGTCAGCGCCGCCACCGGCACCACGCGGACGCGGCCCGTGTCGCGGGCCCGGCGCAGGAGGAAGTCCACCACGGCGGGGTCGTCCACGGCGGGATGCGATTCGGCGGTCGCCACCACCGTGGTGACGCCGCCCGCCGCCGCCGCGGCGGTCGCGGTCGCGATGGTTTCGCGGTGCTCCGCCCCGGGCTCGCCCACGAAGGCGCGCAGGTCGACGAGCCCCGGCGCCACCGCATCGCCGCCGCAGTCGACGACCTCCGCCTCCGCGGGCAGGTTGGCGCGGGTGACGAGCGGCCCCGCCGCGGCGATCAGGCGGTCGCGCACCAGCACGCCGCCGCGCGCCTCGGTTTCCGCCTCGGGGTCGACCAGGCGCGCGTTGACGAAGGCGAGCGGCCGGCTCACGGGAGCGCGTCCGCGGCCGGCATGTTGCGGGCCAGCGCCTCCAGCACGGCCATGCGGACCGCGACCCCCATCTCGACCTGCTCGCGGATGCGCGACTGCGCGCCGTCCGCCACCATCGTGTCGATCTCGACGCCGCGGTTCATGGGGCCGGGGTGCATCACCAGCGCGTCGGGCGCGGCGCGGGCGAGCCGCTCGGCCGTCAGCCCCCAGAAGCGGAAATACTCGCGCGACGAGGGCACGAAGCCGCCCAGCATCCGCTCGCGCTGGAGCCGCAGCGCCATCACCACGTCGGCGCCGTCCAGCGCCGCGTCCATGTCGTGCATCACCTCCACGCCGAGCCGCTCGATTGCGGCGGGCAGCAGCGTGCGCGGCCCCGCGACCCGGACGCGGGCGCCCAGCGCCGCGAGCGCCAGGATGTCGGACCGCGCCACCCGCGAGTGGAGGATGTCGCCGCAGATCGCAACCGTGAGCCCCGCGATCCGCCCCTTGTTGCGGCGGATCGTCAGCGCGTCGAGCAGCGCCTGGGTGGGGTGCTCGTGGGCGCCGTCGCCGGCGTTCACCACCGCGCAGTCGACCTTCTGGGCGAGCAGGTGGACGGCGCCCGCCTGCCCGTGCCGCACCACGATCACGTCGGGCCGCATGGCGTTGAGGGTCACGGCGGTGTCGATCAGCGTCTCGCCCTTCTTCACCGAGGAGCTCGCGACCGCCATGTTCATGACGTCGGCGCCGAGCCGCTTGCCCGCGATCTCGAAGGAGGACTGGGTGCGGGTGGAGGCCTCGAAGAAGAGGTTGATCTGCGTGCGGCCGCGCAGGGTCGCGCGCTTCTTCTCGACCGCGCGCGAGATGGCCACGGCGCCCTCGGCCAGATCGAGCAGGGCGGCCAGCGTCAGCGCGTGGAGCCCTTCGATGCCGAGGAGGTGGCGGTGCGGGTAGAGAGGTGTGGCGTCCATGCGGGCTCGGCTTATAGCGCAGCCGCCCGGCGACACAAAAAGGCTCGCGGGCCCTTTCCGCCCCGGGCGAGGCGTCAGGCGGATTCGAGCCGGGGGGCGGTCAGGCGGGCGCCGTCGGCGACCGACCGGTCGTCGAGCCGGCCCAGGGAAGCCGCGAGCTGCGTCATACGCTCGCGGTTGTCGCGGACCAGGGTGTGGATGCTGCTCGCGGCGGTCGCGGACTGACGGGCGAGCATGCGCACCTCGCCCGCCACCACCGCGAAACCGCGCCCGGCCTCGCCCGCCCGGGCGGCCTCCACGGCGGCGTTGAGGGCCAGGATGTTGGTCTGAAAGGCGATGTGGTCGATCTCCGACACGATGTTCGCGATCTTCTCGCCCGAAATCTTCAGGTCGGTCATGGCGGTGGTGGTCTCGTTGATCGCCAACCGGCGGTTGGACACGTCGGACGCGCACATCAGCACGCGCCGCACCTGTCCCTGGAGGTCGCGCAGAACCGAGAACACCGCGTCCAGCACGATCGAGTCCCCGGTCCGCGTCGGCCAGGAAATCTCGCGGCGGACGCTCTCGCCACCCAGCACCAGCGCCTGGTCCTCGGGCGCGAGCAGCCGGCCGAGCGACACGCCGTCCCCGGCGACCGAGCCGTCGAGCTTGGCGATCACCCCGTTGGCCTGGCCCAACTGACCTCCGGGCTCCCATTCGGCCAGCGCGCTGGTTTCGCCGATGGCGTTCAGCTTGAGGTGGAACTCAAGCGACTTCTGCCTGGTCTCGGTGACGTTGGCCTGGACGGACACGAACCGAACGATGCGTCCGGACGCGTTGCGGATCGGGTTGATGGCGAGGCTGATCCAGTAGGGCGTGCCGTCCTTGGCGTAGTTGAGGATCTCCTCGTAGAACGCGTCGCCGCGGTTGAGCTTCTCCCGGATGCGCTTCACCGTGGCCGCGTCCGTGTGCTTGCCCTGGAGCACCGCCCCCGGCGTCCGGCCCAGCACCTCGGCGCGGTTGAAGCCCGTCAACCGCTCGAAGCCGGGATTGACGTACTCGATCCGCTGGCCGGCGTCGGTGATGATCACGGAATTGTCGGTCCCGTCGGCCACGAGCGACAGTTGCTCCATCTTGGCGCGCTCGTGGACCTGCTTGGTGACGTCGGTGGCGAACTTGACCACTTTGACGGGATGCCCGTCGAGGCCCAGGATCGGATTGTAGGACGCCTGGATCCAGACCTCGCGGCCACCCTTGCCCAGGCGCTTGAACTCCGCCGACACGAACGTGCCGCGGTTGAGGGAGGCCCAGAAGTCACGGTAGGCCTGGCCCGCGGCCTCCTCGGGGGTCATGAATATCCGATGGTGGGCGCCCACGACCTCCGCTGCCGTGTAGCCCATCACGGCCAGGAAGTTCTCGTTGGCCTCCAGGATCGTGCCCTTCATGTCGAAGGCGACAACGGCTTGGGACCGGTTGATGGCCGTGATCTGTCCTTCGGAGTTCAACGCGCGCCGCTTGATGGCGGTCACGTCGGAGGCGAACTTGACGATCTTGCAGACCCGGCCGTCGGCGTCGAAGATCGGGTTGTAGGACGCCTGGATCCAGACCTCGCGCCCGTTCTTGCCGACGCGCTTGAACTCCGCCGACACGTAGTCGCCCCGGCCGAGCTTCTCCCAGAAGGCCGCGTAGTCGCGGCTGTTGCGGTAGGCGTCCTCGACGAACAGCCCGTGGTGCCGGCCGACGATCTCGGCCGCCTCGTAGCCCATGACGGCGAGGAAGTTGTCGTTGGCGTCCACGATGGTGCCATCGACCGTGAACGTGATGACGGCCTGGGCCCGGTTGATGGCCGCGATCTGCCCCGCGTGATCGGCGGCCCTCATCTTGGCGGCCGTGACGTCGGAGGCGAACTTCACGACCTTGCAGGTGCGGCCCGCCGCGTCGAGGACCGGATTGTAGGAAGCCCGCAGCCACACTTCGCGGCCACCTTTGGCCAGCCGCTTGAACTCGGCGGTGGCGAAGACGCCGTTGCCGAGCTTGCGCCAGAACTCCGCGTAGCCGGGGCTCTCGCGCTCGGACGGCTCCACGAACAGCTGGTGGTGCCGGCCGACGATCTCCGACAGGTCGTACCGCATGGTCCGGAGGAAGTTCTCGTTGGCCCAGAGGATGGTTCCCTCCGGCGTGAACTCGATGACCGCCTGCGACCGGCTGATCGCCTCGAATTTGGCTTCGAGCTCGCGGACATACGTCGTGTCCGGCGATTTCGGGCGGAACAGGCTGCGCGGCATCGTCGTCTCCCCGCTACCGTCGGCATGATTCGCGCGATCCAAGGGTCGCGAATGGGGCAGGATGACGCGGACATGCTTAACCTACGGTAAAGCGGAGCCGTGGCCACCGGCCGAAGGGGCGCGGACCTTCCCCAAACCCGCGGCTTTGCTTATCTCCCCACCGCTGCCGCGGACCCCGGCCGCACGGACCAAGGACCATCCATGAACGTCGTCATCGTCGAGTCACCGGCGAAAGCGAAGACCATCAACGAGTACCTGGGGCGCGACTACGAGGTGCTGGCCTCGTTCGGCCACGTGCGCGACCTGCCCGCCAAGGACGGCTCGGTCGACCCCGAGCAGGACTTCGCCATGCTGTGGGAGGTCGACGGCAAGGCGTCCAAGCGGCTGGGCGACATCGCGCGCGCCGTGAAGGCGTCCAGCAAGGTGATCCTCGCCACCGACCCCGACCGCGAGGGCGAGGCCATCTCCTGGCACGTGCTGGAGGTGCTCCAGGGCAAGAAGCTGCTCAAGGGCAAGACGGTCGAGCGGGTGACGTTCAACGCCATCACCAAGGCGGCCGTGCGCGACGCGATGGCCCACCCGCGCCAGATCGACCAGGCGCTGGTCGACGCCTACCTGGCGCGCCGGGCGCTGGACTACCTGGTGGGCTTCAACCTGTCGCCCGTGCTGTGGCGCAAGCTGCCGGGCGCGCGCTCGGCGGGCCGCGTCCAGTCGGTCGCGCTCAGGCTCGTGACCGACCGGGAGCTGGAGATCGAGCGCTTCGTGCCCCGCGAATACTGGTCGCTCGTGGCGCACCTGCGCACCGCGGAGGGCAAGCCCTTCGAGGCGCGGCTGGTGGGGGCCGACGGCCGGAAGATCGCCCGGCTCGACGTGGGCACGGGCGAGGAGGCCGCGAGCTTCAAGGCGGCGCTGGAGGGAGCCACGTTCGCGGTCGGCAGCGTCGAGGCCAAGCCCGCCAAGCGTCACCCCTTCCCGCCGTTCCGCACCTCGACCCTCCAGCAGGACGCGTCGCGCAAGCTCGGGATGTCGCCCGCCCGCACCATGCAGGTGGCCCAGAAGCTCTACGAGGGCGTGGAGATCGGCGGCGAAACCGCGGGCCTCATCACCTACATGCGGACGGACGGCATCGACATGGCGCCCGAGGCCGTCAGCGCCGCCCGCAAGCTGATCGGCGCGCTCCACGGCGACCGCTACGTGCCCGGGGCGCCGCGCAAATACACCGCCAAGGCCAAGAACGCCCAGGAAGCGCACGAGGCGATCCGCCCCACCGACGTCAGCCGCCTGCCCCGCGACATGGCGCGCCACCTCGACGCCGACCAGGCGCGGCTCTACGAGCTGATCTGGAAGCGCACGGTCGCGAGCCAGATGGAGTCGGCCGAGCTGGAGCGCACGGCGGTCGAGATCGCGGCGCGGGCGGGCGGGCGCACCATCGACCTGCGCGCCACGGGCCAGGTGATCAAGTTCGACGGCTTCCTGGTGCTCTACGGCGCGGGCGACGAGGACGACGGCGACGAGGGCGGACGCCTGCCCGCGATGCGCGCGGGGGAACAGCTCGCCCGCGAGCGCATCGACGCCACCCAGCACTTCACCGAGCCGCCGCCGCGCTATTCCGAGGAAGGGCTCATCAAGCGCATGGAGGAGCTCGGCATCGGCCGCCCCTCCACCTACGCCGCGACCCTGGCCGTGCTGCAGGACCGCGAGTACATCCGGCTCGACAAGAAGAAGCTGGTGCCCGAGGACAAGGGGCGGCTCGTCACGGCCTTCCTGGAAAGCTTCTTCACCCGCTGGGTCGACTACGACTTCACCGCGAGCCTGGAGGAGCAGCTCGACCGGGTGTCGAACTCCGACGTCGACTGGAAGGAGGTGCTGCGCGACTTCTGGCGCGACTTCTCCGCCGCGATCGGGGAAACCAGGGAGCTGCGCACCACGCAGGTGCTGGACAGCCTCAACGACCTGCTCGGCCCCTACATCTTCCCCGCCCGCGGCGAGGGCCTGGACCCGCGCGCGTGCCCCAGCTGCGGCGCGGGGCAGCTCTCGCTGAAGCTCGGCAAGTTCGGGGCCTTCATCGGCTGCTCCAACTACCCCGAGTGCAAGTACACGCGGCAACTCACGGCCTCGGGGGCCGGTGGGCAGGCGAGCGACGGCGCCGAGCCCGCGGGCGGCACCCGGGTGCTGGGGCGCGACCCCGCCACGGGCGACGAGGTCACGCTGCGCGACGGCCGCTTCGGCCCCTACATCCAGCTGGGCGAGGGCGACAAGCCGAAGCGCTCCTCGCTGCCCAAGGGCTGGAAGACCGCCGACGTCACGCTGGAGAAGGCTCTGGCGCTGCTGGCCCTGCCCCGCGAGGTGGCCCGGCACCCGACCTCCGGCGAGCCGGTGCTGGCGGGCCTGGGGCGCTTCGGGCCCTACGTGCAGCACGGCCGCACCTACGCGAACCTTTCGCCCGACGACGACGTGCTGGAGATCGGCGGCAACCGCGCGATCGACCTGATCGTCGCCAAGGAGAGCGGCGAGGGCGGCGGACGCTTCAAGCGCGCGGCGCCGAGCGGCCGCCCCTTGGGCGAGCATCCCGCCGGGGGTCCGGTCACGGTGCGGGACGGGCGTTACGGCCCCTACGTGAACTGGGGCAAGGTCAACGCCACGCTGCCCAAGAGCCTGGCGGCCGAGACGATCGGGCTGGAGGACGCGCTGCGCCTGATCGCCGAGAAGGGCGGCGCGCCGGCCAAGGCCGCGCCCAAGCGGGCCGCCAAGCCCGCGGCTTCGGCCAAGCCCGCGACCCCGGCGAAGTCCGCGGCCCCGGCGAAGTCCGCCAAACCGGCCGCGGCCGGCAAGAAGGCGCCCGGAAAGCCCGCGGCCGCCAAGCCGCGCGCCCGCAAGACGGCCTGACGGGGTTCGCGACGCTCGGAAGGCAACCGGCTTCAACCACGCAGGGCTGCTTGGCGGCCCTGCACGGGACGTCCGGCTCACAGGGTGAGCCCGCCTCACCGGTCGTCATTGCGAGCGCAGCGAAGCAATCCAGCCGGACGGTTCCAGGCAGGCCTGCGACCGCGGCGTCTCCCGGCCCGCGATGGATTGCGTCGCTGCGCTCGCAATAACGGAGCGTGGCCCCGATCCGACCTGTTCAGGCGGGGCACATCATCGGACCTTCCGGGTGTGCGCGGCTCGCGCGACCTCCTGCGAGGCGGCCGGCGACATGGAGTCCTGCGTGCCGGTCCTGCGAGGCGTCCTGCCGCAAGATGGCGGCCTGAGCCGGGACGGGACCCGGTCGCAATCGGGACCGCGCAACCCTATGTGGTGGTGACCGGCGGCGCCCCCGCCCACGCCGACCCTGCCGCATGCCTGATTCGCCGCTCCCCAGCAAAGCCGACATCCTCGCCTTCATCGCGCGCGAGCGCGACGCCGCCAACGCCGCGGGCCGACCCGCGCCGACCAAGATCGGCAAGCGGGAGATCGCGCGCGCCTTCGACGTCCGGGGCGACGCGCGGATCGAACTCAAGCGAACCCTGAAGGAGCTGGAGGCCGAGGGCGCCGTCGAGCGCCGCCGCACGCGCTTGACCCGCCCGGGCGCCCTCCCCCCGGTGCTGGTGGTCGACGTGGTCGGCCGCGACCGCGACGGCGAGCTCGTGGGCACGCCGGCGGTGTGGGACGCCTCCGAGCGGGGCGCCGCCCCGCGCATCCTCGTGCAGGTGCCGCGCCGGACCCGCGCGGGGCCGCCCGCGCCGGGGGTCGGGGACCGGGCGCTCGTGCGCGTGTCGCTCGACGGCGAGGGCGGCAGCACGGCCTACACGGGCCGCGTGGTCAAGCTGCTCGCCAAGGCCCGGGCGCGCGTGATCGGCGTGTTCCGCGCGACCTCGGACGCGGAGGCGCGCGTCCTGCCCACCGACAAGAAGAACGCGCAAACCGAGTACGTCGTGCCGCCCGACCTGCGCGGCGGCGCCGCCGACGGCGACCTCGTCGCGGTCGAGGTGGTGGGCGGCCCCCGCGCCTACGGCCTGCCGCTCGCCAGGGTGGTGGAGCGGCTGGGGGCGCTGGACGGCGAGCGCGCGGTCAGCCGCATCGCGATCGAGACCCACGACCTGCCCGACACCTTCCCGGCCGCGGCCCTCGCCGAGGCCGAGGCGGTGCGCGCGCCCGGACCGGAGGGCCGCGAGGACTGGCGCGCGCTGACGCTCGTCACGATCGACCCGCCCGACGCCAAGGACCACGACGACGCGGTCCACGCGGCCCCCGACCCGGACCCCGCCAACGCGGGCGGCCACGTCGTCACGGTGGCGATCGCCGACGTGGCCTGCCTGGTGCGCCCGGGCACCGCGCTCGACCGCGAAGCGCTCCGGCGCGGCAACTCGGTTTATTTCCCCGACCGGGTCGTGCCCATGCTGCCCGAGCGGATCTCGGCGGGCCTGGGATCGCTCCGCCCGGAGGAGGACCGGCCCGCCCTGGCGGTGCGCCTCGTGCTGGGGCCCGACGGGCGAAAGCTCCGGCACACGGTCCACCGCGTGCTGATGCGCTCGCACGCGCGGCTGAGCTACGCGCAGGCGCAGGCCGCGATCGACGGCCGGGCGGACGCGGCGACAGCCCCCCTGCTCGACCCGGTCCTGAAGCCGCTCTGGGCCGCCTACGCGACGGCGCGGCTCGCGCGGGACGCCCGGGCGCCCCTCGACCTCGACCTTCCCGAGCGCAAGCTGGTGCTCGACGCGGACGGCCGGGTGGAGCGCGTCACGGTGCCGGAGCGGCTCGACGCGCACCGGCTGATCGAGGAGTTCATGATCCTCGCCAACGTGGCCGCGGCCGAAACGCTGGAAGGCGCGCGGCAGCCCCTGATCTACCGCGTCCACGACGAGCCGACGCCCGAGAAGCTGAACGCGCTGGCCGAGTTCCTGGCGACGCTCGGCCTCAAGCTCGCCAAGGGGCAGGTGCAGCGGCCCGCGCAGTTCAACGGCCTGCTGGCCCGGGCGCGCGGCTCGGACAACGAGCACCTCGTCGGCGAGGTCGTGCTGCGCACGCAGGCGCAGGCCGAGTACGCGGCGGAGAACTACGGCCATTTCGGCCTGAACCTGCGCCGCTACGCGCATTTCACCTCGCCCATCCGGCGCTACGCCGACCTAGTCGTCCATCGCGCGCTGATCCGCGCGCTCGGGCTCGGGCCGGACGGCCTGCCCGACACGGGCGTGAGCGAGTTGGCGGAGGTCGCGGCAAGCATCTCGGCCGCGGAGCGCCGCGCCATGGCAGCCGAGCGCGACACGCTCGACCGGCTGGTCGCGGCCTACCTGGCCGACCGGGTCGGGGCGGTGTTCGGGGCGCGCGTGTCGGGCGTGACCCGGGCGGGGCTGTTCGTCCGGCTGACCGAGACGGGCGCGGACGGCTTCGTGCCGGCGAGCACGCTGGGCGACGAGTATTTCCGCTTCGACGAGGCCGCCCGCGCGATGACCGGCACGCGGACGGGCACCAGCGTCCGGCTGGGCGACACCGTCGAGGTCCGGCTGGTGGAGGCCGCGCCCTTCGCGGGCGCGCTCCGCTTCGAACTGCTGCGGGGCGGCCGGAGCCGCGGCGGGGTGGGCCGGCGCGACCCAGCCCGCGGAACACGGAGGACCCGGTCGTGAGCGTGACCTGCGCGGGGGACGACGGCGAGACGCGTCCCAAGCTCGCCGCGATGCGGCGCGGCTTTCTGGGCCGTTGCCCCCGCTGCGGACAGGGGTCGATCTTCCGCGCGTATTTGAAGGTGAGGGAGCGCTGCGACGCCTGCGGGGAGGAGTTGCACCATCACCGCGCCGACGACGCCCCGCCCTACCTCACCATCCTGATCGTGGCCCACGTCCTGGGGGCCGCGATGGTGATCGTGCTGGGGACCTGGGACGACATCCCCGCGTGGGTCAACGCCACGCTCTGGCCGGCGCTGGTGCTGCTCCTGTCCTTGACGCTGCTGCCGCGCGTCAAGGGCCTGCTCGTCGCGCTGCAGTGGGCGCTGCGCATGCACGGCTTCGGCGGCGAGGCCGACGGCGAGCCGGGCTGAGACCCCCTACTCGGCCGCCTGGAGCGGGACGCGGCGCTCCTGCGCCTCGATCTCGCCGAGCTTGGTCTCGACGTGGCGCGCGAACAGGTATTCGGCGGGGCGTTGGTTGGCGAGCGGGATCTCGGGCGCCATCGGCCCGGTCGTGCGCACGCCGCGGATGGCGAGCTTCAGCAGCTTGAGCGGGCTCTTGACCGAGTCGGCGACCGCGGTCGCCTCAAAACCGCTGTGCACCATGCAGTCGGCGCACTTCTCGTAGTTGCCGGTGCCGTAATTGGCCCAGTTGGTGTTTTCCATCAGCTCCTTGAAGCTGCGGGCGTAGCCCTCGCCCAGGAGGTAGCAGGGCTTCTGCCAGCCGAACACCGTGTAGGTGGGGTTGCCCCAGGGCGTGCAGTGGTAGGTCTGGTTGCCCGCCAGGAAGTCCAGGAACAGGCTCGACTGGTAGAAGGGCCAGGCCTTGGCGCCCTTGCCGCGCTTGAAGATGCCGCGGAACAGGTCCTTGGTTTTGGCGCGGTTGAGGAAGTGCTGCTGGTCGGGCGCCCGCTCGTAGGCGTAGCCGGGCGACACCGTGATGCCGTCGATGCCGAGCGCCGTCACCTCGTCGAAGAAGCGGGCCGCGCGCTCGGGGTCGGCGTCGTTGAAGAGCGTGGTGTTGATGGTGACGCGGAAGCCCTTGGCCTTGGCGGCCTTGATGGCCGCCACCGCCTTGTCATAGACGCCCTTGCGGCACACCGACTTGTCGTGCATCTCCCGGTCGCCGTCGAGGTGGACGGACCAGTTGAAGAATTTGTTCGGCTTGTAGTCGCCCATCTTTTTTTCGAGGAGGAGGGCGTTGGTGCAGACCGTCACGAACTTCTTGCGCGCGATGGCGCCGTCGACGATCTGCGGCAGTTCGCGATGGATCAGCGGCTCGCCGCCCGCCACCACCATCATGGGGGCGCCGCACTCGTCGAGGGCGCGCAGGGCGTCGGCCACCGACACGCGCTGGTCCAGGATCTTGTCGGGGTAGTCGATCTTCCCGCAGCCCGCGCAGGCGAGGTTGCAGCGGAACAGCGGCTCCAGCATCATGACCAACGGGTAGCGCTTGCGACCGCTCAGATGCTGCCGAAGCACGTAGGCGCCCATCCGGGCCGCCTGGTGTAGTGAAATTCCCAACCTTCACTCCTTGGCGACCGAATCGCTCCGGCACCGGTTCGCTGGCAATTTTGATCGCCTGTATGGGACCAAGCAGCCGGTTTGCCAATTCCGCTCGCGGCCTCCGGCGCAAAGCAGGCGCGGGCGGTAACCGAAAAGACACGGTTTAGAAAGCTTCCGGCAAGGCACGCCGACCGCGTGGGGCGGCGCGCACGGCGAACCCGCGCCCGGCCGCAGGGGCGGACGCGGGGTTAAATCTTAGGGTTAAGTTCCCTTTAAGCTTCCTCTGGGATGGTTACCCCATCGAGCGATGACCGGACTGGGT
>CAXTDZ010000035.1:0-29359 GCA_964243035.1 uncultured Lichenihabitans sp.
GGCCCGCGGCGGCCCGGCCGAGCGCGCGGCCCGGCCGGAGCGGCCCGCTCCCGACCGCGACGCCGAGCCCCGTCCCCCGCGCGCGGCCCCGGTCGAGGCGCCCCGCCGCCGCTTCCACGAGGACGACGGCCCGCCCGTGGTGGGCCTGGGCGATCACGTGCCGTCCTTCCTGCTCCGGCCCGTGAAGCTGAAGGCCTCGCAGCAGCCCTGACCCCTTATGCCCTTCGCCCGGCTCGCGGGTGGAGGGCCGAGACCGCTCAGGCCGCCTTCTTCTCCGCGATGCCCACCAGGGCGCGCAGGATCGCCCGCGTGCCTTCCAGCCGCTGCTCGGGGGTGTGGAAGTCGCGCATGAAGGCCACCCGCATGTCGGGGCGCACCTTGGCGCGCGGGCCTTCCTTCTGCACCAGCCGCACGAGCCCCTGCGGGTCCGCGAAGGAGTTGTCGCGGAAGCCGATCACCACGCCCTTGGGGCCGGCGTCCACCTTCTCGACGTGGGCGCGGCGGCACAGCGCCTTGACCTGGGTCAGCTTGAGGAGCTGGCGCACCTCGTCGGGCTGCGGCCCGAAGCGGTCGATCAGCTCCGCCCCGAACGCCTCGATCTCCTCGTCGGAGGACAGCGTCGACAGGCGCCGGTAGAGCGTCAGCCGCACCCCCAGGTCGGCCACGTAGTGGTCGGGGATGGTGACGGGCACGTCCACGGTGATCGAGGGCGACCACGCTTCCTCGGCGAGCGGCTCGTCCGTGCCCGCGGCCCCCGCCTGCAGGGCCTCGATCGCGTCGCGCAGCATCTGCTGGTAGAGTTCGAAGCCCACCTCCTTGATGTGGCCCGACTGCTCGTCGCCCAGAAGGTTGCCGGCGCCGCGGATGTCGAGGTCGTGGCTCGCGAGCTCGAAGCCCGCGCCCAGCGTGTCCAGCGATTGCAGCACCTTGAGGCGCTTCTCGGCCTGCGGCGTGATGGGCTTCTCGGTCGGGAAGGTGAACAGCGCGTAGGCGCGGGTCTTCGACCGTCCCACCCGGCCGCGGAGCTGGTAGAGCGCGGCCAGCCCGAACAGGTCGGCGCGGTGGACCACGAGCGTGTTGGCCTGCGGGATGTCGAGCCCGGACTCCACGATCGCGGTGGCGAGCAGCACGTCGTACTGGCCCTCGTAGAAGGCCGTCATCCGGGTTTCCAGCTCGGTGGCGCTCATCTGGCCGTGGGCCACGACGAACTTCACCTCCGGCACGGACTGGCGCAGGAAGGCGGCCGTCTCCTCCAGATCCTCGATGCGCGGGCACACGTAGAAGGACTGGCCGCCGCGGTAGCGCTCGCGCAGCAGCGCCTCGCGGATCATCAGCTCGTCGAAGGGCGAGATGGTGGTGCGCACCGCGAGCCGGTCCACGGGCGGCGTGGCGATGATGGACAGGTCGCGCACGCCCGTCATGGCGAGCTGGAGCGTGCGGGGGATCGGCGTGGCCGACAGGGTCAGCACGTGGATCTCGGCGCGCAGGTCCTTGAGCCGCTCCTTGTGCGCGACCCCGAAGTGCTGCTCCTCGTCGATCACCACGAGGCCCAGGTCCTTGAAGCCCACCGTCTTGCCCAGGACCGCGTGGGTGCCCACCACGATGTCGACCGTGCCGTCGGCGACGCCCGCCTTGATGGCCTTGAGCTCGTTGCCCGCCACCATGCGCGACACCTGCGCGACTTTCAGGGGCAGGCCCGCGAATCGCTGCGAGAAGGTCTTGAAGTGCTGGCGGGCGAGCAGGGTCGTGGGCACCACCACGGCCACCTGGACGCCGTTGACGGCCGCGGCGAAAGCCGCGCGCAGCGCCACCTCGGTCTTGCCGAAGCCCACGTCGCCGCACACCAGCCGGTCCATGGGGCGGCCGGAGGCCAGATCCTCCAGCACGGCCTCGATGCTGGCCGCCTGGTCCTCCGTCTCGTCGTAGGGGAAGCGGGCGCAGAACTCGTCGTAGAGCGGTTCGGGCGGCGCCAGTTTTGGGGCGGTGCGCACCGCGCGCTCGGCCGCGATGCGGATCAGCCCGTGGGCGATCTCGCGGATGCGGTTGCGCATCCGCGCCTTGCGGGTCTGCCAGCCCGCGCCGCCCAGCCGGTCGAGCACGGCCTCGGCGTCCTCGTTGCCGTAGCGGGACAGCAGCTCCAGGTTCTCGACGGGCAGGAACAGCTTGTCGTTGCCCGCGTAGTGCAGCTCCAGGCAGTCGTGCGGGGCGCCCGTGACCGTGATCTGCTTGAGGCCGACGAAGCGCGCGATGCCGTGGTCGACGTGCACCACGAGGTCGCCGGCCCCCAGCGCGCTCACGTCCTGGAGGAAGTCCTGGGCGCGGCGGGTCTTCTTGCGGTTGCGGATCAGGCGGTCGCCCAGGATGTCCTGCTCGCCCACCACCGCGAGGTCGCCCGCCTCGAACCCCGCCTCCAGGCCGATCACCGCCACCGCGGCCGTCCCCTTGGCCAGGCCCAGCGCCTGGGCCAGCGAGGACACGGGCTCGGCCTTCTTCAACCCGTGCTCGGCGAGCACCGTGCGCAGCCGCTCGCGGGAGCCGTCGCTCCAGCCGGCCAGGATCACGGTACGGCCCGCGCGCTGGAGGTCGGCCACGTGGGCCACCGCGGCGTCGAACACGTTGCCGCCCTCGTCCGCGCGCTCGGCCGCGAAGGAGCGGCCGGGGCGGCCGCCGCAGTCGACCACGGGGGCGGGGTCCGTGTCGGGCGCGTCGAAGGGGGTGACGCGCAGCACGGGCGTGCGCCCGAGCCGCTCGGCCCATTCCGCCTCCGTCAGGTAGAGCGCGTCGGGCGGCAGCGGCCTGTAGACGGCCGCCATGGGCTTGTTCTGGCTGTCGGCGCGCGCGTCGTGGTGGTCGGCGATCACCTTGAAGCGCTCGGCCGCGGCCTCGTCCGCCAGTGGGTCGAGCAAGAGGGCCGCGCCCTCGACGTAGTCGAACAGCGTGTCCAGCCCGCCGTGGAACAGCGGCAGCCAGTGCTCCATGCCGGTGTGGCGGCGGCCCTCGCTGACCGCGTCGTAGAGCGCGTCGCCGCGCGTCGCCCCGAAGGCCGCGACATAGGCCTGGCGGAAGCGGCGCATCGAGTCCGTGGTGAGCTGCACCTCGCTCATCGGCACGAGGTCGAGCGCCCGCATCTGCCCGGTGGAGCGCTGGGTCTCGGGATCGAAGGTGCGGATCGATTCGAGCGTGTGGCCGAAGAAGTCGAGCCGCACGGGCTGGGCCATGGCGGGGGCGAACAGGTCCACGATGCCGCCGCGCACCGCGTACTCGCCCGTGTCGTGGACCGTGCCCGAGCGGAGGAAGCCGTTGCTTTCCAGCCAGGCCACGAGGTCGTCGGTCGCGACCGAGTTGCCCGGCGCGGCCGAAAAGCTCTCGGCCGCGACGGCCGCGCGCGGGGGCACGCGCTGCACGATCGCGCTGACCGTGGTGGACACGAGCCGCGGCCGCTCGGGCGAGGACTTCGCGCGCGCGAGCCGCGACAGCACGGTCATCCGGCGCGCCTCGATCGAGCCCTGGGGCGACACCCGGTCGTAGGGCTGGCAGTCCCAGGCGGGGAAGTCCAGAACCTCGATCTCGGGCGCCGCGAAGGCGAGCGCGTCGCGGAAGGCCTGGGCGCGCTGGCCCTCGCGCGCGACGTGGACCAGCACGGCCGCGCGCTCGGCCCCCTCGCGGGCGAGCGCGCGCGTGATGTCGGCCGCCGCGAAGGCGTCGAAGCCGTCGGGCACGTGGCTGAGCGTGAGCCGCCCCTTGCGCGCGACCGACGCCTTCACGCGCGACAGGTCCAACCCTCCCGGGCCGCCCGTCCCCGCGCGGGAGCGGGCAGCCAGTCTCGCGTCAGCCATGCCGGGGACCCGTGGTGCGGTGGAAGTCGCGGATGCGGCGCAGCAGCGCGGTGTCGTAGTTGGCGGGCGTGGGCGCCGAGCCCGTGACCCACAGGAAGATCTCGGGGTCGGGCGCCTCCATCAGCGCCTCGAAGGCGTCCACCTCCGCGTCGGTGAGCGCGGTGGCGTGCCGATCCGCGAAGCGGCCCATGATGAGGTCCATCTCGCGCATGCCGCGATGCCAGGCGCGGAACACGAGGCGCTTCCGCCGGATGGCCGCGGCGGAGTCCAAACCCGACATGCACGATCCTTCACGCATCAAAGGTTGAGCCCGCGCGAGCGCTTGCCGGCGATGCCCTTCGCCCCGCCTTGCGGGGAGAAGGTGCCCGACAGGGCGGATGAGGGGCCGTCTCGCAGGATCGGCCAACCCCCACCCGGCCTTCGGCAACCTTCCCCCACCCCGGCGGGAGAGGAAACAGAACCGGCAAGGGTTGGCCCTGAACACGGAGCCCTGCCGCCGCGCCGATTGAACGGCGCCGGTGCCGGCTATATAGCGGGGCCGCCCCCGGGTTGCCAGCGCGAGGGTTCTTCCGCCCCGACCCATGCGCCCTGCCGAGCTCAACCCCCTGTTCGCCCCGGCCTCGACCCTGCGCGGGGTGGGGCCGAAGACGGTTCCCCTGCTGGATCGGCTCCTGGGCCGCAACGGGCAGCCCGCGCGGGTGCTGGACCTCGCCCTGCACCTGCCGACCGGCACGGTCGACCGCCGCGCCAGGCCCAAGATCGCGGAGGCGCCGCGGGATCAGGTCGTGGTGCTGGAGGTGCGCGCGGTGGCGCACCGCCCGCCCGCCAAAACCAAGGCGCCCTACAAGGTGCTCGTGGAGGACGACACCGGCGACGTGACGCTCGTGTTCTTCCTCACCAACTTCGCCTGGGTCGACAAGGCGCTGCCCTTGGGCGCCACGCGCTGGGTGTCGGGGCGGCTGGAGCTTTACGACGGGCACCTCCAGATGGTGCATCCGGACCGCGTGATGACGGCCGAGGAGCTTGCGCTGCTGCCCGCCGTCGAGCCCGTCTACGGGCTGACCGAGGGGCTTTACCCGCGCGCGCTCGGCAAGGCTGTCGAGGCCGCGGTGGCGCGCGTGCCCGCCCTGCCCGAGTGGCTGGAGCCGAACCGGACGATCCTGCGCGGCTGGCCTCCCTTCGCGGACGCCCTGCGCGCGCTGCACCGCCCCGCCACGCCCGAGGCCGTGGAGGCGCACGCGCCGGGGCTGGAGCGGCTCGCCTTCGACGAGTTGCTCGCGACCCAGTTCGCGCTGGCCGCCGTGCGGGGCCGGATGCGCGACGCGGGCGGGCGGGCGACCGTCGGCACGGGCGCGCTGTCGGGTGCGATCGAGGCCGCCCTGCCGTTCCGGCTGACCGACGGCCAGCGGGCCGCGCTCGGCGAGATCCGCGCCGACATGGCCGCGCCCAAGCGGATGCTGCGGCTGCTCCAGGGCGACGTGGGCTCGGGCAAGACGGCCGTGGCGCTGCTGGCCGCCGCGACCGCGGCCGAGGCGGGGCGGCAGGCCGCCCTGATGGTGCCCACCGAGATCCTGGCGCGGCAGCATTTCGAGCGGCTGTCCGCCGCCGGCGCCCCCGCGGGGCTCACCGTGGCGCTGCTCACCGGCCGCGACAAGCCCGCCGAGCGCGCCCGCACGCTGGACGACCTCGCGGAAGGCAGGGCCGCGCTGGTGGTGGGCACCCACGCGCTGTTCCAGGACCCCGTGCGCTTCCGCGACCTCGCCCTGATCGTGGTGGACGAGCAGCACCGCTTCGGGGTGGCCCAGCGCCTGGCGCTCACCGAGAAGGGCGCCAGCGCCGACCTGCTCCTGATGACCGCGACCCCCATCCCGCGCACGCTGGTCTTGACCCTGTTCGGCGACATGGACAGTTCGGCGCTGCGCGAAAAGCCCGCGGGCCGCCAGCCCATCGACACCCGCATGGCCCCGATCGGGCGCCTCGGCGACGTCGTGGCCCGGCTCGCCAAGCAGGTGGCCGAGGGCGCCCGCGCCTACTGGGTGTGCCCGCTCGTGAGCGAGAGCGAGATGAGCGACCTGGTCGCGGCCGAGGCGCGCTTCGCGGCGCTGCGCGAGGTGCTGGGCGACAGGGTGGCGCTGGTGCACGGTCAGATGAAGGGGCCCGAGCGGGACGCCGCGGTGGCGGCGTTCGCGGCCGGCCGCGCGTCCGTGCTGGTCGCCACCACCGTGATCGAGGTGGGCGTGGACGTGCCGGAGGCCACCATCATGGTGATCGAGCACGCGGAGCGGTTCGGGCTGTCGCAGCTCCACCAGCTCCGCGGCCGGGTGGGGCGCGGGGGTGAGCGCTCGTCGTGCCTGCTGCTCTACCGCGGCCCGCTGGGCGAGGCCGCGGGGGCGCGGCTGGAGACGCTGTGCCGCTCGGAGGACGGCTTCCACATCGCCGAGGAGGACCTGCGGCTGCGCGGCGAGGGCGAGCTGATCGGAACGCGGCAGTCCGGCCTGCCGGTGTTCCGGGTGGCCCAGCTCGACAAGCACGCGGGCCTGCTCGCGGAAGCGCGGGAGGAGGCGGCCGGGCTCTACCGGGACGACCCCCACCTCACCTCGCCCCGCGGCCGGGCACTCAGGATGCTGCTCTACCTGTTCGAGCGCGACGCCGCCGTCCGGCTGATCGGGGCGGGGTAGGCGAAGCCGCTCCCCGGTCGAGGTCGTCGGCACCGGGTCGAGGGCCCGGGACTGGGGTTGACGCGACCGGTGCTGTGCCATGCCCGTCGCCCCGTGAGGCGGCTGCGGCGTTGACACGGCTCGGCCACCTGCCGGTTCTGCCCTTCTCCCGCGGGGGGGAGAAGGTGGCCGAATGACGGATGAGGGTGGGGCCACGCGTGGATCGACCCCTCATCCGCCCTGTCGGGCACCTTCTCCCCGCAAGACGGGGCGAAGGGCATGATGGCCCCGCCACGCGGACGCGTGAGTCTGATGGCCGCCTCGCGGGGAGAAGCGCGTTGCGGGCGTCGACCCGGGCGCAAAGTCCGGCCGCGGCCGTGAACGGCCTTGTGTCGCTCCATCGATCGCCCGTAGCATCCGCGAGGCTTCCCAGGAGACCCCGCGCGATGCTCACCACGCTCCTGATCGGCGGCCGCAGGGTGGCGGGCGAGGGCCCGGGCGAGGCCGTGCTCAACCCGGCCACCGGCGAGCTGGTGGATACCGTGCCCGAGGCCAGCGCCGCGCAGGTCGACGCGGCCGTGGAGGCGGCCGCCCGCGCCTTCCCGGCCTGGTCGCGCACCACCCCCGCCGAGCGCTCGGCCGCGCTGCTCAGGATCGCGGACGCGATCGAGGCCGAGGCGCCCGAGTTCGCGCGGCTCGAAAGCCTGAACTGCGGCAAGCCCTACGCCCGCGCGCTCGCCGACGAGATCCCCGCGATCGTGGACTGCTTCCGCTTCTTCGCGGGCGCGGTCCGCTGCATGCAGGGGCAGGTCGCGGGCGAGTACGTCGCGGGCCACACCAGCATGGTGCGCCGCGACCCCGTGGGCGTGGTGGGCTCGGTGGCGCCCTGGAACTACCCGCTCATGATGCTGGCGTGGAAGGTGGCGCCGGCGCTGGCCGCGGGCAACACGATGGTGCTGAAGCCGTCCGAGCAGACCCCGCTCACCGCCTGCAGGTTCGCGGAGGTCGCGGCCGGCGTGCTGCCCGAGGGCGTGTTCAACCTGGTGCTCGGCCGCGGCGACACGGTGGGGGCGGCGCTGATCGCGCACCCGGGCGTCCAGATGGTGTCGCTCACGGGCGACGTGTCCACCGGGCGCAAGGTGCTGGAGGCCGCGGCCGGCACGCTCAAGCGCACCCACCTGGAATTGGGCGGCAAGGCCCCGGTGGTGGTGTTCGACGACGCCGACGTTGCCGACGTCGTGGCGGGCCTGCGGGGCTTCGGGTACTACAACGCGGGCCAGGACTGCACGGCGGCCTGCCGCGTCTACGCGGGGCCGAAGGTCTACGACAGGCTGGTGGCGGACCTCGCCTCCGCCGTGTCAGGCATTTCGGTCGGCACGGGCGAGGACGCCGAGTTCGGCTCGCTCATCAGCGGGAGGCAGCGCGACCGCGTGGCGGGCTTCGTGGACCGGGCCAGGGCGCTGCCCCACGTCGAGGTCGTGACGGGCGGCAGGGCGCGGGCGGGCGCGGGCTTCTTCTACGAGCCAACCGTGGTGGCGGGCGCGCGGCAGGAGGACGAGATCGTCCGCCGCGAGGTGTTCGGCCCCGTGGTGTCGGTGACGCGCTTCGGCGACGTCGAGGAGGCGGTGGCCTGGGCCAACGACTCGGACTACGGCCTCGCGTCCTCCGTGTGGACCCGCGACATCGGCCGCGGCCTGGAGACCGCGGCGCGGCTCCGCTACGGCTGCACCTGGGTCAACACGCATTTCATGCTGGTCAACGAGATGCCGCACGGCGGCCTGAAGTCGTCCGGCTA
Organism: uncultured Lichenihabitans sp.; assembly: GCA_964243035.1. GTDB lineage: Bacteria > Pseudomonadota > Alphaproteobacteria > Rhizobiales > Beijerinckiaceae > Lichenihabitans. Next base: position 8,289 of record CAXTDZ010000035.1, read on the forward strand.
CGGCAAGGACCTGTCGGGCCTGTCGCTCGACGACTACACGGTGGCGCGGCACGTCATGGTCAAGCTTTGACGCTGTCCGCCGTCCGCGCCGGACCCGCCCCGGAAGCGTCTCCCGCGCCCGCCGACGTGGTGCTGCGCCTGAGCGGCGTCCGCAAGCAGTTCGGGGGCGCCGCGGCCGTGGAGCGCGTGGACCTCGCGGTGGAGCGGGGCGCGTTCTTCACCCTGCTCGGGCCGTCGGGGTCGGGCAAGACCACCACGCTGCGGCTCGTGGCGGGCTTCGAGCGGCCGGACGCGGGCACGATCGAGTTGGACGGCGTGGACGTGGCCCGCACGCCGCCCTTCGACCGCAACGTCAACACCGTGTTCCAGGACTACGCGCTGTTCCCGCACATGAGCGTGGCCGACAACGTGGCCTACGGGCTGCGGGCCCGCGGCGTGGGCGGGGCCGAATGCCGCGCGCGGGTCGAGGACGCGCTCGGCACCGTGCAGATGACCGGCTTCGCGGCTCGGAAGCCCGCGCAGCTCTCGGGTGGCCAGCGCCAGCGCGTGGGGCTCGCGCGCGCGATCGTCAACCGGCCGGGCCTGCTGCTGCTCGACGAGCCGCTGGGCGCGCTCGACCTGAAGCTCCGGCGCGAGATGCAGGCGGAGCTCAAGCGCATCCAGCGGCAGGTCGGCCTCACCTTCCTTTACGTCACCCACGACCAGGAGGAGGCGCTGTCGATGTCGGACCGCGTCGCGATCTTCAACCGCGGGCGCATCGAGCAGGTGGGCAGCCCCCGCGAGATCTACGACCGGCCGGCGAGCGCCTTCGTGGCGGGCTTCGTGGGCACGTCGAGCCTGCTGCGGCGCGGCGGGCGCCTCTTGGTGCTGCGGCCCGAGAAGGTCCGCGTGGCAGGCACGGGCGCCGCGTTGCGCGAGCCGGGCCTGCACGTCGAGAACGGGCGGCTGGAGGACGAGGTGTTCCTGGGCACGCTCACCAAGCTCGTCGTGAGCCTGGACGACGGGGCGGTCGTGGAATCGGTGCGGGTCAACGACGGCGCGGGCGCGCTGGGCGGTCCCGGGACGCCGGTGCTGGTGGGCTGGGACCCGCGCGACGTGCGCGCGGTCGAGGACAACTGACGGGAGGGGCGGACATGAAGCGGATCGCGAGGGTCGGGGCGGCCGTGGCCATGGTGCTGGGCACGCCGCCCGGCGCGTGGGCTGCGCCCGCGCAGGCCAATTACCCGAAAGAGATCGGCGCGGGCGAGGGCGCGCTCAACATCGTGGCCTGGGAGGGCTACGCCCAGGACGACTGGGTGAAGCCCTTCGAGGCCGCCACCGGCTGCCAGGTCAACAAGAAATACGCGGGCTCGTCGGACGAGATGGTGGCGCTGATGCGCCAGGGCGGGGGCGGCGAGTACGACCTGGTGTCCGCCTCCGGCGACGCCACGCTGCGGCTGATCTACGGCGGCGACGTCCAGCCGATCGCCACCAGTCTGATCCCCGACTACGCGAGCTTCCTCGACGACCTGAAGGCGCCGCCCCACAACACGGTGAACGGCGTGGCCTACGGGCTCAGCTACGAGTGGGGCCCCAACGTGCTGATGTGGAACCCGGCCAAGGTGAAGGACGCGCCCGCGAGCTGGGCCGCGCTCTACGACCCGAAGTACAAGGGCGAGGTCAGCGTCCCCGACAACCCGATCCAGATCGCCGATGCGGCGCTCTACCTGTCGAAGGCCAAGCCGGAGCTCGGCATCACCGACCCCTACGAGCTGACCCCGGCCCAGCTCGACGCGGCCGCCGAGCTCCTGAAGGGGCAGCAGACGCTCGTCAAGAAGTATTGGGCGCTCGCCTCCGACGAGATCGAGCTGTTCAAGAACGGCGACGCGGTGATCGGCGCGGCCTGGCCCTACATGACGAACGCGCTGAAGGACGCGGGCGCCCCCGTGGCCGACGCGGTGCCGGCCGAGGGCGCCACGGGCTGGGCGGACAGCTGGATGCTGTCAACCCAAGCCAAGCACCCCAACTGCGCCTACAAGTTCATGGCCTACGTCTCGACCCCGAAGGTGCAGGCGCAGCAGGCCATCTCCTTCGGCGAGACGCCCGTCAACGCCAAGGCCTGCGCGGAGATGGACGCCCAGCAGGCGGGCTCCTGCGCCAAGTACCACCTCGACGCGCCCGCGAGCTACCTGCGCGGCATCCGCTTCTGGAAGACCCCGCTCGCCCAGTGCGCGGACGGCTCGAAGGCCTGCACCAGCTACACGGACTGGCAGCAGAAGTGGCAGGAGATCAAGGGGTAGGCGCGTCGAAGGCGGGCTGGCGGTTCCGCCCTTCTCCCCGCACGGCGGGGCGAAGGGCGGAACCGCATGCTCCGAGGAACGATCGCGGCGGCCCTCGCCTTGGGCTTCCCGCGACCATCGCGAGGGAAACCCGCCATGCCCGAGACCGCCTGGTGGCAGCACGGCATCGTCTACCAGGTCTACCCGCGCTCCTTCCAGGACACGGACGGCGACGGCGTGGGCGATCTGGAGGGCATCCGCCGCAGGCTCGACTACCTGGTGTGGCTCGGCGTCGACGCCGTGTGGGTGTCGCCGGTCTTCGCCTCGCCCATGGCCGACTTCGGCTACGACGTGTCGGATTATCGCGCGATCCACCCGCTGTTCGGCACGCTGGCCGACTTCGACCGCCTCCTGGCCGACGCCCACGCCCGCGGACTGAAGCTCATCCTGGACTTCGTGCCCAACCACACCTCCGACCGGCACCCCTGGTTCGTCGAGAGCCGGTCGTCCAGAACCTCGCCCAAGCGCGACTGGTATGTCTGGCGCGACAGCAAGCCCGACGGCTCGGCCCCCAACAACTGGATCTCCAACTTCGGCGGCCCGGCCTGGACGCGGGACGAGGCCACGGGGCAGTTCTACCTGCACAGCTTCCTGCGCGAGCAGCCCGACCTGAACTGGCGCAACCCGGCCGTGCGCGAGGCCATGCTCGACGCCCTGCGCTTCTGGCTGGACCGCGGCGTGGACGGCTTCCGCGTGGACGTGGTCTGGCTGATGATCAAGGACGAGGCGCTGCGCGACAACCCGCCCAACCCGGACTTCCGGCCGGGCCAGGCGGAGATCAACCGCCTGCTCCCCGTCCACAACGCCGACCAGCCCGAGGTCCACGACGTGATCGCGGCCATGCGCGGCCTGCTCGACGGCTACGCGGACCGCGTGCTGATCGGCGAGATCTACCTGCCGCTCGACCGGCTCGTCACCTACTACGGGCGGGACCTGTCGGGCGTCCACCTGCCCTTCAACTTCCAGATGATCTTCGCGGCCTGGAACGCGGAGGCGATCCGCCGGCTGGTGGAGGACTACGAGGCCGCGCTGCCCCCCGGCGGCTGGCCCAACTGGGTGCTGGGCAACCATGACCAGCCCCGCATCGCGGCGCGGGTGGGCGACGCGCAGGCGCGGGTGGCCGCCGTCCTGCTGCTGACGCTGCGCGGCACGCCCACGCTTTACTACGGCGACGAGCTCGGCATCGGCCGCGTCGCGATCCCGCCCGAGGCCGTGCAGGACCCGTGGGAGAGGAACGAGCCGGGGCTCGGGCGCGACCCCTCGCGCACGCCGTTCCAGTGGGACGAGTCGGCCAACGCCGGCTTCTCGACCGCGGCACCGTGGCTGCCGCTCGACCCGAACCGCGCGGGCCGGTCGGTGGCGGCCCTGAAGGAGGACCCGCACTCCATCCTGCGCCTGTACCGCGCGCTGATCGCGCTCCGCCGCGGATCACCCGCCCTGCACGAGGGCCGCTTCGAGCGCGCCCGGACGCGGGGCGACGTGCTGCTCTACGAGCGCCGCTCGGAAACCGACCATGTCGTGGTCGCCCTGAACTTCGGGCGCGACGCGCGTGACGTCTCCGAAGACGGTGTTTCGGGGGCGCGGCTCCTGCTCTCCACGGGGCTCGACCGCGGGTCCGTGTTCGACGGCGTCCTGCGCGCCGAGGAGGGCGTCGTCCTGCTCGCCCCGGCCTAGCTCCCGGCCGAGGCTACGACGAATTGGTGCGCCGCAGCGACGATTTCGGCTTGACCATGCGGCCCGCGCGTGAAAAATTTTTCAGCAACAAAGAAATTTTACAAGTAGGAAACGCCGGTTGGCAGCCGCTTTCAACGCCACGCCTTTCGACAACGAGGAGAGCCTCGCGGCCCGCGCGGCTTGGTTCCACTTCGTGGGCGGCCTGACGCAGGGCGAGGTCGCGAGCCGGCTCAACGTCCCGAGCGTCAAGGCCCACCGGCTGATCGCGCGCGCCAACCGCGAAGGGCTCATCCGCGTCTTCATCGACGGCGAAGTGGCCGAATGCGTGGCGCTGGAAGACGAGCTGTCGCGGCTCTACGGGCTGAGCGTCTGCGAGGTCGCGCCCGACATCGACCCCGACCCCCTCCCCTTGCGATCCCTGGGCATGCTGGGCGCGCGCTTCCTCCGGCTCGCGATCGACCGGGGCGAGGACGCCGTGATCGGCCTGGGGCACGGGCGGACGCTGGCGGCCTGCATCGGGCAGATGCCGCGCACCCGGGCGGGCGACACGCGGTTCGTGTCGCTGCTGGGCGGGTTCACGCGGCGCTTCAAGGCCAATCCCTTCGACGTCATCAACACGCTCGCGGAGCGGACGGGCGGCGACACCTACGTGATGCCGCTGCCCTTCGTGGTGAACTCGCCCGAGGACCGCGCCGTGCTGATGGCCCAGAAGGGGGTCGACGCGGTGTTCGAGCTGGCCCGGGGCGCGAGCCTGAAGCTCGTGGGCATCGGCACCACGGAAGGGGGCGACGCGTCCCTGACGATGTCCGGCATGATCGAGCCCCACGAGCTCGCGGCCGTCAAGGAGGCGGGCGGGCGCGGCGAGGTGCTGGGGCATTTCTTCGACCCGGGCGGCGCCAGGGTCGAGACCGACCTGTCGGCCCGAACCATGTCGCTGTCCTTCGCCGACCTGAGCCGGGGCAGGCTCGTCGCCGTCGCGGGCGGCACCGCCAAGGTCAAGGCCATCCACGCCGTGCTCGCTTCCGGGCTGCTGCACGGGCTTCTCACCGACGAGAAAACCGCACGGGCGCTCGTCGGCTCACCTCCGGGTTCGTGACGCCCGGCAACACCAAGACGCTCAACGATCGAAACGGGAAGGACAGTTCGGATGTACGACAAGGAAAGAGACCTCTTCGCGGCCTTCATGGACGGCAAGCTGAACCGCCGCGAGCTCGTGTCCCGCACCGCCAAGCTGGGCGTGGGCGCGGCCGCGGCGCACTCCCTGCTGGGGCTCGCCTCGACGCAGGCCATGGCGGCCGACTTCGACTGGATGAAGTACAAGGGCACCTCGCTCAAGCTGCTCTTGAACAAGCACCCCTACGCGGACGCGATGATCGCCGACATCGAGTCCTTCAAGCAGCTCACCGGCATGAACGTGAGCTACGACATCTTCCCCGAGGACGTGTACTTCGACAAGGTCACGGCGGCGCTGTCGTCGAAGTCCGACCAGTACGACGCCTTCATGACGGGCGCCTACATGACCTGGACCTACGGCCCCGCCGGCTGGGTCGAGGACCTCAAGCCCTACATCCAGGACGCCTCCAAGACCAACCCCAAGTACAACTGGGACGACGTGCTGCCCGGCCTGCGCGCCTCGACCGCCTGGAACGGCACGCCCGGCGCGGCGCTGGGTTCGGACGACGCCAAGCAGTGGTGCATCCCGTGGGGCTACGAGCTGAACTCGGTCACCTACAACAAGAAGATGTACGACAAGCTCGGCCTCAAGCCGCCGAGCAACATGAACGAGATGATGGAGACGGTCGCCAAGTTCCAGACGGACGCCAAGGGCCCCTACGGCATCGGCGTGCGCGGCTCGCGCTCCTGGGCCTCCATCCACCCCGGCTTCCTGTCGGGCTACACCAACTTCGGCCAGAAGGACTTCACGGTCAGCGACGGCAAGCTGTCCGCCGCGATGAACACCAAAGAGTCCAAGGCCTTCCACGCGGACTGGGTCAAGATGATCCAGGACTCGGGGCCGAAGAACTGGTCCACCTACACCTGGTACCAGGTCGGCACCGACCTCGGCGCCGGCGCCTCGGGCATGATCTTCGACGCCGACATCCTGGGCTACTTCATGAACGGCGGCGACAACAAGGAAGCCGGCAACCTGGGCTTCCACCCCTTCGCGGCCAACCCCGCCGCCAAGGCCCCCACGCCCAACGTGTGGATCTGGTCGCTGGCGCTCTCCTCCTACTCCAGGCAGAAGGACGCGGCCTGGTACTTCATGCAGTGGGCCTCCTCGGCCGAGCACGGCATGTTCGGCGCCCGCAAGATGGACTTCATCAATCCCGTGAGGCAGTCGGTCGCCAACGACTCCGAGTGGCATGCCAAGATCGACAAGAGCTACGCGGGCTACCTGGACGACCTGAACGCCTCGGCGCCGGGCGCCAAGATCTACTTCACGCCCCAGCCGCTGTTCTTCGACATGACCACCGAATGGGCCTCCACGCTCCAGCAGATGGTGGCCAAGCAGGTGCCGATCGACGAAGGCCTGGACAAGCTCGCCGACAGCATCAACCAGCAGCTCAAGGACGCGGGCCTGGGCTAGCCGCCCGGTTTCCCACGCCTCCTCCCGCGCGAGCGGGAGGAGGCATCCCGACAGCGCGGGTGGGGGCGGCGCGGAGCCGCCTTCCCACCCGCCGCGCCGCCTTCTCCCGCGAAGGGGAGCAACCGCCGCAGGACACGGACCCATGGCCGTCACCGCCCTCCCCCCGCAGGCCCGCCGCGGCTCCTCGCCCGGCTTCCGCCGCGCCCTGCCCTACCTGCTGAGCCTGCCCGCCCTGCTCGTCTGCGTGGGCGTGCTGGTCCCCTTCGTGACGGCGGTCATCTACTCGTTGGAGCGCTACCGGCTGAACCTGCCGCAGCTCAAGGGCTTCATCTGGTTCAAGAACTACATCGACTTCCTCAGCGACGCGGTGTTCTGGAACACCGTCTTCGTGTCGCTCGCCTACACGGTCGCGACCGTGGTGGTGCAGCTGCTGCTGGGCCTGGGGATCGCGCTTCTGCTGCGCAAGCAGGGCCGGGTCAACAACGTCATCTCGATCATGCTGCTGCTGCCGCTGATGACGGCCCCGGCCATCGCGGCGCTGATGTGGAAGCTGATGACCAACCCGAACTTCGGGGTGCTGTCCTACCTGGTCAGCCTGGTCGGGCTGACCAACTTCCGCTGGGCGTCGAGCCCGTCCACGGCGCTCTTCACCGTGGTGCTGGTGGACACCTGGGTCTACACGCCCTTCATCATGATCCTGCTGCTGGCGGGCCTGCGCTCGCTGCCGCCGCAGCCCTTCGAGGCGGCGGCGCTGGACGGGGTGCCCACGAGCTTCGTGTTCTTCCGCATCACGCTGCCGATGCTGACGCCCTACATCATCACGGCGGTGCTGTTCCGGCTGCTCGACTCCATCCAGCAGTTCGACATCGTCTACGCGTCGACGCAAGGCGGGCCCGGCAACACGCTGATGGTGTTCCAGGTCGAGGCCTACCTGCAGTTCTTCCAGTACACCAACGTCGGCAAGTCGGCCGCGCTGCTGATGATCCTGTGGGCCATCACCTACGCGCTGTCGAACGTGTTCATCAAGAACTGGCTGAAGCTGCGCGAGCGCGCCCGCGGCCACGCGTGACCTGAGGCGGGAACCCAAGCCCATGGACCACTCCACACCGCTCGCCCGCGCGCTCAAGGGGATCGCCCTCGCGCTGGTGGTGATCTTCTTCATGTTCCCGATCGTCTGGATCTTCCTGATGTCGTTCCAGACCAACGAGACGATCCTGCGCATCCCGCCGAGCCTGTTCTTCACGCCCACGCTCAGCAACTACACGGCGCTGATCTCGGGGAAGCTGCAAACCTCGGCCGGCACGCTCGACATCCCTTTCATGCACAACCTGCTGAACAGCGTGATCCTGTCGGCCGTCTCCGTGGCGGTGGCCCTCGTCCTGGGCGTGCCGGCCGCCTACGCGTTCGCGCGCTTCCGCTTCGTGGGCAAGGAGGACATCGCCTTCACGCTCTTGTCCTTCCGCTTCGCGCCGCCGCTGCTCGTGCTGCTGCCGCTGTCGCTCTACTTCCAGGAAATCCGCCTCAACGACACCTACCTCGGGCTGATCTGGGTCTACCAGCTGATCGCGCTGCCGCTCATCCTGTGGATCGTGCGCGGCTATTTCGAGGACATCAGCGCCGACATCGAGAGCGCCTACCGCGTGTCGGGCCACAACTGGTGGCAGACGCTGTTCAGGATCGCGATCCCGCTCGCGGGGCCGGGCATCGCGGCGGCGGGGCTGCTGTCCTTCATCTTCTGCTGGAACAACTTCGTCTTCGCGCTGGTGCTGGCCTCCGCCGACAAGCAGCCCGTGACCGTGGGGGCGCTCGCCTTCGTGACGGCCTCGGGCATCCAGTACGGGCAGATCGCGGCCGCGATCGTGCTCTCCGTCACCCCCACCCTGCTGCTGGCCCTCTACGCCCAGCGCTACCTCGTCGAAGGCCTGTCGCTCGGCGCGGTGAAAGGCTGACCCGAATGGCGCACCTCGACCTGCAAGCCGTCTCCAAATCGTTCAAGACCGGCCGCGCCGTCGACGACCTGTCGCTCGGCGTGGAGCGGGGCGAGATCGTGGCGATCTTCGGCCCCTCGGGCGCGGGCAAGACCGTGCTGCTGCGCCTGATCTCGGGCATCGAGGAACCCGACGGGGGCCGCGTCCACATCGGCGGCCGGGACGTGACCGCCGACAGCCCCGAGGTGCGCGGCATCGGCATGGCGTTCCAGAACTTCGCCCTGTTCCCCCACATGTCGGCCTACGGCAACGTGGCCTCGGGGCTGACCGCCACGGCCACGCCCAAGGACCAGATCTATTCCCGCGTCCAGGCGGTCGCGAAGATGCTCAAGATCGACCACGTGCTGGGCCACAGCCCGCGCGAGCTGTCCAACGGGCAGAAGCAGCGCACCGCGCTCGCCCGCGCGCTGGTGGCCGAGCCCGAGATCCTGCTGCTCGACGATCCGCTCCGCAACGTCGACGCCAAGCTGCGCTACGAGATGCGGCTGGAGCTGCCCAACCTCCTGCGCCGCTACAACGCGACCGTGCTCTACGTGACCCAGGACTACAAGGAGGCCATGGCGCTGGCCGACCGCATCGTGGTGATGATCGGCGGCAAGGTGGCGCAGGTCGCGACCTCCGAGCAGGTCTACAACGCCCCCGCCACGGTGGAGATCGCCCGGCTGTTCGGCGACCCCACGGTCAACCTGCTCGCCTGCGAGCCGATGGCCGACACCGGCGGGCTGGCGGTCACGGTCGCCAACACGCGCGTCTCGCTGGGCCGCGGCTTCGAGGCCGCGGCGGGCCGGCCCTGCACGCTGGGCCTGCGCCCGGAGGACCTGAGCCTGAGGGACGAGGGTGGCGACAACACGGTGCCCGTGGACCTGCTCGCCGTGACGCCGCTGAACGAGCGCAGCGTCTTCCTGACCAAGACGCTCGACGGGCAGGAGCTCCTCGCCTCGTCCGGCGACCCCCGCGCGGCCGAGCGCGCCCACGGCCGCGCCCACCTGCGCGTCGACCCCGCCTCCGTGCTGCTGTTCGACGGCGCGACCGGCGCCAGGATCGAGCGGGCGCGCGTCCACGCGTGAGCCCGGCCGTTCGCCTCCCCCGCCGCGTCAAGACCGACAGCCGAGACTGATCCGATGGTCGACACCCAGCTCGCCGTGACCCAGGTCAACAAATACTACCAGCGCCGCGGCAAGCCGCCGGTTCACGCGGTCCGCTCGCTCGACATGAGCGTGGGCAAGGGCGAGATCGTGGCCCTGCTGGGCTCGTCGGGCTGCGGCAAGACCTCGACGCTGCGCATGGTGGCGGGCTTCGAGGAGGTGTCGTCGGGCGGCATCTCGCTCGCGGGCCGCCCCATCGCGGAGCTGCCGCCCGCCCGGCGCAACGTCGCCATGGCCTTCGAGGGCTACTCGCTCTACCCGCCGCTGACCGTGCGCGAGAACATCGCCTTCGCGCTGAAGAGCGCCAAGGTCGGCCGGGCGGAAGCCGACCGCCGCGTGGCGGACATCGCCAGCCTCGTCGAGATCGAACAGATCCTGGACCGCTACCCGTCGTCCATCTCGGGCGGCCAGCAGCAGCGCGCCTCCCTCGCCCGCGCGCTGGTGCGGCGCGCCGACCTCTACCTCCTCGACGAGCCGATGGGCCAGCTCGAACCCCAGCTCCGCTCCGTGCTGCGCGGCCGCATCAAGAACCTGCTCAACGAGAACGGCATGACGGCCATCTTCGTCACCCACGACCAGACGGAGGCCAACGCGCTGGCCGACCGCATCGCGGTGATGGAGGGCGGGGTGCTCCAGCAGTTCGCGAGCCAGAAGGATCTCAAGGACCGGCCCGCCAACCTGTTCGTGGCGACCTTCATCGGCGAGCCGCCCATGAACGTGTTCAACGCCCACGTGGCCGAGACCGCGACGGGCGCCCACCTCGTGGTGGACGGTGGCCCGGAGGTCGACTTCGACGGCCAGGGCCTCGGAGCCGCGGTCCGATCCGCGCTGGGCGGCCGCTCCAAGGTGGTCCTGGGCGTGCGGCCCCACGCCGTGCGCGTGGGCTCGGGGCCGTTCCGGGCCAAGCTCGTGTCCAACCAGTGGCTGGGCGACCAAACGCACCTGGCGGCCGAGGTCGCGGGCAAGCTGCTCGTGTCGGTCGCGACCGAGCGCGTCACGCACAGGCTCGGCACGGTGGTGCCGTTCGGCTTCGCGGCGGCCGACCTCCACCTGTTCGACCCCGAGACGGGGCGGGCGCTCTCGCACGGAATGGGCGCCGCGTGACCGACGGCGTCCCCGGGGCAGCACGCCGCGCGGGCGCGGAGGCGTGCCGTGGGTAGGGCGATCGCGGTGGTGGGCGACCGCTTCATGCTGCCGTCGGTCTTCGCCGAGAAGATCGAGGCGGCCTGCGGGACCGGCCACCTGGTCCGAACGCTCGAACAACCCTGGCCGGACGAGCCCATGGCGCACGGCTACGCCGCGCCGGGGCTCGCGGGCCTCCGGGAGTACATGGGCGACCCGGACGAGATCGCGGGCTTCGTGGGCGACGCCGAAATCCTGGTGACGCACCTCGCGCCCGTTTCGGCCGGCATGCTGGAGCGCCTCCCGGCCCTGAAACTTGTCGCGGTGTCGCGCGGGGGACCGGTCAACGTCGACGTGGCCGCGGCGCGCGCGCGGGGCGTCACGGTCGTCAACACGCCGGGCCGCAACGCGAGCGCGGTCGCCGAGTTCACCATCGGCGCCATCCTGGCCGAGACGCGCCTGATCCGCGCGGGGCACGAGGCGCTCCGCCGGGGCGACTGGCGCGGCGACCTTTACCGCGCCGACGTGACCGGCCGCGAGCTCTGCGAGATGACGGTGGGCGTGGTGGGCTACGGCGCGGTGGGCACGCGCGTCGTCAAGCTCCTGAAGGCCTTCGGGACCCGCGTCCTGGTCGCCGACCCCTACGTGCAGTTGAGCGCCGCCGACCGCCACGACGGGGTCGAGCACGTGGGCCTCGACGCGCTGCTGGAGCGGGCCGACGTGGTCACGCTCCACGCCCGCGTGACGCCCGAAACCACCGGCTTCATCGACGCCGCGGCTTTCGCGCGCATGAGGCCGGGCGCGACCTTCGTGAACACGGCCCGCGGCCCCCTGGTCGACTACGACGCGCTCCACCGGGCGCTGGACGGCGGCCCCCTGCGCGGCGCGGTGCTGGACACTTTCGCGGTCGAGCCCGTGCCGCCCGACTGGCCCCTGCTGCGCCTCGCCAACGTGACCCTGACGCCCCACATAGCGGGGGCGTCCGTCCGCACCGTCACGGTCGCGGCCGAGCAGGCCGCCGAGGAGATCCGCCGCCACATCGCGGGGGAGCCGCCGCTCAACCCGTGTTGAGCGGCGCGCAGGGACGTTCGAACCGCGGACCGGCAGCAACGGGAGGAGTTGGTGGATTACGGCACGATCGACCTCGCGATCATCGGCGGCGGCGTCAACGGCGCGGGGATCGCGCGCGATGCCGCGGGCCGCGGCCTCAAGGTGCTGATGTGCGAGAAGGGCGACCTCGGCGAGGGCACCAGCTCGCGCTCGGGCAAGCTGGTCCACGGGGGCCTGCGCTACCTCGAATACTACGAGTTCCGGCTGGTGCGCGAGGCGCTGATCGAGCGCGAGGTGCTGCTGCGCGCGGCGCCCCACATCATCTGGCCCATGCGCTTCGTGCTGCCGCACTCGCCGGAGCAGCGCCCGGCCTGGATGGTTCGCCTGGGGCTGTTCCTGTATGACCACCTCGGCGGGCGCAAGCTGCTGCCGCCTTCGCGGCGCCTCAACCTGCGCAAGGACCCCGAGGGGCGCTCCATCAAGCCGGCCTACGTGACGGCGTTCGAATATTCCGACTGCTGGGTCGACGACGCGCGGCTCGTGGTGCTCAACGCGCTCGACGCCCAGCAGCGCGGCGCGACCGTGCTGCCCCGCACGGCCGCGGTGTCGGCGCGCCGTGACGACGGGCTGTGGCGCCTGGAGCTGCGCGACGCCTCGGGCGCCACCTCGACCGTGCGCGCCAAGGCCCTGGTCAACGCGGCCGGCCCCTGGGTCGAGGACGTCGTGGGCCGGGTCGCGGGCCGCAACAGCCAGTACAAGGTGCGGCTCGTCAAGGGCAGCCACATCGTGGTGCCGAAGTTCTGGGACGGGCCGCAGGCCTACCTGCTGCAGAACGACGACAAGCGCGTCATCTTCGTCAACCCCTACGAGGGCGACCTGTGCCTGATCGGCACCACCGACATCCCCTACGAGGGGCGGCCGGAGGAGGTCGCGATCGACGACCGCGAGGTCGACTACCTGCTGCGCGTGGTCAACCGCTACGCGGTCAAGCCGCTCACCCGCGGCGACATCCGCTGGAGCTACTCGGGCGTGCGGCCGCTCTACGACAACGACGCCGACGCCAACCCCTCCGCCGTGACCCGCGACTACGTGTTCGAGGTCGACGGCGCGGACGGGCAGCCGCCGCTCCTGTCCGTGTTCGGGGGCAAGATCACGACCTTCCGCAAGCTCGCCGAGCACGCGCTGGACAAGCTCCACGACACATTCCCGGCGGCCGGCAAGGCCTGGACCGCGCACGCGCCGCTGCCCGGCGGCGACATCGCGGACGCGCGCTTCGACACTTTCCTGAGCCAGTTCCAGGTCGAGCACCCCTGGCTCCCGGCCCCGCTCGCCCGCCACTACGCGACGCTCTACGGCACCCGCGCCCGCGACCTCGTCGACGGCGCGACCTCGCTCGACGGGCTGGGCCGGCATTTCGGGGGCCTGCTCTACCAGCGCGAGGCCGAGTTCCTCCGCCGCACCGAATGGGCCGCGACCGCCCAGGACATCCTGGAGCGGCGCACCAAGCACGTGCTCCACATCACCCCCACCGAGCGGCAGGGCTTTGAGGACTGGATGCTGGCGGCGTGACGGGCCGGGCCCCCGCGGGCTTGGCGCCGTGAGGGGGCGGGCAGCGCCCGGCGCGAGGCGGCCGTGAGCGACGTCGTCCTCGGGATCGACGTCGGCACCTCGGGCGTCCGGATCGTGGCCGCCGCCGAGGACGGGACGGTCGTCGCAAAGGCCGCCGTGCCGATGGCGGCGCCCGACCGCCGGGGTGCGCGCGTGACCCAGGCGCCCGCCGTGTGGTGGGCCGCGGTCGACCGGGCGTTGCGCGACATGCTGACGAACCTCGACGCGCGTTGTGTGCGCGCCTTGGCCGTGGACGGCACCTCTGGAACGCTGCTCGCCGTCGACCGCGACGGGACCCCCGTGGGGAATGCGAGCCTGTACAACGACCCCTGCCCGCCCGCGCTCGTGGCCCGCATCGACGAGGTCGCCCCTGAAGCGAGCGCGGCGCGCGGCGGCACCTCCGCGCTCGGCCGCGCGGTCGAGCTCCAGGACCGGGGCGGGGTGACCCGCATCCTCCATCAGGCCGACTGGATCACGGGCCGGTTGACCGGGCGCTTCGACGTCTCCGACGAGAACAACGCGCTGAAGACCGGCTACGACCCCGTGGCGCGCGCCTGGCCGGACTGGATCGCGGCGGCCGGGTTGCGGTCCGGCCTGCTGCCGGCCGTGGTGCCGGCCGGCCGCGCGCTCGGCCCCCTCGGCGAGACGGCGCGCGACGCCTACGGCTTCGCGCCCGGCACGCTGGCGGTCGCGGGCACCACCGACGGCTGCGCGGCCTTCCTCGCGACGGGCGCGGCGCAGGTGGGCGAGGCCGTGACGTCGCTGGGCTCGACCCTGGTTCTGAAGCTGCTGTCCGGCCGACCGGTTTTCGCACCGGCCTACGGGATCTACTCGCACCGGATCGGCGACGCGTGGCTCGCGGGCGGCGCCTCCAACTCGGGCGGGGCGGCGCTGCTCCGCTTCTTCTCGGCGGAGCGCATGGCGGCGCTGGAGCCCGCCCTCGACCCCGACCACCCGCTCGGGCTCGACTACCACCCCCTGCCCGCCCCCGGCGAGCGCTTCCCCGTCAACGACCCCGCCCTGCCCTCGCGCACGGAGCCGCGCCCGGCCGGGGGCGACGCGGCCTTCTTCCAAGCCCTGCTGGAGGGCGTCGCGGGCGTCGAGGCCCTGGGCTACCGCCGTCTCGCGGACCTCGGCGCCCCGGCCCTGCGGTCCGTGCGGACGGTGGGCGGGGGCGCCCGCAACGCCGCCTGGCACCGCATCCGATCCAGAGTCTTGGGCGTTCCGCTCACCGACCCCGCTCAGACCGAGGCCGCCTGCGGGGCCGCGGTCCTGGCCTGGCGGGGGATGGCGGACGCGGGTTGAACGGGGAGAAGAGGATGCGACCGGCCTTCATCGAGGGGCTCGCGGCGGTGGCGGACGGGTTCGACGCCGTGCTGGTCGACCAGTACGGCGTGCTGCACGACGGCCGCGCCGTCTACCCGGGGGCGGCCGAGGCGCTGGCGCGGTTGACCGCGACCGGCAAGAGCGTCGTGGTGCTCACCAACTCCGGCAAGCGGGCCGAGGCGAACATGGCGCGCCTCGGCGACCTCGGCATCCCGCGCTCGGCCTATTCCACGCTGGTGAGCTCGGGCGAGGTCGTGTGGCAGGGGTTGCGGACGGGCGGCTTCGGGCCGCCGTTCGAGGCGGGCGGCCGCGTCCACGTCATCGGCCGCGAGGGCGAGGACTACGGCCTGGGCGACCTCGGCCTCGTGCCCGTGCCCGAGCCGGGCGCCGCGGACTTCCTGGTGATCGCGGGCAGCAACTGCCCCGTCACCAGCCTCGACGGGTACAGCAACCGCCTGGCCCCCGCGGCGGCCCGCCACGTTCCGGCGCTCTGCGCCAACCCGGACCTGCAGATGCTCACGGCGGGTGGGTTGCAGCCGGCCCCGGGCGCCATCGCGCGCCTCTACCAGGACCTGGGCGGCCGCGTCCTTCACCTCGGCAAGCCCTACCCCGCGATTTACGCGGAGGCGGTCAAGGCGGCGGGGAGCTGGGTGAAGCGGGTTTTGTGCGTGGGCGACAGCCTCGACCACGACGTCTACGGTGGCGCGGAAGCGGGCCTGCACACCGCCCTGGTCCGCACGGGCCTCCTGGACGGCGTGGACGACACGGCGCTCGCGGCGCTCATGGGCCGTGCGAGGCACGCGCCGGACTACGTGCTGCCGCGCTTCGCGTGGTCGCCGTAGGGCCGCTCGCGGCGCGCCCCTACGGCGCGGCGGCCCGCGCCGCCGCCTGCAGGGCCTTGCGGCTGCCCAGCACCTCGTCCAGCCACTCGGCCCGCATCTCGGGCACGGAGGACAGAAGCAGTTCCGTGTAGGGGTGGTGGGGCGGCGCGAACACGCTGGCGGTCTCGCCGGAGGCCACCACCCGGCCCTTCAGCATCACCACGACCTTGTTGGCGATGCGCTTCACCGTGCCGAGGTCGTGGGTGATGAACAGGTAGGCCACGCCCAGCCGGTCCTGCAGCGACTTCAAGAGGCGCAGGATCTCCTCCGCCACGAGCTGGTCGAGCGCGGAGGTGACCTCGTCGCAGATGATCACGTCGGGCTCGGCCGCGAGCGCGCGCGCGATGCTGACGCGCTGCTTCTGGCCGCCCGACAGCTCCGACGGGCGGCGGTCGATGAACTCGGCCGGCAGGTCGATCTGGCGCAGGAGGTCGAGGACGCGCGCGCGCACCTCGGCCCGCGAGCGCCCGAAGTAGAAGGCCATCGGGCGGCCGATCACGTCGAGAAGCGTCTGGCGCGGGTTCAACGCCACGTCGGGCATCTGGTAGATCATCTGCACGCGGCGGAGCTGGTCGCGGCTGCGGCCGGACAGTTTTGGGGACAGGGTGTCGCCCTCGAAGGCGACCTCGCCCCGGGAGCGGGGCAGCAGGCCCATCACCACGCGCGCCAGCGTGCTCTTGCCCGACCCGGACTCGCCCACGATCGCCACCGTGTCGCGCGGCATCACGTCGAGGCTCACGTCGCGGATCACGTCCGGGACCTTGGCGTAGCCCGCCCACACGTTGCGGATGGTGAGCAGCGGGCGGCCGTCCACCTGGCGCTGCCCGGCCACCACGTCGGCCCCGGCGCGCTCGGCCACGAGGCGCCGCGTGTAGTCCTCGCGCGGGCGCAGGAGCACCTGGGCGGCGTCCCCGAGCTCCACCATCCTGCCCCGGCGCAGCACCATGATGCGGTCGGCGATCTGGGCCACCACGGCGAGGTCGTGGGTGATGTAGAGCGCGGCCGTCCCGTGCTCGCGGATGAGCCTGCGGAAGGAGGCCAGCACGTCGACCTGGGTGGTGACGTCGAGCGCCGTGGTGGGCTCGTCGAACACCAGCAGGTCGGGCTTGGCGACCATCGCCATGGCGGCCATGGCGCGCTGCAACTGGCCGCCCGACACCTGGTGGGGGTAGCGGGCGCCGAAGCGGTCGGGGTCGGGCAACTCCAGCTCGCGGAACAGCCCGCGGGCCGAGGTCTCGGCCTCGGCGCGGGTCATCAGGCCCTGGCGGACCGCCACCTCGCAGACCTGGTCCATCAGCGTCATGGCCGGGTTGAACGAGGCGGCGGCGCTCTGGGCGATGTAGGCAACCCCGTGGCCGCGCAGGGCCCGGCGCTGGTCCGCCGTCATGGCGCGGATGTCGCGGCCCTCGAAGTTGAGCGAGCCGCCCGACAGCACGCAGCCGCCGCGGCCGTAGCCCAGCGTCGCCAGCCCGATCGTCGACTTGCCTGCCCCCGACTCGCCGATCAGCCCCAGCACCTCGCCGCGCTTGAGGCTGAAGCTCACGTCGTCCACCAGCACCGGGCCGGGCCCGCGGTCGGTGCGGACCTCGATGCGGAGGTGGTCGACCTGGAGGAGGTCGGCGCCGGCCTGGCGCGGCGCGCGGGCCATCAGGCCGCCTCCCCGTGCCCGCGGGAATGGACCGACAGCATCCAGTCCACCACGAAGTTGATGCCGATCGTCAGGACCGCGATGGCGGCCGCGGGGTAGAGGGGCGCGGCCGAGTCGAGGTTGATCATGTCGCGATAGTCCTTGACCATGCTGCCCCAGTCGGCGAGCGGGGGCTGGATGCCGAGCCCGAGAAAGCTCAGCGCCGCGATCAGCAGGAAGGTGAAGCAGAAGCGCAGGCCGAACTCGGCCACCAGCGGCGGCACCGCGTTGGGCAGGATCTCGCGGGTGATGATCCACCACAACCCCTCGCCGCGCACCTTGGCGGCCTCCACGTATTCGAGCGACACCAGGCCCACCGCGACCGACCGGGCCAGGCGGAACACCAGCGTGGCGTTGAGGATCGCGATGGTGGCGATCAGCACGGGGATGGCGGTGCCCAGCACCGACAGGATCATGAAGGCGAAGATCAGCACCGGCATGGAGAGCAGCAGGTCGACGATCCGCGATAGCAGCGTGTCGACCCAGCCCCCGAGCGTGGCGGCCGCGAAGCCCGCCGCGATGCCCAGCGCGAAGGCGAGCGCCGTGATGGCGGAGGACAGGCCGATCGACAGCCGCGCGCCGTAGACGAGCCGGCTCAGGATGTCGCGGCCGAGGTTGTCGAGGCCCAGCAGGTGGGTGGGGTCGGGGTCCGCCCAAGCGTCGCCCACGATGTCGGCCTGGTCGAAGGGCGCGATCAGCGGCGCGAACAGCGCCACGCCCAGGTTGAGCGCGATGATGGCGAGGCCGATCCAGGCCGTCAGGCTCGGTTTGTAGCCGAACAGGCGCACCGGTCCCTCCTCATCAGCGCGGGTGGCGCAGCCGCGGGTTGGTCATGATGGCCAGGATGTCGGCCGTCATGTTGAGGCCGATGAAGGCGGCCGCGAAGATCAGCCCGCACCCCTGTACAACGGGGACGTCGTGCTTGGACACGGCATCCACCATGAGCTGCCCGAGGCCCGGGTAGACGAACACGGCCTCAACCACGACCACGCCCACGACCAGGTAGGCGAGGTTCAGCGCCACCACGTTGATCACGGGGGCGAGCGCGTTGGGGAAGGCGTGCCGCACCACGATGCGCCACTTGGGCAGGCCTTTGAGCAGCGCCATCTCGATGTAGGGGCTCGCCATGACGCTGAGCACGGAGGCGCGCGTCATCCGCATCATGTGGGCGGTGATCACCAGCACCAGCGTCACCATGGGCAGGAAGGTGAGCACCAGCCGCTCGCCGAGGGGCGTGTCGGGCGTGACGTTGGCGAGCGAGGGGAAGAAGCCCAGGCGCACCGCCAGGTACTTGATGAGGATGTAGGCCAGGAAGTATTCGGGCACCGAGATCGTCATCAGGGTCACGACGTTGACGCCGCGGTCGTAGGCCCCGCCCTGGAAGATGGCGGCGAGCAGCCCGAGCGTGACCGCCAGCGGCACCGCCACCAGCGCCGCGTAGAGCGCGAGGAACAGCGTGTTCTTCAGGCGCGGCGCCACCTCCTCGGCCACGTCGCGCCCGTTGGCGAGCGAGCGGCCGAAGTCGCCGCGGGCCGCCTGGCCCAGCCACTCGCCGTAGCGCACGACCGCCGGGCGGTCGAGCCCGAGCTCCTTGCGCATGGCGGCGAGCGACTCGGGCGTCGCGTTCTGCTGGAGGATCGCGGAGGCGAGGTCGCCCGGCAGCACCTCCGTCCCCGCGAAGATGAGGACGGAGGCCGCCAGCAGCGTGAGCACGCCCAGCGCGAACCGCTGGGCGACGAGCCTCAGCAAGGCGTCAGGCCTTGAAGTAGGCTTTTTCGGTGATCCGGCCGTTGTCCATGTCGAAGCCGTTGTGGGGCGTGTGCCCGCCCACCTTCTTGGAATGGGCGTCGAGCCAGTCGCGGAAGCAGGGGATCAGGGTGCCGGCCTGCTCGGTCAGCATGGCCTGCATGTCCCAGATCAGCCCCTTGCGCTTGGCCTCGTCGGTCTCGGACTCGGCCTGGTCGAGCATCTGGTCGAACTTCGGGTCGCGCCAGTGACCCTCGTTCCAGGGCGCGGTGGAGCGGTAGGCGATGTCGAGCATCTGCGTCGCCGAGGGGCGCCCGCCCCAGTAGCTCGCGACGAACGCGCCCTTGAGCCACACGTTGTCGAAGAAGCCGTCGGCGGGCTCCTTCTTGACCTCGACGGGGATGCCGCACTTGCCCGCGGTGGCCTGCAGCAGCGTCGCCATGTCGACCGCGCCGTTGAAGGCCGCGTCGGAGGTCTGCAACACGATCTTGGCGTCGGAGCCGGCCTTCTTCCAGTGGAACTTGGCCTTGTCGGGGTCGAACTTGATCTGTTCGAGCTGGCTGTTGAAGTAGGGGTCGCTGCGGGGGATCGGGTTGTCGTTGCCGAGGCCCCCGTAGCCCGAGAACAGCGTCTTGATCATCTGGTCGCGGTCGGTCGCGTATTTGAGCGCGAGGCGCAGGTCGAGGTTGGTGTAGGGCGTCCGGTCCTGCTGCATCGCCATCACGGGGTACCAGCCGCCCGGCGCGCGCACGATCTCCAGCGCGGGGCTCTTGGCGATGCGCGACACCAGCTTGGGGTCGGCGCGGTTGATGGCGTCCACCTGGCCCGAGATCAGCGCGTTCATGCGGGCGGAATTGTCGGTGATCACGTTGACCTCGACGGCGTCGAGGTGGCCGCGGCCCTCCTTCCAGTAGGAACCGGCCTTCTTGAGCGCGATGCGCACGCCCGGGTCGAAGCGGTCGATCACGAAGGCGCCGGTGCCGGCGGGCTTGCTCCAGTCCGTGGTGCCGGCCGGCACCATCATGATGTGGTAGTCGGTCAGCACGGTGGGGAAGTCGGCGTTGCCGGAGGTCAGCGTGACCGTCACCTCCATAGGGCCGGTCTTCTTGACGTCGGTCACGGCCTTCATGGGGCCGGCCGCGCCCGACTTCGAGTCGCCGCGGTGGAGGTTCAGCGAGTAGACCGCGTCGTCCGCGTCGAAGCTCTTGCCGTTGTGGAAGGTCACGCCCTTGCGCAGGGTGAACACCCAGGTCTTGGCGCCGTCCTTGGACTCGTAGCGCTCGGCGAGCTCGGGGATGGGCCGGTTGTCGGGCCCGTTCTCGACCAGGCCGTTGAACAGGCCGAAGCCGACGTCGATCATCACCGAGTCGTTCCAGGACAGCGGGTTGAGGCTGTCGGTGGTGCTGCCGCCGCCAAGGCCCAGCCGCAGGGTTCCGCCCGCCCGGGGCGTTTCCTGCGCCAGCGCCTCGGCCCCCGCGAGCAGCGAGGCGGCGGCGGGCAGCGTGAGCCCGAGCGCGGCCGCGCGGGCGAGCAGGGCGCGCCGGGACAGCCGGCCCGCGGCGAACCCAAGCTTCAGGTCGTCAACATCACGCATCCGGCTCGATCCCCCCACACCCTGTCGCGTCGTCTCGACCCAGAACCCGAGGGCCGCCCGGTGGCGCGGATCATCGGTTCACCCGACCGCTCCTGTCAAATCATTCCGATCCCGTGTTAATCCCTTGTGACAGGGCGCGTCGTCGCGGCCCAGCACGGTGTTGTTCCCCGTTAAGTCGGGGGTGTCGTTCACCGACGCCGTTGCACGGCACCGCGGGCGCCGTTACTGCTTGGGCCGGCGGGGATCGCGCGCCGGCGCGCCGGTCGGGCCGGTAGCTCAATGGTTAGAGCCGGCCGCTCATAACGGTCTGGTTGGGGGTTCGAGTCCCTCCCGGCCCACCGGGCG
>CAXTDZ010000036.1:0-28066 GCA_964243035.1 uncultured Lichenihabitans sp.
AGCGCGGGGGCCGCGACCGCGGCGCGCGCGCCGACGATGACGAACGCCCGGGCGAGCGGGGGCGCCCCGCGCGCCGGCGCGACCTGGACGACGAGCGGGACGGCCACCGCGACGACCGGCAGGACCGGCGCGGCAAAAGCGACGAGGCGGGCGACGCCAAGCGGGGCAAGGATCGGGACGGCAGCGGCGAGGACGCGACCGAGGGCGCCAAGCAGGGCGAGGGCGGGGACGAGCGCAAGGCGCAGGAGCAGCGCGCGAAGCGCCGGCCCGTCGTCATCGGCGTCGCGGCGCTGGTCGGCGTGCTGCTGGTCGCGGGCGGCGTCTACTACGTCCTGTCGCGGCGCGGCAAGGTCGACACCGACGACGCCTACACGGACGGCAACGTCGTCATGATCGCGCCGCGCGTGTCGGGCGAGGTTGTGGAGCTCACGGTGAACGACAACCAGTTCGTCCACAAGGGCGACGTGCTGATCCGCATCGACCCGCGGCAGTTCCAGTACAGCGCCGAGCAGGCCCAGGGCACGCTGGAATCGGCCAAGGCGCAGGTCGCCAACCAGAAGCTCGGCACCGAGATCGCCAAGAAGAACTTCCCCGCGGGCCTGCAACTGGCCAAGGCGAACTTCGAGGCCGCGCAGGCCAACCTCGCATTGACGAAGAACAACTACGACCGGCAGAAGGGCCTGCCCAAGGCCGCCACCACCCAGCAGGACGTCGACACCACGGCCTCCCAGTACCAGCAGGCCCAGGCGCAGGTCGACCAGGCGCAGGCGCGCGTCGTGCAGGCCGAGCCCGTCCAGCAGAACATCGGCCAGTCCGAGGAGCAGGGCAGGCAGTACGTGGGCCAGGCGGACCAGGCGCAGGGCCAGCTCGACCAGGCCAACCTCAACATCGAGTGGGCGACGGTCCGCGCCCCCCAGGACGGCTGGGTGACGCGGCGCAACGTGAACGCCGGCAACTACGTGTCGGCGGGCACGCAGGTCATGTCGCTGGTGACCACCGACATCTGGGTCACGGCCAACTACAAGGAAACCGAGCTCGACGGCATGCACCCGGGCCAGCGGGTCGCGATCCGGGTCGACGCCTACCCCGACCTCGACCTGCGCGGCCACGTCGATTCCATCCAGCACGGCTCGGGCTCGCGCTTCTCGGCCTTCCCGGCCGAGAACGCCACGGGCAACTTCGTCAAGATCGTCCAGCGCGTGCCCGTCAAGATCGTGATCGACTCAGGCCTCAAGGGGGAGGAGCCGCTGCCCCTGGGGGTCAGCGTCGTGCCCACGGTGACCCTCCAGTGAGCGACGCCGCGACCCAGAACTGGAAGCCCGCCTTCAACCCGTGGCTGATCGCCGTGGTGGTGACGCTGGCGGCGTTCATGGAGATCCTCGACACCACCATCGTCAACGTGGCGCTGCCCTACATCGCGGGCTCGCTCGCGACCTCCAGCGACAACGCCACCTACGCGCTGACCGCCTACCTGGTCGCCAACGGCATCGTGCTGACCATCGCGGGCTGGCTGGCCGACACGGTGGGCCGCAAGCGCTACTTCCTGATCTGCATCGCCATGTTCACGGTCTGCTCGTTCCTGTGCGGCATCGCGCAGTCGCTCGGCCAGATCGTCGCATTCCGGGCCCTGCAGGGCTTCTTCGGCGGCGGGCTGCAGCCCAACCAGCAGGCCATCATCCTGGACACGTTCCCGCCGGCCAAGCGCGCGGCGGCCTTCGCGATCACGGCCATCGCGACCATCGTGGCGCCGGTTCTGGGGCCCACGCTCGGCGGCTACATCGTCGAGCACTCCACCTGGCGCTGGATCTTCTTCGTCAACATCCCGGTGGGGGCTGTGGCGGTGTTCGCCAACTTCGTGATGGTCGAGGACCCGCCGTGGGAGAAGGAGAAGCAGAAACGCCAAGCGCGCGGCATCGACTACGTCGGGCTCGCGCTGATCACGCTGGGGCTCGGCTGCATGCAGGTCATGGTGGACCGCGGCGAGGACGACGACTGGTTCGGCTCGGGCTTCATCCAGGTCATGGCGCTCGGCGCCTTCGTCGGGCTGGTGGGCGCGGTCCTGTGGCTGCTGACCGCCAAGAAGCCGATCGTCGACCTGGACGTGTTCAAGGACAAGAACTTCGCCATGGGCTGCGTGCTGATCGGCGCCATGGGGTTCCTGCTCTACGCGGGCGCCGTGCTGATCCCGCAGCTCGCCCAGCAGCAGTTGGGCTACACGGCGCTGCTGGCCGGGCTCGTGCTGTCGCCGGGCGCCATCGTGGTGATCTTCCTGATCCCCATCGTGGGCCAGTTGCAGAAGGTGATCGCGGCCCGCTACGTGGTCATGATCGGTTTCGCGCTCTTCGGCGCCTCGCTGCTGTACTCCGCGACGCTGGTTCCGGGCATCGACTTCAACCACCTGGTGCTGATCCGCGCCTTGCAAACGGCCCCGCTCGGCTTCCTGTTCGTGCCGATCTCGGGCATCGCCTACCTGACGCTGCCGCAGCGCTACCGGAGCGACGGGGCGGCGCTGTTCTCCATGTTCCGCAACGTGCTGGGCGCGGTCGGCATCTCGCTGTCGCAGGCCTGCGCGACCGAGCGCACCCAGGCCAACCAGGCGCACCTGTCGAAGTACACGACGCCGCTCTACCAGGGCTACAACACCTTCCTCCAGACCACCGAGGACGGGCTGCGCGGCCTGGGCCGGGCGGCCTCCGGCGTCGAGAGCGAGGCGATGGGGCGGGCCTTCACGGCCTTCCGCGGCCAGGCCACGATCCTGGGCTACAACAACACCTTCCAGTACCTGGCGGTGGTGGCCTTCCTGGTGGTGCCGTTCTGCTTCCTGATCTCGAACAAGACGTCGGCGGGCGGCGGGGGCGGGCACTGACATGAACCGCTCGCGCACCCTCCCGGCCCTGGCCCTCGCGGGCGTGCTCGCCGGCTGCACCGTCGGCCCCGACTTCGTCGCGCCCGTGCCCAGGCTGACCGCGAGCCACGACTTCCTGGACACGGGCGCGCCGGTGCGCGCGCCGCTGCCCGTGCTGAAGGGCACGGCGCCGGGCCAGCCCGAGGTCGCCTGGTGGCGCGCGTTCCACGATCCCGTCCTGACGCGGCTCGAAGCCCGCGTGGCGGACCAGAACCTCGACGTCCGCACCGCCACGCTGCGGATCACCGAGAGCCGCGCCCAGCTCGGCACCGCCGCCGCCGCGGGCCTGCCCACGGTGAACGGCTCGGACCAGATCTACCGCGAGCAGTTCAGCCAGAACGGCGTGGTCAGCCTCGCCAACGGCGCCCTGAGCAGCCTCGGCGGCGGGACGGGCGGCGCGGGCGGGGGGAACGGCGGCAACCTGGCCACCCAGTTCGGCAAGCCCTTCACGAGCTACAGCGCGGGGTTCGACGCCTCCTGGGAGCTGGACCTGTGGGGCCGCGTGCGGCGCTCCATCGAGGTGGCGGACGCCCAGGTCGACGCCTCCACCGAGGCGCGCCGCGGCACGCTGGTGTCCAACCTGGCCGAGCTCGCGCGCGACTACGTCGGCCTGCGCGGCACCCAGGAGATGATCCGCATCGACCGCGCCAACATCAAGGTCAACCAGGAGCTCCTGGACCTCGCCCGCACGCGCGAGCGGCAGGGCCTCACCACGGGGCTCGACACGGCCACGGCGGCGAGCCAGGTCGAGTCGATCCAGGCGCAGCTCCCGCAGTTGCAGGAGCAGGAGATCCAGCAGGTCGACGCCATCGGGCTGCTGCTGGCCGAGCCGCCCCTCACGCTGTCGGCCGAGCTGATGCCCGAGAAGGCGGTGCCGCCCGTGCCGCCCAAGGTGCCGGTCGGCGTGCCGTCCGACCTCATCATGCGCCGGCCCGACATCCGCGAGGCGGAGGCCAACCTGCACGCCGCGGTGGCGCAGGTAGGGGTCGCGGAAGCGGAGTTCTTCCCCACCGTCACCATCACGGGGAGCCCGCAGTTCAACGCCCTCGACCCCGGCAAGGTGTTCCGGGCCAGCTCCCTCCAGTACATGAACGTGGGGCCCAGCATCACGGTGCCGATCTTCGAGGGCGGCCGGCTCAAGTCCAACCTGGTGCTCCAGGAGGCGCGTCAGCAGGAAGCCGCGATCGCCTACCAGAAGGCGGTGCTGCAGGCTTGGCACGACGTGGTGAACGCGCTCGCGGCGCTGAAGGGCGACGAAGGGCGGCGGGCGCGGCTGGCCCAGCAGGTGGGCGACGCGCGGCGGGCGCTGTCGCTCGCCCGCAGCCGCTACACGCAGGGGGTCGACACCTTCACCACCGTGCTGCAGGACAGCCAGGTGGTGCTGCAGGCCGACATGAACTTCGCGCAGGCGACCGCCGCGATCTCGACCGACTTCGTGGCGCTCTACAAGGCGCTGGGCGGCGGCTGGGAAACCACCTTCCCCGACCACATCGCGACGCCCCTGCCGCTCGCCGACGTGACGGTGCCGTTCTCCGACCTCCTGCCGAAGCCGTCGAGACCTTAGGCCGGGGCGGCAGGGTCCGACCTTGGACCAACACAACCGGCGCCGGGCGATGCCCCACGCTCCGCACCTGCGGCTATGGCGTTCACGTAAATCGGACGTCTGCCGGTTCTGCCCTTCGCCCCGCCTGCGGGGAGAAGGTGCCCAACAGGGCGGATGAGGGGTTATCCCACGCGCTCGCTTCTCCCTCATCCGGCCTGTCGGCCACCTTCTCCCCTCAAGGGGAGAAGGGCAGAACCGACAACCGTCACGCGAGTTCGGAGGCCTGGGCTAAGCGGCCGGAATGCTGCGCCCGCACACGCTACCGTCCCGTGCAGATCGGCGTCGGACGCGGCGGCGGGGCCGGGTGGTCCAGCTTGTAGCGCGCGATCACCGGCTCCAGCGTCTGCCTCGGCCAGAAGCGGGGCGCGCCGATCTCCGTCAGGCAGGACGCGTTCCAGTACAGGCCGTCGCGGGCCGGCGGGCGGCCGTCCGCGACCGCGCGCGCGACGGCGCTGATGTCCGCGGCCTCCGGGTAGATGTAGAGCGTGGTGGGGTTGTTCTTGACCAGCGCGCCGATCTGCCCGGCGTCGGCGGACGACCAGCTCGTGCAGCCGTTGCTGCGGCCCCCGGAATAGTCCACGAGCTTGCCGAACGGCACGTAGCCGTCCCCGTTCGCGTAGGGGTTGCCGGGGTCCTTGCGCAGGCAGACCCCCTTCAGGGCGACCGCGGCGTGGCCGCCGATCTCGCGCGCGCCCGCGTTGGCGGTGTCGCCCTCGCCGTCGAACTGGATGAAGGACCGGACGAAGGGCGCGTCCCGCGTGGCCGAGGCGCGGTAATAGCCCTTGAACGACGCCTTGGTCTCGCCCGTCACGTAGACGCCGCCCGCCGTCAGCTCGGAGTCGAGCGCGTTGCCGAAGTGCCGCGCGCAGCGCCGGCCGTTGGCGAAATCCGCGGCGCCCGGCAGGTCGCGGCCCCCGCCGTGGCCCGCGGGGATCGCGGTAAACGTGCGGTCGGCCTCGCACACGACATAAAACCGCCCGCCCTGGACGTCGTTGGGGCGGGTCGCGTCCATGGCGAAGTAGCAGGGGTTCGCGACGGCTCCCTCCGCCACCTTGCGCAGGTAGAGCGCCCGCGCCCGCCGCAGGACCGGCTCCGCGATCTGGCCCTCGCCCACGCCCACGTGGGCCGCGAGCCACCCCGGGACCTCCGCCGACTGTTCCCCGGCGATGGCCGGGGCCGAGGTCTTCGGGGCGCCCGCGAGGGCGAGGAGGCCGAGCACCAGCCCGGCGGGCGGCAGGACGGATCGCGGAAACACCTGGAACACTCCGGGACGAGGGGCGGCGCGACATGGAGGGTACCACGGCGGGCCGGGGCACGGCCACGCCGCCGACGCCCCGGCCCGGGTCGAGAACGGACCCGGGCGTCGGCGGCCCGAGGGGGAGTGCGGACCTCCGCCGGCGCGGTCAGCCCGCCGCGGGCGCGGGACCGCGGTCCGCGCGCCTCGCCAGGCACGCGCCCCAGAACAAGCTGGAGAAGAACCAGGTCGGCCGCTCGAACCCCGCGTCGGCGAGAAGGGCGGCCACGGCCTCCTCCGAGACGGGAGGGTCGGCTCCCTCCAGAATGCGACCGAGCTTGGCTTGCACGTCCTCGGCCGCGGCGCCCTGCATGCGCCAACGCTCGCCCCACGCGGCCAGGAGCAGCGGCTGGCTGGCGTAAGCCTGGCGGTTCCCGGCCAACACCAGCGGGGCGCCCGGCGTGAGGCGGTCCGCGATGGACCTGAGAAGCCGGCGCTTGGCCTCGTCCCCCGGCTGGTGGTGAAGAACGCCGATCAGGGTCGCGGCGTCGAACCGGGGTTGAGCGGGAAGGTCGTCCACGTAGCCCAGGTGGACGTCGGTCCGCTTCGCCAATCCCCTGCGGTTGAGCTCAGCCACGGCGAGGTCCATCATCGGCCGCGACGGATCGACGGCGGTGAAGCGCCAGTCCGGACCGAGCGCGCTCGCCGTGACGATCTCCTGCGCGCCGCCGCCGGCCCCCACGACCAGGACGTGGGCGGAACGCCTGCTCCCGAGCGTCGCCGACAGCATGCAGGCCGTCAGCTCGTGGCAGGCGTCGTAGCCGGCCAGGGCGATGCGACTTTGCGCCTGATATTCGCTGGCCCGCGCCGGATCGAACTTCTGGGCGGCAGACGTTGACGACACGGCGGTCGGCTCCTTCCCTGGCGCTCTCCGACGGCCTTCCCGCCGAGGGCCGGGCCCCGAGCCACCTCATAGCAGGTCCGCTCGGGGTCGGAAGGCGCGATCGGACCGGGGAGCCGTCACGTCGCGTCGATGGCCGCCGGGCGGTCCTCGACCTTTGGCAGAGTGTCGTTCGTCGGGGACGCCAGGCCGGAGTCGCCGCCGGTCTGCTTGTCGTCGGGCGGGAGCGGGACCGTTTCGATGTGGGACGCGATCTGGTCGGCCGTGTAGACTTCGCCGAAGTCGGTCCCGTCGAGGGCTTCGAGGGTGTCGGGCGTCGCCCGGGTGCGGCGCGTCCGGGGCCACGTCGGCCTCTCCGCCCGCCTTGCCCGCCGCGGCCCGGAGGGTTTTGGGGGCGGCGGTGTGGTGGCAGACCATGTGCCGTGCGCAGGCCGTGAGGTGCGCGTCGGTCGCCCGGTCGGGGGCGAGCTTGGATCTTGAAGGCGTTGCCGACCGCGAACGGAGGGGGATGCCATGGTGATCGACGACCCCGAGGTGCTGGCGGAGGTCAGGGCCGCCTTCGCGGCCTACGAGGAAGCCCTGGTCGGCAACGACGTCGCCACCCTCGACGCGCTGTTCTGGCGCGACGAGCGGGTGGTCCGCTACGGCGGGGCCGAGAACCTGTACGGCCACGCCGCGATTGCGGCCTTCCGGGCGGCGCGGCCCGCCTCGGGGCTGGGCCGCTCGCTGGAGGCCACCGTCATCACCGCGTTCGGGGCCGACCTCGCCACCTGCTCGACGCTGTTCCGGCGCGCCTCCGCGCCCGGCCAGGTCGGGCGGCAGATGCAGACCTGGGTGCGGATGGCGGAGGGCTGGCGCGTGGTCGCGGCCCACGTCAGCCTGATCCCCGAGCCCGTCAGCCCACCGCCGGACCGGACGCCATCGCTTCCTTGATGCGGGCGTAGAAGTCGTCCATCGCGGCGTCCCAGGCCGCGCGGTCGGAGCGGAACTGCGTCATCACGGCGTGGACGCGGGCGTGGGCGCGCCCCATCGGGGTGTCGTGCAAGCCGTGCCGGCCGAAGTGGCGGCCGATCGGGCAGCGGTGGGGGTCGCGGGCCTCGGCCGACCACTCGACCTGCATCGGCTGGGGCGCGACCACGCGGCAGGTTTCCACGAAGGCGAGGTGGCTCGCGTAGACGCCGAGCAGGGTTTGCGGCCCGTCCGGCCGCGCCGCGGCGGCGTCCGCGCCGCGCAGCCAGGGGAGCACCGCCTCGCCCGGCATGGGCTGGGCGATCGCGTAGCCCTGCGCGTAGTCGACGCCCAGGATGCGGAGCGCGTCCAGCACCGCGGGGGTTTCCGCCCCTTCCACCACCAGGATCTTGCCCAGGCCCCGGGCCAGCGACAGCAGGCTCACCACGAACAGCAGGTCGTCGGGCTTGCGTTCGAGGCCGCGGGCGAAGCCCTGGTCGAGCTTGAACACGTCGACGGGCAGGTCCTTGAGGTTGAGCAGGGACGAGTAGGCGCTCCCCACGTCGTCCACCGCGACGTGGACCCCGAACTCCCGCAGGGCGGTGAACACCGCGGCCGCGCGGGCGTAGTCGGCGATCGGCTCGCCTTCGAGGATCTCGACCACGAGGTGGCGCGCGAAGCCGGGGTTGGCGAGGAGCACCGGCTCGACGGCCTCCAGGAAGCCGTCCGTCGCCACGAGCGAGCTGTCGGCGTTCACGGAGACGTGGAAGCGGTGGCCGGCCGCCCGCGCGGCCTTGAACAGGGCCAGCGCCTGGCCGAACATGGTGCGGAACAGGCGGATGTGGTCGGCGGGCGTCAGGTCGGACAGGAAGCTGTCGGGCGTGAGCACGGCGCCGCCGCGCCGCAGGCGGGCCAGGACCTCGAAGCCCGCCACCCGGCCGGTGCGCAGGTTCTGGATCGGCTGGTAGAAGGCCACGAACCCGTCCCGGCCCCGGCTCGCCTGCCGGCCGAACCGCGAGCCGGCGGTGAACAACCGCGGCGGCGTCGGGTTCCGGACCGGGACCGGGTGGGCGCCGTTGCGCCCGGACAGCCCGTCGCCCGTCATCGGCCGGCGGCCCGGGCGGGCGTTTCGCGCGCGAGCGCCGTCACGACCCGTTCCGACACGTCCCGCATGAACGCCGACCCTTGTGCTGCGCGGGACGTCCGGGCACCCGCGCTCTGGTTGAGGTTGCCGCCGACGCGGCGCGAACTCAACCTAGAAGGGTTATTTGGCGTGTCAACTCAACCTAAACACGGCGGGGCGCCCCGCCCGAGGCGCGGGAAGACGGTGCGCATCAGCGTGGATCAAGGTGCTGTGAAGCCAGATCGATCGACCCGGGTCCGGAACCTGGACGAGCGCTCCGGTGTGTTTCCTCACCTCGTGCGCCGGGGCACGCGAGGCCCGGTCAGTTGAGTTGATTCGCTCCGGCCGGTCGAACGGCGGGGATGGTGGACGGCAGCCTCACTCGTCTTCGAGGTCGTAATCCAGGATCGCCATCTGGAAGGTGAAGGACTTGCCCTTCGGGTCGTCGGCGGACACGATGCCCAGGAACTCGTTGCCCATGTTGAGCTCCACCGAGTCGGTCTTCTTGGCGCGCGGCACCACCCGGAATTTTGGGTTGTCGAACAGGAGCCGCAGGTAGTCCTGGATGGCGGCGCGCTCGACGGGCAGCTTCATCTCGAACGAGAAGGACCGGTCGCCGTCCTCGTCGTCGACGCTGATCCTGGCGATCTTGCGCTCGCCCAGGGAGACGTCGGCGGCGTCGTCCTCCCTGGGGTGGGGCGTCACCTTCAGGGCGTCGTTGCCCAGCGACTGCCGGAGGTAGTCCTGCAGGCGGCGCAGTTCGGTCTTGTTCAAGCTCGATATCCTCCTTGGCCGCCCGCGTCAGGCAGGGCTCTGAACTCAGGTTACCACCACCAGGGCCAGGCAACGCCCTTCGCCCCGCGATCAGCGGGGAGAAGGGCAGAAGCGGCGACCGTCAACCCGAGGTCGAAGCCATGCCGCGTCAGGACGGGGCGTTGCCCGCGTCCACGAGGCGCAGCAGCCGCTGCTCCATGCTGCGGGCGGGCTCGGCGCAGCCGGCCTCCCCCACCACGCGGGCCGGCACGCCCGCCACCGTGGTCTTGGGCGGCACCGGCTGCAGCACCACCGAGCCCGCCGCGACCCGCGAGCAGTGGCCGATCTCGATGTTGCCCAAAACCTTGGCGCCGGCGCCGATCAGCACGCCGCGCCGGATCTTCGGGTGCCGGTCGCCCAGTTCCTTGCCGGTGCCGCCCAGCGTCACGTCCTGGAGGATGGACACGTCGTCCTCGATCACCGCCGTCTGGCCCACCACGAGGCCCGTCGCGTGGTCCAGGAAGATGCCCTTGCCGAAGGGCGCCGCGGGGTTGATGTCGGTCTGGAACACGCCGGAGGCGCGGCCCTGGATGTAGAGCGCCAGGTCCCGCCGCCCCGCGAGCCACAGCGCGTGGGCCATGCGGTGGGTCTGGATGGCGTGGAACCCCTTGAAGTAGAGCAGCGGCTCGATCAGCCGCGTGGAGGCCGGGTCGCGCTCGGCCACCGCCAGGATGTCGGCCGCGAAGGCGTCGCGCAGCGCCGGGTCGGCCGCGACGAGGTCGGTGAAGACCTGGGTCAGCAGCGAGCCCGGCACGTCGCGGTGGTCGAGCCGCGACGTGATGCGGTGGATCACCGCGCCCGCGAGGTCCGCGTGGTTGACCACGGTGGCCAGGATGAAGCCCGACAGTTCCGGCTCGGCGCGGATCACGGCCTCGGCCTCGGCCTTGATGCGGTTGAACACGGGGTCGGCCCCCGGGAAGCCGACGACGTTGGCGGCGGTCGTGTGCACGGGCGTCTCGTCCTCGCGGGTTCGGGCAGCCGGAGTCGGGACCGCCCGCGCCACACAGATACGGCAATGCGCGCCCCGCACAAGGGCCGGCCCGCGCGACCCCCGGGCCCCTCAGGGACGCGCGTCCAGGAAGGCCAGCACGCCCCGCTTGAACACCTTGTCGCCCACCGCGAGGTTGTGGTCGCGGTCGGGGATGTCCAGCGCCCGGCCGTTGGGGAACAGGGCCGCGAGCGGCCCGGCCGGGCCGCCGATCGCGTCCCGGGTGCCCACCGCCACCAGCGCGGGGCAGGCGATGGCCGCGACGTCCTCCCTGGTCAGCGACTGCCGCGAGCCGCGGATGCAGGCCGCCAGCGCGGCCAGGTCCGCGCCGTTGGCCTCCGCGAAGCGGCGGAACAGGCGCTGGGTCGGGTCGGTGAGCGCGTCGAGGCCGGGCGCCTCCATGGCCTCCGCGATGCCGGGCGCCAGACCCGTCCCCTCCACGAGGTGCAGGCCCAGGCCGCCCAGCACGATCGAGCGGGTCAGGTCGGGGCGCCGGAGCGCGAGGGTGGCGGTGATGCGCGCGCCCATGGAGTAGCCCATGACGTCGGCCCGGGCGACGCCCGCGTGGGCCATCAGCCGCGCCACGTCGGCGGCCATGACCGCGGCCGCGTACTGCTCGGGGGCGTGCGGCTTGCCGCTCGCGCCGTGCCCGCGGTTGTCGAGCGCGAGCACGCGCCGGCCGGCCCCCGTCAGGGTTTTGACCCACTGCGGGTTGACCCAGTTCACCGCGGCCGTTGACGCGAAGCCGTGGACCAGCACCACCGGGTCGCCCCGGCCCTCGTCCAGGTAGGCGATCTCCACGCCGTCCGACTCGAACCGCACCATGCCCCACACCCCGGACCTTCGCCGCGGCCGGGGCTTACGCGCTTGCCGGCACCCTACACAAGCGCCCCCCGCCCCCTTATGCTGAAGACTGGTCACCCGGGCTTCGAACTCAGGTCAACACGTTCGGTGCCGAGCCATGCCCTTCGCCCCGCCGGCGGGGAGGAGGGCAGAGCCGGCGAATGATGACCGGGGTCGAAGCCCCTCCTTGTTCCCTCACCGCCCGGACCCCCCTCATGGCCGAAGTTCACGGAACGCCGCACTTCCACAACCAGCCCGGCGTGCCCGACGTCCGGATCGGGGTTCGGGAGTTCATGTGCACGGGAGCGCTGCCGCCCTTCGACCACCCGCACGTGTTCATCGACATGGGCGGAAGCGACGACGTGGTCTGCTCCTACTGCTCGACCCACTACGTGTTCGACAGGAGCCTCGGGCACGGCTGCGCGCCGCCCGAATGCGCCTACACCCCCGACACCGCGCCCTGAGCCGGCTCCGCTGAGAGAGGTCGCGGTCGCGGGCGGCGGCGTCGGCGGTCTCGCGGCGGCCCTGGCCCTGGCCCGGGCGGGCCTCGGGGTCCGCGTGCTGGAGCGGGCGCCCGCGCCGCGGGAGGCGGGCGCGGGCCTGCAGCTCGCCCCCAACGCCACCCGCGTGCTCCGGCGCCTCGGGCTGCTGGAGGCGGTCGAGGCCGTGGCGGCCCGGCCCCCGGGCGTCCGGGTCCGCCGCGCGCGCGACGGCGCGGACCTGGCCGGGTTCGACTACGGCGCGGAGGCCGAACGGCGCTACGGCGCCCCGTTCCTGACGCTCCACCGGGCCGACCTCCAGGCCGTGCTGCTCGGCGCCGCGACCCGCCACCCGGCCGTCACGGTTGAAACGGGTGCGGCGGTCGAGGGGGTGGCGGCGCGCGGGGACGGGCGCCTCGCGATCACGGTGCGCGACGGAGCGGGGACGCGCACCCTGCCCGTCGACGGGCTGGTGGGGGCGGACGGGCTGCGGTCGCGGGTGCGCGCGCTCGCGATGCTAGAAGGGGACGGGGGCGGGCGCGTCGACAAGCTCGCCTGGCGCGCCCTCGTCCCCGCCGCGGAGGCGCCCGACGCGGCCCGGGGCGCGCGCACGGTCCTGTGGCTCGGGCCGGGCCTGCACCTGGTCCACTACCCGGTGCGGGGCGGCAGCCTGGTCAACGTGGTGGCGGTCGCGGACGGGCGCTGGACGGTCGATCCCGCCGCGGACCTGTGGAGCGTCGCGGGCGACGCCCGCGCCGTCCGCGCCCGCTTCGCGCCCTGGTGCGCGGACGCGCGCGCGCTGGTCGAGGCCGCGGTCGACTGGCGCGTGTGGCCGCTTCTCGACCGCCCTCCCCTGCCCCGCTGGTCGCGCGGCGCGATCACGCTGCTGGGCGACGCGGCCCATCCCATGCTGCCCTTCCTGGCCCAGGGGGCGTCGCAGGCGGTCGCCGACGCGGGGGCGCTGGGCGAGGCCGTCGCGGGCGCGGGCGACCTCGCGGGCGCCTTCGCGGCCTACGAGGCGGCGCGCAGGCCGCGGGCCGCCCGCGCGCAACGCGAATCGCGGCGGCAGGGCCTGATCTACCGCCTGCGCCCGCCGTTGTCGGCCGGGCGCGACATGGTGATGCGGCGGCTGGGGCGCGAGCGCATGCTCGCCCGCTACGATTGGCTTTATCATGCGTGATTCATCTCGCCCCCGTCATCGTGGCGCGCCACAAGAAGCGCGGCGCGGGACCCCGCCCGCCCCGCACGGCCACCTCGGCCCGCCCCTCCCCACCCGGGCGGGGGGCGTCCGGACCCTCGATCAAAGCCCATGGCCCCCGACCACGACCAGCCGGACCTGCGCAGCGCCCACGTCATCGTCGTCGCCAACGAGAAGGGCGGCACGGGCAAGTCGACGCTGTCCATCCACCTCGCGGTCGCCCTGCTGAAGGCCGGCCACCGGGTCGCGACCGTCGACCTCGACACCCGCCAGCGCACGCTGACCCGCTTTTTCGAGAACCGCCAGTCCTGGGCGTCCTCCACGGGCACGCCGATCGAGCTGCCCTTCCACAACGCGCCCGACCGCGGCACCTCGGCCGACCTCGCCGAGAACGAGACCGCCGAGTTCGCGGGCTTCGCGCAGGCCATCGCGGAGGTGGAGCACGACTACGAGTTCGTGGTGATCGACACGCCCGCCTCCGACAGCTACCTGATGCGGCTCGCCCACTCGCTGGCCGACACGCTGGTCTGCCCCGTCAACGAGAGCTTCATCGACGTCGACGTGCTGAGCCGGGTCCACCACGACCGGGCCCGCCGGGGCCAGGTGGCCCACTACGCCGACCTGGTGCTGGACGCCCGCCGCAAGCGCAGGCAGGCCGACGCCGGGCTGATCGACTGGGTGCTGGTGCGCAACCGCATGGGCACGCTCGCCTCCAACAACGCCCGGCAGATCGCCACCAGCCTGACGCGGCTCGCCCCCGAGCTCCTGTTCCGGGTGGCCGAGGGCCTGCACGACCGGGTGATCTTCCGCGAGCTGTTCCCCATCGGGCTCACCGCGCTGGACCCGATCGAGCCCGCGGGCCGCTCCGGGGCGGCGAGCAGCTCGCACGCGGCGGCGAGGGCCGAGATCGCGGCGCTGGTGGAGACGCTGCAACTGCCGAAGGGGGGCGGGACCTTGGGCCACCTCGACGCGCGGCACCGCTGGTTCGAGACGTTGTCGGCCTACTACCGCGACCTGTCGGCGGGCAGGGCCGGCCCGACCGCCGCGCCGTAGCGGTTGTCCCCGCACGGTTTTTCGGCATTCCGCTTGATTGTGACAATCCGGTGAACCACACGGGTCAGCGGTTTTGGAAGATCAAGGATCGGATACACCATGAAATTCGAGCATCCGCTGGTTCGGAGCGCCAAGACGTGGCGGTCCTACCCGCGGGAAGGGGACGCTCAGGACATGCTGGTGGTGGTCACCACGCTGGAACTCGATCCCGACGCCAAGAAATACAAGGCTGACCTCGTCACCAAGCTGCGCGACGCCGCCCACGCCTTCCTGTCCGAGAACCCCGGCAAGGGCACGGGCTTCGTGCTGATGAACAGGCCCAAGCACTGATGGCGGACGGGGCGCCGTACGGCCTGAACGGACGCGATCAGGCCTTGAGGTCGGGCCAACGCCGCCGGTGCCAAACCATGCCCTTCGCCCCTCCGGGGAGAAGGTGGCCGAAGGCCGGATGAGGGGTCCTTCGCGGGAAACAACCCCTCATCCGCCCTGTCGGGCACCTTCTCCCCGCAAAGCGGGGCGAAGGGCATAGCTCGGCATGGACATGTCAACTGCTGATCGACACCTTCGGGCGCGAAAACACCCCTGGATCAGCCGACGAGTCCGTTGTAAGTCCAGCGCGTCGAGACGAACCGTAAGCGTTCACGTCAGTCAACGCACCCATCGACGCCGCGGTCGAACGAAGCCGGATGCCGGCTCGGACCGCGGGCGTCGGATGACGTGCGGACCGCCCGACCATGACAGACCCCTCCGATCCCACCCTCGCCACGCGCCGCGTCGTGGCGCTGACGGGCATCCTGTTCCTGTCCTACCTGGCCGTCGCGATGTCGCTCCCCGCGGTGCCGGTCCACGTGGTGCAGGGGCTCGGCCTCAGCAACGCGTCCGGCGGGCTCGCGGTCGGCATCGCGTTCCTGTCCACGATCCTGACGCGCGCGCAGGCCGGGGCGCTGACCGACCGGCTCGGCGGCAAGAGCTGCATGCGGCGCGGGCTGGTGCTCTACGCGGCGGCCGGGCTGATCTGCCTCCTGTCCGCCTGGCCGGCGCTCACGCCCGCGGGCGACTACGCCGTGCTGATCGCCGGGCGGCTGCTGCTGGGCTTGGGCGAGAGCCTGGGGCTGGTCGGCATGATCAGCTGGGCGATCGGGCTCGCGGGCCACGCGCGGTCCGGCCGGGTCATGCCCTCGTCGGCGCGGGCATGTACGGGGCCTTCGCGGCGGGAGGGCCGCTGGGCCTGGCGCTGCTCGACCGCCTCGGCTTCGGCGGCTTGATGGTGGTCTGCACGATCGTGCCGCTCGCGGGGCTGGCGGCGGTCGGGGCGATCCCCGCGGTGGCGCCCCAGGCGGGACGGCGCGAGCCGTTCCGGCGGATCGTCGGGCGGATCTGGCGCGCCGGCGCCGCGGTCGGCTTGCAGGGGGTCGGCTTCGCGGCGCTGGGCGCCTTCCTCTCGCTCTATTTCCTGAGCCGCGGCTGGCCCTACGCGGGCCTCGGGCTGACCTGTTTCGGCACCGGCTTCGTGGTGGTCCGGTTGCTGTTCGGCCACCTGCCGGACCGGATCGGGGGCGTGCCCGTCGCGGTCGGCTCGCTCGCGGTGAAAGCGTGCGGCCAGTACCTCCTGTGGCTCGCGCCCGGGCCGGTGCCGGCGCTCGCGGGCGCGCTGCTGACGGGGCTCGGCTGCTCCATGGTGTTCCCGGCCCTGGGCTCGGAGGTCATCAAGCAGGTGCCCCCGCACCTGCGCGGCACGGCGGTCGGGGGCTTCGCGGCCTTCCAGGACCTCGCCTACGGCGCGACCGGCCCGCTGGTGGGCGTGCTGGCCGACGCCTCGGGCTACTCGGCGGTGTTCCTGATCGGCGGCCTCGCCGCGACGCTGGGCCTGGGCCTGGCGGCGTCGGCCCGCCGCCCGGCGCTGCTCCCCGCCGAGTAGGCCGGGACGGGCGGGCCCGGCCGGGCCGTCAGTGGCCCCCGGCGAGCGGGGCGTCGGCGGGCGCCGGCCGGGCGCGCAGGTGCGGCGACAGCCGGCGTTCGAGCAGGCCCAGCATCCTGAAGATCACGAAGTTGAGCAGCAGGTAGATGGCCGCCGCGCACAGGAAGACCTCCATCGTGCGGTAGGTCTGGGCGATGATGCGCTGGGCCACGCCCGTCACCTCCCACACGGTGACGAGGCTCGCGAGCGCGGTCGACTTCATCATCAGCACGATCTCGGTCGAGTAGCCGGGCAGCGCGTGGCGCAGCGCCACGGGTGCCACGATGCGGCGGAGCAGCAGCACGCCCGACATGCCGCACGCCCGCGCGGCCTCGATCTCGCGGTCGGGCACCGCCAGGACCCCGCCGCGGAAGATCTCGGCCGTGTAGGCCGTGGTGCAGAGCGCGAGCGACAGCACCGCGCAGGCGAAGGGGTCGCGCAGCACCGGCCAGGCGAGGCTGTGGCGGATGGCCGGGACCTGGCCCAGGCCGTAGTAGACCAGAAACATCTGCACCAGCAGCGGCGAGCCGCGGAACACGAAGACGTAGGCCCCGGCGAGGCCCCGGACCGCCCGATTGCGGCTGAGGCTCAGGGCCGCGACGCCGAGCGCCAGCACGCTGCCCAGCGTCACCGAGCCCGCGAACAGCCCCAGGGTGGCGGGAAGCGCGGACGCCAGCTTGACCAGCGTGGCGAGCAGGAACGACGCGTCCATCCGGCCCTTTCGGATTGTCCGCCCGCTACGACGCGGACCGGAAGGAGCGGCGCACCCGCCGCTCGGCGAGGCCGAAGGCCCGGTCCGACGCGCTGGTAAGGACGAGGTAGAGGGCCGCCCCGACCGCGTAGAACAGGAGGTAGCGGTGCGTCGACCCGGCCGCGATCTGGCTCGTCCGCATCAGCTCGGCGAGGCCCGTGACCGACACGAGCGCGGAGTCCTTCAGGGTCAGCTGGAACACGTTGCCGAGGCCGGGCAGCGCGAAGCGCAGCACCTGCGGCACGACCACCCGGCGCAGCCGCAGGGCGCGCCCCATGCCGACGGACAGCGCGGCCTCGATCTCGCCGCGCGCGATGGCGCGGTAGGCGCCCCTGAAGATCTCGGTCTGGTAGGCGCCCGAGATGGCGCCCACCGCGACCGTTCCGGCCGCGAAGGCCGGGAAGCCCACGAAGCCGCTGCCGCCCAGCAGGTGGCCCACGGCGGTCACGGCGTTCGAGCCGCCGAAGTAGATGACGTAGATGATCAGCAGTTCGGGCACGCCGCGGAACAGCGTCGTGTAGGCCTCGCCCGTCGCGCGCAACACGAGGCTGGGCGACAGCTTCATGGCCGCGAAGCCGGCGCCCAGCACCGCCCCGAAGGCGAGCGAGGCGAGCGTGACCGCGAGCGTCATCAGGGCGGCCGCAGCGAGCAGGCCGCCCCAGCCGGCCTCCCCGAGACCCAGGATCGCCAACGACGTCACGCCCCCTCCCTCTGCCCCTCCCCTTCCTGCAAGGGCCGCACCACCACCGGCCGCGGCGCGGGCGACCGGGCCGGGGTCAGCGGGGCGAGACGTCGAGCCCGAAGTACTTCTGACTGAGCTTCGCCACGGTGCCGTCGGCCAGCGCCGACTTGACGGCCCCGTCGAACAGGGCTTTGAGGTCCGCGTCGGCCTTGCGGACCCCGAACGCTTCCCCCTCGCCCCAGATCGGCCCCGCGAAGGTGGGACCGCTGAACGCCAGGTCGGCGTTGTCGGGCTTGGCCATGGCCGAGGTGAAGTAGGTGGAGTCGTCGAAGGCCGCGTCGATGCGGCCGGCCGCGAGGTCGAGGTCGTGCTCGGCCGAGGTCTTGTACTCGCGGATCGTCGCGACGTCCCCGAAATTGTCGTAGATGAACTTGGCGTAGACGGTGGCGGTCTGGATGCCGATGGTCTTGCCCTTGAGGGCGGCGCGCAGGGGCGCCACGGCCCCCTTGTCCTCGTGGCCCGTGAAGGTGACCGTGGTGCCGGTGCCGGGCATGTTGGCGAGCGGGCCGGTCTTGGAGACCGCGAAGGCGGCCGGCGTCGCGGCGTAGGGCGCCGTGAAGGCGATCACCTCCTTGCGCTCCGGCGTCACCGACAGCGCGTCCATGATCACGTCGAACTTGCCCGCGTTCAGGCTGGGGATCATGCCGTCCCAGTCCTGGGTGATGAACTTGCAGTCGACCTTCATGCGGGAGCAGAGGTCCTTGGCGAGCTCGGGCTCGAAGCCGCCGAGCGTGCCGTCGGGCTTGGTCAGGTTCCAGGGCTCGTAGGAGCCCTCCGTGGCGACCGTGACGGTCTTCCAGTCCTTGGCCCAGGCCTGCGGGCCCAGAACCACGGCGGCGGCCAGGCCGGCCGCGAGCGCGCGTTTGCGGATCATTCTCGATGTCCCTCCATCACAAGCTCGACGCGCGGTCACGACCGCGCCAAACGCCCGACCGCGCCCGCGAAGGCGCGGTCGATCTCCTCGTCCCGGGGGTGACGCCGGTCGCGGATGCGCCACACGCCTCCCACCATGACGTCCCGGACGGCCCCGTCGCCCACGGCGAACAGCCAGCGGTCGAGGATGTCGTCCCCCTCGGACTGCCCGATCAGGGCGTCCCGCCCGTCCAGCACGACGAAGCTGCCCACCGCGCCCGGCGCGACCGCGCCGAGGGGCTGGCCGAGCGCCTGGGCGCCGCCGCGCAGGGCGGTCTCGTACAGGGTGCGGCCGACCGACCGCCCCGGGCCGCCCGCGAGCCGGACGCGGCGCTCGTCGCGCAGGCGCTGCCCGTACTCGTACCAGCGCAGCTCCTCGGCCGGGCTGACCGACACGTGGCTGTCGGAGCCGACCCCGAAGCACCCGCCCGCGGCCTGGAAGGCCCGGCCGGGGAACAGCCCGTCGCCGAGGTTGGCCTCGGTGGTCGGGCAGAGGCCTACGGTCGCGCCGCTCCGGGCGACGCGCCCGGCTTCCCCCGGGTCGGCGTGGGTCGCGTGGATCAGGCACCACCGGGGGCCGAGCGGCATCTCGTCGAGCAGCCAGGTCACCGGCCCGCGCCCGCTCCAGGCCACGCAGTCCTCGACCTCGCGCCGCTGCTCGGCGACGTGGATGTGGACGGGGGCGTCCCCGGGCGCCGCGTCGAGGACGCGGCGCATGTCGCCGGGCACCACGGCGCGGAGGGAGTGGAACGCGTGGCCCAGCGTGGCGCCGGACGCCTCGCAGGCGGGACGCAGGCCGTCGAGCAGGCGGAGGAAGCCGTCCGCGTCGTGGACGAACCGCCGCTGGCCGGGGCCCGGCGGGGCGCCCCCGAAGCCGGACGCCGCGTAGAACACCGGCAGCAGGGTGAGGCCGATGCCGCTCGCCCGCGCCGCCGCCAGGACGCGGCGGGACATCTCGGCCCCGTCCGCGTAGGGCGTCCCGTCTGGACCGTGGTGCAGGTAGTGGAACTCGGCCACGGCGCCGTAGCCGGCCTTGAGCATGTCGGTGTAGAGTTTCGCGGCCACGGCCTCGGCGTCTTCGGGCGTGATGCGGCCGGCAATCGCGTACATGGCCTCCCGCCACGTCCAGAAGCTGTCGTCCGCGGCCCCCTCCCCCGCGGGCCCGGCCCGCTCCGCGAGCCCCGCCATGGCGCGCTGGAAGGCGTGGGAATGCAGGTTGGGCATCGCGGGCAGCAGCGGCCCCGCGACGCGCTCGCGCCCGCGAGGGTCGGCGCCGCGCGTCACCGCCGCGACCCGCCCCGCCCCGTCGAGGTCGATGCCGACGTCGCGCGCCCAACCGTCGGGCAGAAAGGCTTTCTCGGCGAAGAGCGACGTGGTCAAACCAGACGGCACCGGCTTCAACGGGTAACGGGCATGAACAAGGTGTACGGTGCCTTTTAACCTGCCGCAACGGGCCGGACGGCGGTGGCCGGGCGGCCCGCACCGCGCTTGTCCGCAAAGGTTCGGGAGACCGCCATGCTGAGCAACGCCCGCTTCCGCGACGTCGAGATCCGCAGCCCCCGCGGCCCCGAGCTGACGGCCAGGTCCTGGCTGACGGAGGCGCCCCTGCGGATGCTCATGAACAACCTCGACCCCGCCGTGGCCGAGAACCCGAAGGAGCTCGTGGTCTACGGCGGCATCGGCCGGGCCGCGCGGGACTGGGCGTGTTTCGACGC
The DNA here is from genome assembly GCA_964243035.1 of uncultured Lichenihabitans sp. Lineage (GTDB taxonomy): Bacteria > Pseudomonadota > Alphaproteobacteria > Rhizobiales > Beijerinckiaceae > Lichenihabitans. The sequence continues at coordinate 20,166 of CAXTDZ010000036.1, forward strand.
CATCGTGGACACGCTGAAGCGCCTCGGCGACGACGAAACGCTGCTGGTGCAGTCGGGCAAGCCGGTGGGGGTGTTCCGCACCCACCCGGACGCGCCGCGCGTGCTGATCGCCAACTCCAACCTGGTGCCGCGCTGGGCCGGCTGGGACCACTTCAACAGGCTCGATGCCGAGGGCCTGATGATGTACGGCCAGATGACGGCCGGCTCCTGGATCTACATCGGCAGCCAGGGCATCGTGCAGGGCACCTACGAGACCTTCGTGGAGGCCGGGCGGCGGCACTACGGCGGCTCGCTCGCGGGGCGCTGGGTGCTGACGGCGGGCCTGGGCGGCATGGGCGGCGCGCAGCCGCTCGCCGCGACGCTCGCCGGGGCCTCCTCGCTGACGGTCGAGTGCCGGCAGGAGGGCATCGATTTCCGCCTGCGGACGCGCTACCTCGACACGCAGGCGGGCAGCCTCGACGAGGCGCTCGCGACCGTGGCCGACCATTGCGCCCGGGGCGAGGCGGTGTCGGTGGGCCTGCTCGGCAACGCCGCGGAGGTCTTTCCCGACCTCGTCCGGCGCGGCGTGAGGCCCGACCTCGTCACCGACCAGACCTCCGCCCACGACCCCCTGAACGGCTACCTGCCCGCGGGCTGGACCTGGGCGGAGTACCGCGAGCGGGCGCGGGTCGAGCCCGCGGCCGTGACGGCCGCCGCCAAGAGCTCCATGGCCGCGCACGTGCGGGCCATGCTGGAGTTCCACCGGATGGGCGTGCCGGTGTTCGACTACGGCAACAACATCCGCCAGATGGCGCAGGAGGAGGGCGTGGCCGACGCCTTCGACGTTCCCGGCTTCGTGCCCGCCTACATCCGCCCGCTGTTCTGCCGCGGGATCGGGCCGTTCCGCTGGGCGGCCCTGTCCGGGGAGGCCGAGGACATCTACCGGACCGACGCGGCGGTGAAGGAGCTGATCCCCGACGACGCGCACCTGCACCGCTGGCTCGACATGGCGCGCGAGCGCATCCGCTTCCAGGGCCTGCCCGCGCGCATCTGCTGGGTCGGCCTCGGGCAGCGCGCCAGGCTGGGCCTCGCGTTCAACGCCATGGTGGCCTCGGGCGAGCTCAAGGCGCCGGTCGTGATCGGCCGCGACCACCTCGACTCGGGGTCGGTCGCCTCCCCCAACCGCGAGACGGAAGCGATGCGGGACGGCTCGGACGCCGTGTCCGACTGGCCGCTGCTCAACGCCCTGCTCAACTGCGCGTCGGGCGCCACCTGGGTGTCGCTCCACCACGGGGGCGGGGTCGGCATGGGGTTCTCGCAGCACGCGGGCATGGTGGTGGTGGCCGACGGCACGCCGGAGGCGGCCCGCCGCATCGCCCGGGTGCTCACCAACGACCCCGGCACGGGCGTCATGCGCCACGCCGACGCGGGCTACCCGGAGGCCGTGGCCTGCGCGCGCGAGCAGGGGCTCGACCTGCCCATGCTGGGGCGCTGACCCCGCGATGCCGGCCCAGGACCCCGCGGCCGGGTGCGACCGCCTGTGGCGGAACGCGCGCCTCGCGACGCTGGCCCCGACCCGCCCGGGCCTGGGCACGGTCGAGCGCGGCGCGGTGGCGGCGCGGGACGGCCGCATCGTCTACGCGGGCCCGGAGGCCGCCATGCCCCCCGCCCTCCGCGAGGCGCCCGACACCGTCGACTGCGCCGGGCGCTGGATCACCCCCGGGCTCATCGACTGCCACACCCACCTCGTCTGGGCGGGCAACCGCGCGCACGAGTTCGAGTTGCGCCTCCAGGGCCGCAGCTACGAGGAGATCGCCAGGGCCGGCGGCGGCATCGCGTCCTCGGTGGCGGCGCTCCGGGCGACCGACGAGGACGCGCTCGTACGCCAAACCCTGCCGCGCCTCGACGCCCTGATCGCCGAGGGCGTCACGACCGTGGAGGTCAAGTCGGGCTACGGCCTCGACCTCGCCAACGAGCGCAAGGCGCTCCGGGCCGCGCGGCGGCTGGCGGACGAGCGCCCGGTCGGCGTGCGCGCGACCTTCCTGGGCGCCCACGCGCTGCCGCCGGAGAGGCTGGGCGACCGCGCCGGCTACGTTGCGGCCGTTGCGGACACGATGCTGCCGGCCCTCGCCGCGGAGGGGCTGGTCGACGCGGTGGACGGCTTCTGCGAGGGCATCGCGTTCTCGCCCGCCGAGATCGCGCGCGTCTTCGAGGCCGCCCGGGCGCTCCGCCTGCCCGTCAAGCTGCACGCCGACCAGCTGTCCAACGGGGGCGGGGCCGCGCTCGCGGCGCGCTTCGGCGCGCTGTCGGCGGACCATCTGGAGTACGCGGACGAGGCCGGGGCCGCCGCGATGGCTGCGGCCGGCACGGTCGCGGTGCTGCTGCCGGGCGCCTTCTACGTCATCCGCGAGACCAGGGTGCCGCCGGTTGACCTGTTCCGCCGCCACGGCGTTCCCATGGCGCTCGCCACCGACGCCAACCCCGGCACCTCGCCGCTCACCTCACTGCTGCTGGCCCTGAACATGGGCGCGACGCTGTTCCGCATGACGGTCGACGAGTGCCTCGCGGGCGCGACCCGGGAGGCGGCCCGCGCCCTCGGGCTCCTGGGTGAGACCGGCACGCTGGAAGCGGGCAAATGGGCCGACCTCGCGATCTGGGACGTCGAACGGCCGGCCGAGCTCGTCTACCGGATGGGGTTCAACCCCCTTTGGGCGCGCGTCCGGCGGGGGGTGTGACGGTGCAGACCTCGCCTCCCGACTGGCTGGAGGTGGTGCGCGGCGACGCGCCCCTGCTCGTCAGCCTGCCCCACACCGGCACCGACCTGCCGCCGGGGCTGGAGGAGCGGCTCGTCTCGCCCGCCCTCGCCCGGGTGGACGCGGACTGGTGGATCGACCGGCTCTACGGTTTCGCCGCTGCCTTGGGCGCCACGACGGTCCGCACAACCGTGTCGCGCACGGTGGTCGACGTGAACCGCGACCCGTCCGGGGCCTCGCTCTACCCCGGCCAGGCCACCACGGAGCTGTGCCCCACGACGACCTTCGACGGCGAGCCGCTCTACCGCGACGGCCCGGGCCCGGACGCGGTTGAGATCGCGGCGCGGCGCGCCCGGTTCTTCGACCCCTACCACGCGGCGCTCGACGCCGAGGTGGCCCGGCTCAAGGCCCGGCACGGCCGCGTGGTGGTCTACGACTGCCATTCCATCCGCTCCGTCATCCCGCGCCTGTTCGAGGGCCGGCTGCCGGCCTTCAACATAGGCACGGACAACGGCAGGACCTGCGCCCCGGCCCTGTCGGAGGCCGTGGAGGCGCTGTGCCGCGCCACGGGTCGGAGCACGGCCGTGAACGGCCGCTTCCGCGGCGGCTTCATCACGCGGCGGCTCGGCGCGCCCGCCGCGGGCGTCCACGCCCTGCAGATGGAGCTCGCCTGCCGCGCCTACCTGCGCGAGCCGGAGGGCCGGGTGTCCGCGGCCGACTGGCCGCCCCCCTACGACCCCGGCCACGCGACCCCGGTCCGCGACGCGCTGGCCCGGGTGCTCGACCGCTGCCTCGCCTTCGCGCGGTCCGGCTGACGGGATGCCGGCGCGCCCGGGCCGCGGGCCGCGGATCGTCCGCGTCGGGGACCGTCCCCGCGTGCCGTGGAAGAACGGGGGCGGCGAGACGGTCGAGATCGCGGCCTCCCCGGACGGCGCCGGGCTGGACGACTTCGATTGGCGGGTCAGCCTGGCGCGCGTGGCGTCCGACGGGCCGTTCTCGATCTTTCCGGGCCGGGACCGGACGCTGGCCGTGGTGGAGGGCGACGGGCTTGAGCTGGTGCCGGGCACCGCGCCGCCGGTCCGGCTGACCGCCGCCTCCGACCCGTTCACCTTCCCGGCCGACGTGCCCTGCCTGGGGCGCCTGTCGCGCGGGCCGGTGACCAACCTCAACCTGATGAGCGAGCGGACCCGGTTCCGCCACGCCGCGACCCGCCTCGGGCCCGCCCGAACCGTCGTTCCGGCGGCCGGGGAGACGGTTGTCGTGGTGTGTACGGCGGGCACGGTCTCGACGCCCGCGGGGACGCTCAACCGTCACGACGCGCTGGTCGTGTCCGCCCGGCAGGCGGCCGCGCTGGCGCCGGCCGCGCCCGGATCGGCCGCGATGGTCCTCACGATTTTGCGGACAGGATGGCGGCCCGGCGCGGGCGACCAGCGCGAGGTCGTCCGGACCATTCCCCCCTGTCCGCTAACCTGTCCAGCCGGCCCGTGGTAGGAGGTTGCGTCGCGGGGGGGAACGGCCGGTCTTTCGAGTTCGGGGCAACGCGCCCGGCGCCGGGCGATGCCCCTCGCCCCGCGACGAGCGGGGAGCAAGGGCGGAACCGGCGCGGGCGAACCCAAAGTCGCACTCCGGAAACAATGGTGCGGTTCTTCCGCGAGGCGCGGTCAGCGGAAGGGAACGGGCATGTCGGAGAACCGGACCGGAAACCCCTTGCACAGCCAGTACGAGGATGGCGAGCGGACGGAGAACAGCATCCGCAAGGGCCGGCACCGCAACCTGGTCGGCGCCATGTGGGAGGAAGCCGGGCAGCACCAGCTCGACTTCCTGCGGGCGTCGGGCCTGCGGCCGGAGCACCGGCTCCTCGACCTCGGCTGCGGCTGCCTGCGCGCCGGCGTCAAGCTGATCCCCTACCTCGACCCCGGCAACTACTACGGGGTCGACGCGGAACGCCGCCTGATCGAGGTCGGCTACGCGGTCGAGCTCAGGAAGGCCGGGATCCAGGCGAGGCTCCCCCGCGCCAACCTGTACACGTCGCGGGTCTTCAGGCACGGGCGCCTGGAGCCGGCCAGCATCGACATGGGCGCCTGCGTGTCCGTGATGACGCACCTGCCGCTCAACTTCCTGCGGGTCTGCCTGGAGAACGCCGGCGTCTACTTCAAGCCGGGTGCCCGGCTGTACCTGAGCTTCTTCGAACTGCCCGAGGGCCTTCCGTTCGCGCAGCGGCACGTCAACGGCCACGGGGTCGAGACCTTCGGCCACAGGGACGCCTACCACTACTACGCGCAGGATATGGTCGAGGCCGCGCGGGCGGACCGGTGGGCCGCGCGCTACGTCGGGGATTGGGCGCACCCCCGCGGTCAGGCCATGGTGGAATACACGCGCCTGGGGTGAGCGGTCCCGTCCGCGCGGGGCCGGGGAGGCGGCGATGGTGCAGAACGGGTCCGGGCCGGCCGCCGTCACGCGTCGCGACCTCCTGGCGCTGGTCGGGGCGGTCGCGGGGTCGGCCGCGATGCTCAGAACCATGACGAGCCTCGGCCTGGCGGCGGAGTCCACCTTCGCGGGCCCGGTCAGGCTGGAGGGCGATCCCAAGGCCGCGTCCGTGCTCGTGCTCGGCGCGGGCCTGGCGGGGATGACGGCGGCGCTGGAGCTGCGCGACGCGGGTTACCGGGTCCGGGTGCTCGAATACAACACGCGGCCCGGCGGGCGGAACTGGACGCTGCGCGGCGGCGACCGCTACACGGAGCTGGGCGGCGCCCGGCAGGACTGCGGCTTCGCGCCCGGCCTCTACCTCAACCCGGGCCCCTGGCGCATCCCCTACCACCACCGCGCCGTGCTGCACTACTGCAAGCGCCTGGGCGTGGCGCTCGAACCCTTCGTGCAGCTCAACCACAACGCCTATCTTCACGCGTCGGGGGCGTTCGGGGGCAGGCCGCAGCGCATTCGCGAGGTCAAGGCCGACTTCCAGGGCCACGTCGCCGACCTGCTCGCCAAGGCCGCGCACCAGGACCGGCTCGACGACGCGCTGTCGGTCGAGGACAAAGCCGTCCTGCTCGAAGCCCTGAAGGACTGGGGCGCGCTCGACGACGACTACGGCTACAGGGCGAGCCTCGCCTCCGCGGCCTACCGGGGCCCGGGCAAGGCGGCCGGCGGAGGTTTGGGCGCGGCCCCGACCGCGAGCGAGCCGGTCGGCCGCGCGGAGGTGCTGGACGCGCGCCTGTGGCGCTACCTCGGCAACTTCGCGGAGTTCGAGTTCCAGACCACGCTGATGCAGCCCGTGGGGGGCATGGACCGGATCGGCCACGCCTTCGGGCGCGCGCTCGACGGCGTGATCCGCTACGGGCGCCGGGTGACGGGCATCCGGCAGACCGGAACCGGGGTCGCGGTCACCCACGCCGACGCGGGCGGCGGCGGCCCGACGGAGGAGGACGGCGCGGACTGGTGCGTGTGCACCCTCCCGCTGTCGGTCCTGAGCCGCATCCCGCTCGACGCCGGCCCCCGCCTGAAAGCCGCGGTCAACGCCGTGCCCTACACGTCGGCCACCAAGATCGGCCTGCAGTTCAGGCGGCGGTTCTGGGAGGAGGACGAGGCCATCTACGGCGGCATCACCTACACGGACCTGCCGATCCGGCAGATCGGCTACCCGGCCGCGGGCCTGGGGGCCCCCGGCCCCGGCGTGCTGCTCGGCGCCTACCTGTTCGGTGCCCCGAACTCCTACGAGTTCGCCGCCATGGCGCCGGCCGACCGCGTCGCGCGCGCCGTGGAGCTCGGAGCGCGCATCCACCCGCAGTACCGAACCGAGTTCGACACCGGCGTCGCGGTCGCCTGGCACCGGGTGCCCTCCGCGATGGGGTGCTCGGGCGGCTGGACGGAGGCGGCCCGGGCCGCCCACTACGACGACCTGTGCCAGATCGACGGGCGGATCGTGCTGGCGGGCGAACACGCGTCCTACCTGCCGGCCTGGCAGGAGGGCGCGATCCTGTCCTCGCTCGACGCGGTCACGCGGCTCCACGCGCGGGTGGTGCGCGGGTGACGGGGGGCGGACCGGCCCCCTCCCCGCCGCCCGGTCGCGGGAGCCTGCGCGCCGCCCTCGCGGCACTCGCGATGCTGCTGCCCGCGGCGGCCCGGCCCGCCGGGCCGGATGCGGCGCAGCCGCCGGGGGCCGCGATGCTGAGCCCCGGCCGCAGCTTCGCCGAGGGCGACGGCGCGAGCCTCTACGCCAACACCTGCCAGGGCTGCCACATGCCCGACGGGCGCGGGGCGAGCGGCGCGGCCTCCTACCCCGCGCTGGCCGGCGACGCGAACCTGGCCTCGGCCGCCTTCACGACCGCGGTCGTGGTCAAGGGCCTCAACGCGATGCCCGCGGTCGGCCGCGCGATGAGCGACGAGCAGGTCGCGGCCGTGGTCAACTACGTGCGCGGCCATTTCGGCAACGGCTCCGACGCCCCCGTCACCCCCGCCGACGCCAGGGCCGCGCGCGACTGAGCCGCGCTCAGAACTCCTCCCAGCCCTGCTCGGCGGCGGCGGCGGTCTCGGCCTTGCGGGCCGCGCCGCCGCGCCCGGCTGGTTTCAGGGCGACCACCGCGGCGCCGCGGGCCGGCTTGGCCGCGGGCGGGCGGGCGGGGGCGCGGGGCTCGGGAGCGGCGGCGTGACCCGTCTGGAAGCGTCCCACCAGCCGGGCGAGATCCTCCGCCTCGCGCGCGAGCTCGTGGCTCGCGGCGGTGGACTGCTCCACCATGGCGGCGTTCTGCTGGGTGACCTGGTCCATCTGGTTGACGGCGGTGTTGACCTGGTCGAGCCCCGTCGCCTGCTCGTGCGCGGAGGCCGCGATGTCGTTCACGACGGTCGTGATCTCGCCCACCTGGGCCACGATGCGCTCCAGGGCCCGGCCGGTCTCGCCCACCAGCGTCACGCCCTCCTCGACCTGGGTCGTGGAGGTCGAGATCAGCGCCTTGATCTCCTTGGCGGCCTCGGCCGAGCGCTGGGCGAGCCCGCGCACCTCGGAGGCCACCACCGCGAAGCCGCGGCCCGCATCGCCGGCGCGCGCGGCCTCGACGCCGGCGTTGAGCGCCAGCAGGTTGGTCTGGAAGGCGATCTCGTCGATCACGCCGATGATCTGTCCGATCTGCCGGGACGAGCCCTCGATGGCGCTCATGGCACGCACGGCCTGGCGCA
>CAXTDZ010000037.1:0-27418 GCA_964243035.1 uncultured Lichenihabitans sp.
GCGCCGCAACCGCCGCGCCGGGACGCCGGCGATCAGGCAGTTGGGCTCGAACTGCCCGGTGACGATCGAGCCCGCGCCCACCACCGAGTCGGCGCCGACGCGGGCGCCCTTGAGCACCATCACGCGGGCCGCGAGCCAGACGTGGCGGCCGACCGCGATGTCGGCGGCCGGGTTGAGGCGCGCGCCCGACCTCGCGTCCAGCACGTGGTGGACGTCGGAGGTGTTGAGGCTGCACTCGGAGGCGATCAGGCAGTCGTCGCCGATGTCGAGCAGGGACGCCTCGTGCGCGGCCACGCTGACCGACCCGTTGAAGCCGACGCGCTCGCCCACCCTGATCTCCGCGCCGGGCGCCAGCGCGTGGATGGCGAGGACGCCCAGCACGCAGCCGCGGCCGATCGAGATGCGGGCGCCGCCCTCCACCGTGCAGTAGATGTTGCCGGCCTGGGCGGGCTCGGCGATGCTGATCCGGGCGCCGCGCCCCTTCAGCTCGATGCGGCCCGTGCCCTCCTCCAGGAACTTGGGCGACACCTGGACGTCGTTGCCGTCCCGGTCGCCGACGATCTCCACCGGCATCGCCCAAAACCCTCCCGATCAGCCGTCGGCCGCGAGGATGTCCGCGAAGCGGCCGCAGTAGACCTCGTAGCCGCCGGGGTCGCGCTCGTAGATGGTCTTGTACTCGGTCCCGAAGACGTCCGGCTCGCCGTCGCGCATCCGGGTCGCGTGGGCGGGCTTGGGGCCGTGGAAGTGGACGATGATCGCCTCCGGGTTCACGCCCCAGTAGGGCTTCCAGTTCCAGACGGGCGGCAGCCGCTGCCACGCCCCCGCGTAGAGCTCGTTCAGCGCGGTCTGGTCGTCGTAGGGCGCCGTGACCGCGAGCCGCCGCTTGACGACCTCGACCAGGTCGCGCTTGCGCTTGCGTAGGGCGGGCAGGTTCATGATCACGACGCCGCTGTTGAAGTAGCCGTAGTCGTCGCGGTGGTGCTCGGGGCCGCAGGCCAGGAAGGCGGGCGGCGCCCCGATGTCGGGGATGTCGCGGGCGAACATGACGTCGATGTCCGTGTAGAGCACGACGGGCTCGTCCCGCTCGATCTCGGGGATGTCGCAGCGCAGCCAGTGGCCGCCGTACACGGTCATCTGCTCCCCGAAGGTGGGCGCCAGCAGCGCCACCATCGAGGCCTTGTGCCGCGTGACCGTCACGCCGTGGTCCACGAGCCAGCGGACGCGCGCCTCGGTCTCCTCGTCGCCGCCCTCGTCGTCGACGAGGCCGTGCGCGGTGAGGCGGGTGTTCCTGGCGCAGGACAGGACCGCCACCTGCATCTGGTCGAAGGCGTAGCGCAACCCGTGGACGTTGGTCGCGAAGTACCACTTGTTGATCCGCATCCCGTGGCCTTTCAGGCGCTCCACCCCGCCGCGGTCGCGCGTCCCCCGGCCGGGCGGGTTCCGGCGGGCCGCGATCCCGTCAAGGGCGGTAATAGTCGTTGATCAGGCTCGCGTAGGAAACGGGGGTCGCGCGCGGCGTCCCGGCCGTCTCGGCCGCCAGGCTCAGGAGCCGGTCGTTGAGCGCCGCGACGTCGTCGATCAGCCCGTAGTCCAGCACGGTCCCGAAGCCGGTCTCGCGCACGCGGTCGGCCTGGGCGCCCAGGTCGAAGACGACCGGAGGCAGGTCGAGGCGGTTGGCCAGCGACAGCGTGTACAGGAAGGTTTCGGGCCAGATCGAGGGCAGCAGCATGAGGGCGGGGCGGATGTCGCGCAGGTGGGCAACGGCCTCGCCCTCCGTCCGGTAGCGTCCCGTGATCGTGACGCCCGCGGCGAGCAGGTCCTCGTCGAGGTCGGTGTAGCCCACCACGTGGAAGCGGATCGGCAGCCCGCGCGCCCGCGCGTCGCGCGCCAGGTTGAGCAGCACGTGCGAGCCCTTGTGCGTGCCGACCGCGCCCACCACGGCGACGTCGGTCACGGCCGCGCCGGCGGGCCGCGGGATCGGCTCCAGCGGCTCGGCCGCGTCCTCGTGCGGCCGCACGGTGACCGCGTAGGGCGCCCCGGCCCGCTCCAGGCGCCGCTTGATGTCGTCCGAGGGGGCGAAGACCGCCGCGGCGCCGGCCAGGAAATCCGCGTAGGTCTCGCGCCGCACCGCGGGGTCGACCGCCTCGGGATAGGTCTGGTCGCCCGCCACGCAGGCCCGGCACGCGTCCACGGCCGGCAGGCCGCAGAAGCGGCCGTCGGTCAGCACCAGGTCGTTGCGGTGGCAGACCACGGAATAGTCGTGCAGCGTGAAGTAGTAGGGGACGCCCGTGCCCCGCACGAGCGCCATCAACCCGGTCGCCGCGACCCAGTCGAAGCCCACCAGCGAGTGGACGTGGATCGCGCGGGGCTCCAGCGCGCGGAGGAACCCCTCCAGCAGGGGGCGGAGCTGGTTGAAGCCCGTGGGCGGCAGGTTCGGGCAGAAGGGGGCGGTGTCGGGGTCGCCCGCGACCTCCACGCCCCACGGGCTGCCCACGCCCACGCGGACCGTGACGGTGGGGACGCCCTCGCTCCCGAGCCGATGGCGGAGGTGGGCGACGTGGGTGCCGATCCCGCCCTTGAGCGCGTGCGTGACGAGAACCACCGCGCCCGTGCCCACCTGCCGCGCCAGGCGGGCCAGGTCGAGCCGCATCCGCCCCGCGAGGCCGGGGTCGGCCCGCAGGTGGCGCAGCACGCGGTCGGGGTAGTCGGGGTGCTTGGCGAGCAGCGCGGCCTGGCCCGGGCCGTATTCGGCCGCCGTGAACTCCGCGAAGGACACCTGCCCCGCGTGGTAGACGAACACGTCCTCGGCCAGCACGTTGCGGAAGCCGGCCTTGGCGGCGCGCAGGCAGAAGTCGTTCTCCTCGCCGTAGCCGCGCCCGAACGCGGCCTCGTCCAGCACGCCCACGGCGGCGCGGGCCTGCCGGCCCATGAGGAAGCAGAAGCCCACGCCCGTGGGCAGGTCCGAGGCGCGCCCGGCGTTGCAGGCCGCGGCCATCCGGTCGAGGTCTTCCGCGGGCACCTCCAGCTCGATCAGGTTGTTGCGGTTGACGGCCGGATAGGAGCAGATCGTGGCGTTGTTGCTGAGCGGCGTGACGGTGGCGACCGAGGGGTCCCGCCGGATGTGGGCCGCCATGCGGTCGACCCAGTCGCCCGACACGCGCGTGTCGGCGTTGAGCAGGACGACGTCCTGCTCGGGGAAGGCCGCGAGCCCGCGGTTGCAGCTGCGGACGAAGCCGAGGTTCTCGGCGTTGCGCGCGTAGGAGAACAGGCCGCGGCCCGCGAGCTCGGCCAGCGCCGCGTCGAGCCGGGCGTCGGGGGTGCGGTCGTTGATGACGTGCAGCGCGGTGCGGGTCGCCTGGGGTGCCGCGAGCACGGCGTGGATCGAGGCGAGCGTCTCCCCCAGGCCCTTGTAGACGGGGATCACGACCACGACCTCGGCGCCGGCGGTGACGGCCATGGGCGTCACCCGGTCCCAGTCCGCGGGCGCGGGCGCCTCCAGCGGCGGGTAGAGCCGGTCGCCCGCGGGGTTGGGCCGCCGCCCCTCCGCCCGGCCGGCGACGAGGTAGTGGTAGAACGGGTTCAGGCCCTCGACGGCCTCCGCGTTGCGCGCCGCGTAGTAGGCGGCGTCGAACAGCGGGGTGGGGTTGCGCGCCTCCTGCCAGCCGTAGTCGAGGAAGTGGGTCAGCGGGTCGGCGCCGGTGGCGCCCACGTCCCCGTAGGCTTGCAGGTAGTAGGCGCGGTCGAAGGCGGGCTCCACCACGGCGCGCACGGCGGCCTTGTCCACGGTGGCGGGTTTGCGGGCCGAGGCCTTCGCCCGCGGCCTCCGCGCGAGGCGCGCCTGGGACAGGGCGTGGTAGAAGGGGCTCACGTCCAGCGCCTTCACGAAGCCGTGGCGGGCGAGGTACGCGTTGCTGTCGAAGGCGCGGTTGGGCGACCGGCCCTGCTTCCAGCCGTCCGTGAGGTAGTGCGTGAGGAGGTCGGCCGCCGGGCCGCCGGCGGCCTGCAGGCGGTAGAAGTCGGCGTCGAACTCCGCCGCCACGACGCCGCGCTGCACGGCGACGAACGCGGACGGCGCGTCCGGCTTGACCTTGATGTCCGACCGCCGCCCGCCGTTCTCGACGTAGTGGGTGAGCGGGTTGACGGCCGCGCCCCCGAGGTGGGCGTCGCGGTAGAACAGCGTGTTGAAGCCGGCCGACGGGTTGCGGCCCTCTCGCCAGCCGTGCGCCATGTAATGCGCGAAGCCGTCGGCGCCCGCGGCGCGGACGTCGGCGTAGCTCGCCCGGTAGTAGGCCTCGTCGAAGTAGGCGCGTTCCCCGTCCCGGCCGCCCTTGAGAAGGTTCTGGAACGCCTGCCGGACATGGATCATCGGGGAACTCGGAACTCCCGCGCGAGGGCCGGCGGGCGGGCCTTGCGGTGCGGTCGGCGCCGCGTGGACCGCTGACCGCGCGCTGTGTGGCAGTCCGCCCGGACGGTGTCAAACCGCTGCCCGGTCTGCCCGGGGCTTTGAGCTCGGGTTAACATGACCAGTGCCGAGCGATGCCCTTCGCCCCGCGTGCGCGGGGAGAAGGATAGAACCGGCAAACGTTGACCCGAGCCCGGAACCCCGCCGGTCCGCCGCGGGTCAGGGCTTCAGCACCGTCCGCGCGACCGCCTCGCGCCAGCCTTTGAGCTTGCGGGCCCGGGTGGCGTCGTCCATGGCGGGCGTGAAGCGCGTGTCCAGGTGCCAACTCCGCGCGAACTCGGCCGGGTCGGGGTAGAGGCCGGACTGCCAGCCCGCGAGGTAGGCGGCGCCGAGCGAGGTGGTTTCCCGCACGACGGGGCGGTCCACCGGGGCGTCGATCATGTCGGCCACGCTCTGCATGGTCCAGTCGCTGGCGCTCATGCCGCCGTCGGCGCGCATCACGGCGGCCTCGGCGCGCGGGTCGGCGAAGTCGGCCTTCATGGCGTCGAGCAGGTCGCGGGTCTGGAACGCGGTGGACTCCAGCGCCGCCCGGGCGATCTCGCGCCGCGTCGAGCCGCGGGTCAGCCCCGTGATGGTGCCGCGCGCCTCGGCGTCCCAGGTGGGCGCCCCCAGGCCCACGAAGGCCGGCACGATGTAGACGGCCTGGTCGGGGTCGGACTGGGCCGCGAGGCCCCCGGTCTCGGCCGAGGAGCGCACGAGGTTCAGCCCGTCGCGGAGCCACTGGACGGTCGCGCCGGCCGAGAAGATGGAGCCCTCCAGCGCGTAGGTCCGGCGCCCCTTGAGCTGGTAGCCGACGGTGGTGAGCAGGCGGTGCGAGGAGGGCACGGCCCGCTCGCCGGTGTTCAGCAGCACGAAGGCGCCCGTGCCGAAGGTGGCCTTCACCATGCCCGGCTCGAAGCAGGTCTGGCCGACCAGCGCCGCCTGCTGGTCGCCCGCGATCCCCCGGATGGGCAGCGCCGCCCCCAGGTGCTCCGCCGCGGCGGTGCCGAACTCGGCCGCGCAGTCGCGGACCTCCGGCAGCAGGCTTCGGGGAAGGTCGAACAGTTTCAGGAGGTCGTCGTCCCACGCGCCCTCGTGGATGTTGTAGAGGGCGGTGCGGCACGCGTTGGTGGCGTCGGTCGCGTGGACCGCGCCGCCCGTGAAGCGCCACAGCAGGTAGCTGTCAACCGTCCCGAAGGCGAGCTCGCCGCGCCGGGCCCTGTCGCGCGCGCCCGCAACCTCGTCCAGCATCCAGGCGAGCTTGGTGGCGGAGAAGTAGGGGTCGAGCAGCAGGCCGGCCCGCTCCTGGACGAGGGGCTCCGCGCCGTCGCGGGCGAGGTGCGCGCAGAGCGGGGCGGTGCGCCGGTCCTGCCAGACGATCGCGTTGTGGACCGGCCTGCCGGTCTTCCTGTCCCACAGCAGGGCGGTTTCGCGCTGGTTGGTGATGCCGAGCGCGGCCACGCGCACGCCCCCGTCGGCCGCCTTCTTGAGCGCGATGCGGGCGGTGGACAGCGCCGTGCGCCACAGGTCCTCGGGCTCGTGCTCGACCCAGCCCGGCCGGGGGAAGTGCTGCGGGAACTCCTCCTGGGCGGAACTGACCGGCAGCGCGTCCGGCCCGAACACGATGGCGCGGGTCGAGGTCGTACCTTGGTCGATGACGAGGACGGACATGGCTGGTCCCACGCTTAAGCGGTCTTCTCCCGTTTAGCGGGAGACGGCGGCGCGCGGAAGCGCGGCGGGGGACGGGTCACGCGGCCGTCATCCGCCCTGTCGGGGGCCCTCTCCCCGCGACGCGCGGGGAGAAGGGCGGGGGCGCCGGTCAGGCGCGCTTGGGCGGCGTCGAGGGCCAGCTCTTGATGAGCGCGTCGTAGTCGACCGTCTCGCCCTTGGGCTTCTCGTCGGCGAGCTTGCGCTGGGGCGCGAGGTTGCCGTCCTTCTCGGCCTTGGCGAACCAGTACTCGGCGGTCTGCTCCTTGTTCATCTTGGGGCCGAGCTTGCCCTGCACGCCGGAGCGCTCCAGCCGCGTCATGATGGCGTCCTGGTCACGGGCGAGCCCGTCCATGGCCTGCTGGGGCGTCACCTGGCCCGAGATCGCGTTGGCGATGTTCTGCCACCACACCTGGGCCATCTTGCCGTAGTCGGGCACGTTGATGCCGGTGGGCGTCCACTGCTTGCGGGCGGGGCTGCGGTAGAACTCCACCAAGCCGCCCACCTTGGGCGCGAGGTCGGTCATGGCCTGGTGCCACACGTCGCTCTCGCGGATCAGGTGCAGCGTGGTGAGCGCCTTCTTGAGCGTCACGGTCTTCGACGTGCAGAACTGCGCGTAGAGCCAGCCCGCCTTCACGTTCTGGAGCGGCGCGTATTTCAGCATGGTCCAGCAGCCGACGTCCTGGTAGCCGAGCTTCATGCCGTCCTTCCAGTAGGCGCCGTGCGGGGAGGGGGCCATGCGCCACTTGGGCGTGCCGTCCTCGTTCATCACGGGGCCGGGCTGGCGGGCCGAGTCGGTGAAGGCCGAGTACCAGAAGATCTGCTGGGCGATGTGCCCCTGGCCCACCACGGGACCCGACTCCAGGAAGTCCATGCCGGCGGCCTCCGGCGGCGCGTACTTCTTCAGCCACTCGATGTATTTGGTGAGCGCGTAGACCGCGGCCGGGCCGTTGGCGTCGCCCCCGCGCGTGATCGAGGAGCCCACCGGCACGCCGTTCTCCAGCCGGATGCCCCACTCGTCGACGGGCTTGCCGTTGGGCAGCCCGCGGTCGCCCGCCCCGGCCATGGAGAGCCACGCGTCGGTGAAGCGCCAGCCCAGCGAGGGGTCCTTCTTGCCGTAGTCCATGTGGCCGTAGACGCGCTGGCCGTCGATCTCCTTCACGTCGTTTGTGAAGAAGTCCGCGATGTCCTCGTAGGCCGACCAGTTGACCGGCACGCCCAGCTCGTAGCCGTACTTGGCTTTGAAGCGGCTCTTCAGCTCGGGCTTCTGGAACCAGTCGTAGCGGAACCAGTACAGGTTGGCGAACTGCTGGTCGGGGAGCTGGTAGAGCTTGCCGTCGGGGCCCGTGCCGAAGCTCAGGCCCATGAAGTCTTCGAGGTCCAGGGTGGGGCTGGTGACGTCCTTGCCTTCGTTGGCCATGAAGTCGGTCAGCGAGCCGCCCACGATGTCGTTGTAGCGCGGGTGGGTGCCGATGAAGTCCGAGTCGTTCATCCAGAAGTCGTAGATGGGCCGGCCCGACTGCATCTCGACCTCGATCTTGTCGACCAGGGTCCCCTCGTCCATGATGTCGTGCTTGACGCTGATGCCGGTGATCTCGGCGAAGGCCTTGGTGAGCGTCTTCGACTCGTAGTCGTGGACCTTGAGCGACTCCGACACGCAGCTCAGGTTCATGCCCGCGAAGGGCTTGGCGGCGTTGATGAACCACTCCATCTCGGCCATCTGCTGGTCCTTGGAGATGGTGGAGGGGTTGAACTCGCTCTCGACCCACTTCTTGGCCGCGTCCATCTGCTGGGCGTGGCTGGGCGTGCTCTTGATCACGCCGGCCGCGGTCGCGACACCCAGCGCCGCGGCCCCCTTCAACACGTCACGACGATCCACCATGTGCGTCCTCCCTGTCGCTCGTCCTTGGGTCCCGGACGCGGTTCGATCCGCGCGCGCGTCCCAGGTCTCTTTCCCGAGCCGCTCGCCTCAGGCGAAGCGGAACAGGACCGCGGCCAGCACCAGCGCCGCGATCCCGGGATAAAGGAAGTCATCCCCGCCGAACCGGATAAAGGCGAGGAAGATGAACGCCGTGCCGAGCAGCGTCACGAAGAAGCGGTCGCCGCGCGTGGTGGCGAAGCGCAGCAGGCCCGCCCTGGGCGTCTCGGGCCGCACGGCCGCCAGCACCGTCATCAGCGCCAGGGCCGCGACGATCGCGCCGAAGAAGGCGAGCGTCTGCCACGTCCAGGCCATCCAGGCGATCTTGCTCGGGGCGTCGTCCACGGTGCCCGTTCCTCAGACGCGGCCCAGGGCGAAGCCCTTGGCGATGTGGTTGCGGACGAACCAGATCACCACGGCGCCGGGGATCATGGTCAGCACGCCCGCGGCCGAGAGCAGCCCCCAGTCGAGCCCCGCGGCCGAGTAGGCGCGCGACATCATGCCGGCGATCGGCTTGGCGTTCACGGTGGTCAGCGTGGTGGCGAGCAACTGCTCGACCCAGGAGAACATGAAGCAGAAGAAGGCCGCGACCCCGATGCCGTTGGCGATCAGCGGCAGAAAGATCCTCACGAAGAAGCGCGGGAACGGGTAGCCGTCGATCGTGGCGGTTTCGTCGATCTCGCGGGGCACGCCGGAGATGAAGCCCTCCAGGATCCACACCGCGAGCGGCACGTTGAACAGGCAGTGCGCGAGCGCCACCGCCCACACCGAGTCGAACAGCCCCGTCGCCTGGTACAGGTTGAAGAAGGGCATGGCGTAGACGGCGGGCGGCGCCATCAGGTTGGACAGGAGCCAGAAGAACAGCGGCTTGTCGCCCACGAAGCGGTAGCGGCTGAACGCGTAGGCCGCGGGCAGCGCGATCGCGACCGAGGCCACCGTGTTGAGCAGGACGTAGACGATCGAGTTGACGAAGCTCGACCGCCACTCGCCGTCCGTGAAGATGCGGGCGTAGTTGTCGAGCACGGGATGCGCCGGGAAGAAGCTCAGGCGCGCCAGGATCTCGCCGTTGGTCTTGAAGCTCATGTTGAGCAGCCAATAGACCGGCACCAGCAGGAACAGCATGTAGAGGCCGAGCCCGATCGCGCGGCCGCGCCCTCGCCCCTCCATCAGTCCGCCTCCCGGGCGTCCACGTGGGTCGTGTAGGTGAAGAACACCCAGCAGACCGTCAGCGTGATGAGGTTGTAGACGAGCGAGTAGGCGGCGGCGTTGCCGAGGTCCACCTGGCCCAGCGCCATCTTGACGAGGTCGATGGACAGGAAGCTCGTGGCCTCGCCCGGGCCGCCGCCCGTCACCGTGAAAGGCTCCGTGTAGATCATGAAGCTGCCCATGAAGCGCAGCAGCACGGCGATCACCAGCACCTTGCGCAGCTTTGGCAGCTCGATCTTCGAGAACACCGCCCAGCGACCCGCGCCGTCGATGCGCGCGGCCTGGTAGAAGGCGTCGGGGATGGCCTTCAGCCCCGCGTAGCAGAGCAGCGCCACCATGGAGGTCCAGTGCCACACGTCCATGGCGATCACCGTGACCCAGGCGGAGGCGGCGTCCTGCGTGACGTTAAAGGGCACGCCGACCGACCGGAGCCCCACGCCCAGCAGCCCGATGTCGCCCCGGGCGAACAACTGCCAGATCACCCCCACCACGTTGTAGGGGATCAGCAGCGGCAGGGCGGTGGCGACCAGCGTGGCGCCCACCCCCCAGCCGCGCTTGGGGATGCACAGCGACACCGCGATGCCGAGCGGGATCTCGATGGCCAGCACCGCGGCCGAGAAGGCCAGGTTGCGCAAGAGCGCGCTCTGGAAGCGGGCGCCCACCTCCGTGGTGGGGTCGAGCAGGTTCTGGAACCAGCCCGCGCCGTTCCAGAAGAAGTTGTTCTGCCCCATCGTGTCCTGGACGGAGTAGTTCACCACCGTCATCATCGGCACGAGCGACGAGAACAGCACCACCACGAGCACGGGGACCAGGAACAGCCAGGCGCGGTTGTCGGCGGGGCGGGTGTCGATCACGCGGCCCTCCCGGCGGCGGCTTGCTCCTGAGCGGGCGCCACCCGGCGCTCGTCGGCGTAGACGTGGCAGCGCTCGGGCGCGAACAGCACGCGCGCTTCCGTGCCCGCGATGGACAGCCCCTCTGGAACGACGGCGGTGAGGCGCTGCCCGCCGAGCGTGACGTGGGCCAGGCGGCGGCGCCCGAGGTCGTCCACCCGGCGCACCTGGACGGGGAGCCCGTCGGCCGCCTCGGTGAGGGTCGCGTAGTCGGGCCGGATGCCGAGCTTCACGGGAGCGTCGGGCTGGAGCATCGGGTAGCGGCCGGGCAGCGCCACCTCGTGCCCCCCCACCCGCACGCGCGAGCCCGCGATGCGGCCGTCGAGGAAGTTCATGCCCGGCGAGCCGATGAAGTAGCCCACGAAGGTGTGCTCGGGCCGCTCGAACAGTTCGGCGGGCGTGCCGACCTGCACGGCCCGGCCGTCGTTCATCACCACGACCTTGTCCGCGAAGGTCAGCGCCTCGACCTGGTCGTGGGTGACGTAGATCATCAGGAGGTCCAGCGCGCGGTGGACGGCCTTGAGCTTGGAGCGCAGCTCCCACTTGAGCGCGGGGTCGATCACGGTGAGCGGCTCGTCGAACAGCACCGCGGACACGTCCGCGCGCACCAGGCCCCGGCCGAGCGAGATCTTCTGCTTGGCGTCGGCCGTCAGCCCGCGCGCCCGGCGCCCCAGCACGCCCTGGAGGTCCAGCATGCTTGCCACCTCCCGCACGCGGGCCTCGATGGCGGGCTTGGGGACGCGCCGGTTGCGCAGCGGGAAGGCCAGGTTCTCGGCCACCGTCATGGTGTCGTAGATGACGGGGAACTGGAACACCTGGGCGATGTTGCGCTTCTCGGTCGACAGCCGCGTCACGTCGCGGCCGTCGAACAGGAGGCGGCCCTCGGACGGCGTCACCAGGCCCGAGATGATGTTGAGCAGCGTGGTCTTGCCGCAGCCCGAGGGGCCTAGCAGCGCGTAGGCGCGGCCCGCCTCCCACACGTGGTGAAGCGGCTTCAAGGCGTAGCTCGCCTCGTTCCGCGCGGGGCCGTAGCTGTGGCCGATGCCGTCGAGCGTGATCTGTGCCATGGGCCGCCCGTCAGGCCGTGGCGGCCAGGCCGGGCGCGGTCGCGCGCCGCCCGTCCGCCGCGAAGGTGAAGGCTGCCCCCAGGTCGACCTGCGCGTCCACCGCGTCGCCCGGCTCCAGCGCGTGGACGCCCGTCACCAGGCACACCCAGGTCCCCATGCCGGTGTCGACGTGGATCAGGCTTTCCGAACCGTTGATCTCGGTCACCGCCACCGTTCCGGGGCAGGACAGGCGGCCGGGCCGGGGCGGGCCGACCGTGACCGCGTCGGCCCGGAAGCCCAGCGTGTAGGCCCCGTCGGGCAGGCCGGCCGCGACGGACTCGGCGGGCAGCTTGCGGCCGTTCGGAAGCGTCGCGAGCGCGCCCGCCTTGGTGACCGCGACCTCGTTCAGCGGCGGGTCGGAGAACACGCGGGCGGCATGGAGATTGTCCGGCTCCCGGTACACGGTCGCGGTTGGCCCGGCCTGGGTGACGCGGCCCTCCCACAGCGTCGCGGTGGCGCCGCCCAGCAGCAGCGCCTCGGCGGGCTCGGTGGTGGCGTAGACCAGGATGGCGCCGGTTTCGGCGAAGATGGGCGGCAGTTCCTCGCGCAACTCCTCGCGCAGCTTGTAGTCCAGGTTGGCGAGCGGCTCGTCCAGCAGCACCAGGCGCGCCTGCTTGACGAGCGCGCGGGCGATGGCGGTGCGCTGCTGCTGGCCGCCCGACAGCTGCGCGGGCGTGCGCCCGAGCATCGGCTCCAGCCGCAGCAGCCTGGCCGCCCGGGCCACGCGGGCGTCGACCTCGCCTTTCGGCAGGCCCTGGACGCGCAGCGGCGAGGCGATGTTCTCGTAGACGGAGAGCGTCGGGTAGTTGACGAACTGCTGGTAGACCATGGCGACCGACCGCTTGCGGACGGGGGTCGCGGTCACGTCGCGGCCGTCCTCCAGGATCCGGCCCTCGCCGGGCCTGTCGAGCCCCGCCATGAGCCGCATCAGCGTGGTCTTGCCCGACAGCGTCGGGCCCAGCAGCACGTTCATGGTGCCGGGCTGAAGCGCCAGGCTCGCGTCGGCGATGTGGGTGTCGCCGCCGACCCTGTAGGTGACGTGGTCGAGCGCGAAGCTCACGCGGTCGCCCCGCGGGCGGTGAAAGGCGTCATCGACCCTGTCCCGTCGCCTCCGCCCATCCGTCGCGTCTCCCCGGGGAGGGCGCGCTCCGTCGCGCCCGCCTTTGCTTGGCCGTCAACCTATGTCGAAGCCGAACGTCCCTGCAAGCGAATAAAACGAGCGTGCGAACGAACTTCGGGCCTCCATCATCCTCGCGCGCGGAGCGAAGCAGTCCGGCGCCGGGGCGGCCGCAACGGTCGCGGTCCTGCCCGGACCGACCGGCTGGGCCGTCTCCCTCCGCGCGCACCGACGGTGGGCAGGTCCCGAACACGCGGGCCGACGGCCGCTCCCGAATCACTCCCCGTCCTCGTCCAGCGGACCCCCCGCCTCCACCACCGCCACCTCGTGGCTGCGGCACAGCTCCGCGACCGCCTGGCTCGGCAGGCGGTCGGTCACGAACACGTCGATCTCGCTCAGGTGCGCGACCCGCACGGGGGCCGAGCGGGCGAACTTGCTTCCGTCGGCCACCAGCACCACCCGCCGCGCGTGCTCGATGATGGCGCGCGAGGCCTGCACCTCGCGGATGTCGAAGTCGAGCAGCGTGCCGTCGGGCTCGATGGCCGAGGTGCCGATGATGGCCAGGTCCACCCGGAACTGGCCGATCATCTCCACCGCCTGCGCGCCCACGACGCCGCCGTCGGCGCGCCGCACGCTGCCGCCCAGCAGGACCACCTCGATGCCGGGGTTGCGGTGGAGCTCGCTCGCGACGTGGAGGTTGTTGGTGATGACGAGCAGCCCCGTGTGGCCGCCGAGCGCCCGCGCGGCCTCCTCGGTGGTGGTGCCGATGTTGACGAACACGGAGGAATGGTCGGGTACGAGCCGGGCCGCGGCCTCGCCGATCAGCTTCTTGTGGGGCCCGGCGATCAGCTTGCGCGCCTCGTAGGCGAGGTTGACCACGCCCGAGGCCACCATGGCGCCGCCGTGGACGCGCACCACGAGCTGGGCGGAACTCAGCTCGTTCAGGTCGCGCCGGATCGTCTGCGGCGTGACGGCGAAATGCGCCGCGAGGTCCTCCACCGTGACGCGGCCCTTCTCGCGCAGCCAGTCGACGATCTCGACCTGCCGCCGCGACGACAGCCGTGAGCCGGGCAGCGACACGGGCGTCAAAGGCTGAGGTTGAACGCGATGGAGATGCGCGTGCCCGCGCCCCGGTAGGGGCGGACCTGGTGCATCAGCCAGGACGGGAACAGGAACAGCAGCCCCGGCTTGGGCCGGATCGTTTCCGCGCCGCCCACCGAGGCCCCGTCCTCGCCCGCGAACTTGAGGGTGGGGGCGTACATGCCGGGCCCGGGCCCGCGCGGGTCCAGCATCTCGAACTCGCCCCCGAGCGACGGGTCGGCCCCGCAGCCCCCGTCCGCCACGTAGTAGGTGCCCGACCAGAACGAGCCGGGGTGGTAGTGGGCCACGTTGGCGTGGCCGAGCGCGTTCACGTTGGCCCAGGCCTGCACCTTCCAGGGCGGGCTCGCGGGCTTGCCGGCCCGGTCCGCCGTGAGCCGGCCCGCGATGCCCTTGGCGAGCTCGATCACCTCGCCCACGCGCGGGCCGCCCCAGTCGGGGAGGTCGCGGTCGGAATGCCAGCCGCCCGCGTTGGAGGCCTGCACGGAGGGCGTCTCGGCGCGCCGCCGCAGGATGACCATCTCCAGCTCCGCGTTGATGGCCTCGGCGCCCGGCACCTCCAGCGCCGCCACGGGCGTGGCGAACAGGCCGCGCACCGCGAGGTTCAGCCGCGTGGTCGTCATTGTGCGCCCATTCCGTTCTCCGCTCAGGCCGCGCGGGCCTCCCCCGGGCCCGCGCGGCCCTGGGCATGGCCGCGGCATTGTTTTCGCGTCGACGGCGCAAAAGCAATCGCCATGTGGGCCGCGCGGCGCGGTTTGCCGCCCGCGCCCTTGCCCTCGGCTCCGGCGCGGGCGCGCCGCACCTTTCGTTACCGCTTTCGGTTTGATTGCTTGTCGCCGATCCGCTTTCGGTTAAAGTCCGGCAAACGACCTCAACGGAACGCTTGGCGGGAGGCGTCGTGGACGGGCTCTATGACATCGCCGTGATCGGCGGCGGCGTGAACGGCTGCGGCATCGCGCGGGACGCGGCCGGGCGGGGCGCCGCCGTGTTCCTTTGCGAACAGAACGACCTCGCGAGCGGCACGTCGTCGGCCGCCACCAAGCTGATCCACGGCGGCCTGCGCTACCTGGAGCACTACGAGTTCCGCCTCGTGCGCGAGGCGCTCATGGAACGCGAGGTGCTGTGGGGGATCGCGCCCCACATCGTGTGGCCGCTGCGCTTCGTGCTCCCCTACCAGAAGGGGCTCAGGCCCGCCTGGATGCTGCGGCTCGGCCTGTTCCTGTACGACCACCTGGGCGGCCGCGAGCGCCTGCCCGGCACGCGCAGCCTGGACCTCCGGCGCGACGAGGCGGGCGCGCCGCTGAAGCCCGGCCGGTTCGCCAAGGGGTTCGAGTATTCCGACTGCTGGGTGGAGGACGCCCGGCTCGTGTCGCTCAACGCCCGCGACGCGGCGGCGCGCGGCGCCACCGTGCTGACGCGCACCAAGGCGGTGGGGGCCGAGCGCGGCCCCGACGCCTGGACGCTCCACCTGCAGGACCGCGGCACCGGCGCCCGCCGCAGCGTGCGGGCGCGCGCGGTGGTCAACGCCGCCGGCCCCTGGGTGGGCGAGGTGCTCAACGCCACGCTGCGCGTCAACGCGGAAGCCGCGGTGCGGCTCGTGCAGGGCTCGCACATCGTGGTGCCGAAGCTCTACAACCACGACCGCTGCTACATCTTCCAGAACCCCGACGGCCGCATCTTCTTCGCGATCCCCTACGAGGGCGACTTCACCCTGGTGGGCACCACCGACCGCGACTACGAGGGCGACCCCGGCGCCGTGCGGGCCACGGCGGAGGAGGTCGGCTACATCTGCGAGTCCGCCTCGGCCTACTTCGCCAAAGCCCTGACGCCCGCCGACGTGGTCTGGGCCTATTCGGGCGTGCGCCCGCTCTACAGCAAGGGCGAGGGCACGGCGCAGGCCGCCACGCGCGACTACGTGCTGTCGCTGGACGCGCCCGGCACCCGGGCGCCGCTCCTGTCCGTGTTCGGCGGCAAGCTCACCACCTACCGCAAGCTCGCCGAGCACGCGCTGCACACGCTCGGGCCCCACGTCCCCGCCGTGCGGGACGGGGCGGGCTGGACGGGGCGCGCGCCGCTGCCGGGCGGCGACTTCCCCGTGGACGGCTTCGACGCGCTCGTGGCCGAGCTGCGTGACGGCTGGCCCTTCCTGGAGCCCGCTCACGCGCGCCGGTTGGCCCGCGCCTACGGCACCGACGCCAAAGCGGTCCTGGGCGCGGCCAGGAGCCGCGCCGACCTCGGCCGCGACTTCGGCGGGACGTTGACGGAAGCCGAGGTCGACCACCTCGTCGCCCACGAGTGGGCGCGGACGGCCGAGGACATCGTGTGGCGGCGCACCAAGCTCGGGCTGCGGCTGAAACCCGAACAGGTGGCGGCGCTGGACCAGTACCTCGCGGCCCGGGAGCTCCACCCGGCCGCGTGACGGGCGCGCGGAGCCCGTCGCGGTGGACGCCCAGTACCACGACCACGCCCTGGTGGCGCTCTACGACCGCCTGAACGCCGGCGCGGAGGACCTCGACTTCTACCGGGCGCGGCTCGGCGGCCCGCCCGCGCGCGTGCTGGACCTGGGATGCGGCACCGGCGCCTTCGCGCTCCGGCTCGCGGCGGAGGGTTTTGGGGTGACGGGCGCCGACCCGGCCGGCGCCATGCTGGACGTCGCGCGGTCGCGCGACCCCGGACGGTCCGTGACTTGGGTGAACGGCGGCGCGGGCGACCTCCCCGCCGACGCGCGCTTCGACGTCGCCACGATGACCGGCCACGCGTTCCAGTGCCTGCTCGACGACCGCGAGACCGCCGCCGTGCTCGGCGCCGTGCGGGCGCGGCTCGTGCCGGGCGGGCGCCTCCTGTTCGAGACCCGCAACCCGGCCGGGCGGGCGTGGGAGCGGTGGACGCCGGCGGCGTCGGCGCGGTCGGTCCTGGACGACCACGGGCGGTCGGTCCGGGTGTGGCACGAGCTGTCGAGCGTCGCGGGCGACCTGGTGTCGTTCCGGACCACCTACCGCTGGCCCGGCTCGGCGGCGGTCAGCGCGAGCACCCTCCGCTTCCCGTCCCGGGACGCCGTGGACGGGGCGCTGCGGGCGGCGGGCTTCGCGCGCGTCACGCTGTTCGGCGGGTGGGACGGGTCGGCCTGGGCGGCGACCAGCCCCGAGATCATCGTCGAAGCCGCGGCCTGAGCGGTCGCCGCGGGCGCGGGTGCCAGCCCCGTGCAAGCTTGTCGCCGCACCTTTGCCGGTGACGCTTCCACCGGACCCCCGCCTTGGAACCCATCCACCTCTTCGAGCTCGCAGCCCAGCAGGCACGCTGGCTGTCGGTGAGCCAGTCGGTCACGGCCGGCAACATCGCCAACGCCAACACGCCGGGCTTCCGAGCCCAGGTCGTGGCGCCCTTCGCCGAGGTTCTGGACCAGACCAAGCTGGAGATGGCCTCCACCAACCCCGCCCACCTCGGGCTGGAGGACGCGGGCGTGCAGGCCGTGCCGCTCAAGGGGGAGGACCCCTGGGAGGTCTCGGATTCGGGCAACTCGGTCAGCCTGGAGCAGGAGATGATCACGGCCAACCAGGTCAACCGCGACTACGCGCTCAACACCGGGCTGGTGAAGAGCTTCCACTCCATGCTGATGTCGAGCGTGCGGAGCGGCGCCTGATGATCGACCCGCTCCAGGCCTCGCTGTCGCTCGCGGGCTCGGGCCTGTCCACCCAGTCCACCCGGCTGCGCATCATCTCCGAGAACATCGCCAACGCGCAGTCCACCGGCGCCACCCCCGGCGCCGACCCCTACCGCCGCAAGACGGTGACCTTCGACAGCGCGCTCGACCGCGCCTCGGGCGTCGACCTCGTGCAGGTCAAGGACATCGGCGCCGACGAAACCCCCTTCGCGGTGCAGTACGACCCCGGCAACCCGGCCGCCGACGCGGGCGGCATGGTCAAGCTTCCCAACGTCAACATGATCGCCGAGATGAGCGACATGCGGGAGGCCAACCGCTCCTACGAGGCCAACCTCCAGGTCTTCAAGCAGTCGCGCGACCTGATCAACATGACCATCGACCTCCTGAAAGGCACCTGATGATCGCCGCCGTCCCCCTCGTCGCCTCCGCGCTGTCGGGCGTAGCACCCGCGGCTCCCGTGGCGACCGCCGCTGCCGCCCCCGCGGGCTCGGATTTCCTGTCGGTGATGTCCAAGGTCGCCTCCGACGCCGTGGGCAACCTGAAGGGCGCGGAAGCCGCCGCCGCCCAGGGCCTGCAGGGCAAGGCCGACACCCAGACCGTGGTGGGTCAGGTCATGTCCGCCCAGGAAAGCCTGCAAACCGCGCTCGCCATCCGCGACAAGGCGGTGGCGGCCTACCAGGACGTCAGCCGGATGTCGATCTGAAGGATTCGCCTACTCATGAGAGCGCTCGCGATCGCGGCCACCGGCATGGCGGCCCAGCAGACCAACATCGAAGTCATTGCCAACAACATCGCCAACATCAACACCACGGGCTTCAAGCGCGGCAAGGCCGAGTTCACCGACCTGCTCTACGAGACCGAGCGGCTCCAGGGCGTCAGCAACCGCGGCAGCGACAACACCGTGCCCGAGGGCGCGCAACTGGGCCTGGGCGTCCGCACCGCCGCCATCCGCAACCTGGAAACGCAGGGCACGCTCAACAACACCGGCAACACCTTCGACCTCGCGCTGAACGGGCGC
Organism: uncultured Lichenihabitans sp.; assembly: GCA_964243035.1. GTDB lineage: Bacteria > Pseudomonadota > Alphaproteobacteria > Rhizobiales > Beijerinckiaceae > Lichenihabitans. The sequence goes on from CAXTDZ010000037.1 coordinate 18,163, forward strand.
GGCTGGTTCCAGGTGACGGGCCCCAACAACGAGACGATCTACACCCGCTCGGGCGCCTTCAACACCAACGCCACGGGCCAGCTCGTGACGCTGGACGGATACCAGGTGAACCCCTCCATCGTGGTGCCCAACAACACCACCAACGTCAACGTCAGCTCCTCGGGCGCGGTGACCGCGACGGTCGCGGGCAACAGCACGCCCGTGCAGCTTGGCCAGCTCACCATCGCCAACTTCGCCAACGAGAACGGGCTGGAGCACCTGGGCAACTCCACCTTCCGCGAGACCGCGGCCTCGGGGGCGGCCGTCACGGGCCTGCCGGGCGACCCCGGCTTCGCGACGCTGAACCAGGGCTACCTGGAGGCCTCCAACGTGGACCCCGTCAAGGAGATCTCCGACCTGATCTCGGCCCAGCGCGCCTACGAGATGAACTCCAAGGTCATCCAGGCCGCCGACCAGATGGGCGCCACCCTGACGCAGGAGCGCTGACGACCCGTGACCCGGATCCGATCCCGCCTCCTCGCCCGCCTCGCCGTCGCGGTTCTCGCCCTCGCGGCGGCCCGCGGCCCGGCCCTGGCCTCCGACATGCTCCCCGTGCCCGCGGTGGTGATCTACCCGGGCGACGTGATCCGCGACACGATGCTGACCGAGCGCGAGGTTGCGCCCGACTTCCCCGGCGCGGCGGCCGCGATCCGCGAGGCCTCCGCGCTGGTCGGCAAGACCGCCCGCCACACGCTGCTGCCCGGCTTGCCGGTCGCGGCCAACGCGGTCGGCGAGCCCAAGATCGTCACCGTGGGCGCCATGGTGCGGGTGGTGTTCGTCGAGGGCGGGCTCACGATCACCACCTACGCGTCGGCGCTGCAGGCGGGCTCGGTGGGCGACGTGATCCCCGTGCGCAACATGGAGAGCGGCCTGACGATCTCCGGCACGATCGACAAGGACGGCTCCATCCGCGTGGGCAGCGGCTGATGCGCGGGGTTCTGGCGGCGCTGGCGGCGCTGGGCCTGCTCGCGGGGGCCGTGCCCGCCGCGGGCGCGGTGCGCATCAAGGACGTGTCCACGGTGGCGGGGCTGCGCGACAACCAGCTCGTGGGCTACGGGCTCGTGGTGGGCCTGCTGGGCTCGGGCGACTCGATGCGCAACGCGCCCTTCACCGAGCAGTCCATGCAGTCGATGCTGGACCGGATGGGCATCAACGTCCGCAACATCCCCCTGCGTGCCCGCAACGTCGCGGCCGTGATCGTCACCGCGAACCTGCCGCCGCTGGTCGGCCGGGGCTCGGCCATCGACGTCACCGTGTCGGCGCTCGGCGACGCGACCTCCCTGATGGGCGGCACGCTGATCATGACGCCGCTGCAGGCGGGCGACGGGTCCACCTACGCGGTGGCGCAGGGCTCCGTGTCGGTGTCGGGCTCGGCCCAGGTGGGCCAGGCCGAGGTGCTGACGCAAGGGGTGCCGACGGCCGGCCGCATCACCGACGGCGCCATCGTGGAGCGCGAGGTGCCCAACGACTTCGCCTTCTCCAACGCGCTGAACCTCGACCTCAAGAACCCCGACTTCAAGACCGCGATCCGCATCGCGGACGCCGTCAACCACTACACCCGGGCGCGCTTCCACGCCCTGACCGCCCGCGCCCAGGACCTGCGCCGCGTGTCGCTGGTGTGCCCGCCCGGCGTCGACCCGACGCGCTTCATGGCCGAGGTGGGCGACATCACGGTGGAGCCCGACACCCCCGCCCGGGTGATCGTGGACGAGCGCACCGGCACGGTGGTGATCGGCCAGGACGTGCAGATCTCGACCGTGGCCGTGACGCACGGCTCGCTCACGGTGCGCATCACCGAAACGCCCACCGTGTCGCAGCCCGCGCCGCTGTCCAAGGGCAAGACCGTGGTGGTGCCCAACACCACCATCGACGCCCAGGAACCCGAGGGGCAGTTGCGGATCGTGGGCGGCACCACCTTGCGCACGCTGGTCAAGGGCCTGAACCAGATCGGGCTGAAGCCGAGCGGCATCATCGCGATCCTCCAGGCCATCAAGTCGGCGGGCGCGCTCCAGGCCGACCTGATCGCCCAATGAGGTCGACGGCTTGTCCGCCGGATGGGCCGGCAAACACATGTTAACCCTTTCCGCGCAGGATCGGGACAGGTACGGCGGCCCCATGATGGACAGGCGCCGGGTCGGTTTGCCCCTTGCCGGCCATGCAGGCCCCGCGGGGTGCGTTCACGCGCATCGGCGGGGTCCCCAGCTATGGCCTTCCAAGACCTGAAAACATCGAAGAAGCTCCTGGTCGCCTTCGCGACCGTCGTGACGGCCGTGCTGCTGACGAGCACGGGCATCGCGGTGATGCTGGGCAAGCTCACCGACACGGAAAGCTTGAACTCCGCCTCCTACGACCTCGTCGATGACGTCGACCAGATGGTCGGCGACACGTCCAAGCAGCGCTCGGCCGTCCTGACCTTCGTGATCGCCGGAGACAGGACCTCGCTCGACCGGGCGAAAGCGGCCCGGGAGGAGTTCAAGAAGGATCTGGGCGATGCGCGCCGCAGCGTCGGCGACCAGGGCGCGACGCTGCTGCCCTTGATCGACGCCCTGCAGGGCGCGCACGACGCTTGGCAAGCGGACGTGGCCGACCCGCTCGTGGAGCTGGCAGGCGACCCGCAAACCCATTCCAAGGCGGTGGATCTTGTGCGCTCCGACGTCAGCCTGGCGCGGATCGACGCCTTTTGGGCCGCGGCCGACGCCGTTTCGAAACTTGCCAACGCCCGGTCGGACGGCGAGGAAGCCGCGGCGCAGGCCGCCATGGGATCCATGCGGACCGTGATCCTGGCGGGTTGCTTCGCGGCGGCGGCGCTCGCGACCCTGATGGGCTGGCTGCTGTCCCGCACGCTCGCCAAGCCCGTGGCCGCCATGACGGCCGCCATGAACCGGCTCGCGGGCGGCGACACGGGGGTCGAGATCCCCGCGGTCGGCCGCAAGGACGAGGTGGGTGCCATGGCCGCGGCCGTGCAGAGCTTCAAGGAGGGCGCCATCGCCAGGCGCCGCGCCGAGGCCGACAGCCAGGAAGCCCGCGCCAGCGCCGACGCGGAGCGCAGCCGCGGTGAGGCCGCCCGCGCCGACAACGCCCGCGAGCAGGCGCAGGTGGTGGACGAGGTCGCGGCGGGGCTGGCGCGGCTGTCGGACGGCGACCTCGTGTCGCGGATCGAGGCGCGCTTCGCCCCCGACTACGAGAAGCTCCGGGCCGATTTCAACGCCGCCGTCGCCAAGCTGCAGGAAACCATGGCGGCGGTGGCGGGCAACACGGCCGCGATCCGCGCCGGCACGGGCGAGATCTCGACCGCGGCCGACGACCTGTCCAAGCGCACCGAGCAGCAGGCCGCCTCGCTCGAAGAAACCGCCGCGGCCCTCGATCAGATCACCGCCACCGTGAAGAAGACCGCCCAGGGCGCGACCCACGCCCGCCAGGTCGTGTCCGCGGCCAAGACCGACGCCGAGCACTCGGGCGAGGTGGTGCGCCAGGCCGTGCGTGCCATGAGCGCCATCGAGACCTCCTCGCGCCAGATCGGCCAGATCATCGGCGTGATCGACGAGATCGCCTTCCAGACCAACCTGCTGGCGCTCAACGCCGGCGTCGAGGCCGCGCGCGCCGGCGATGCGGGCCGCGGCTTCGCGGTGGTGGCCTCCGAGGTGCGCGGGCTGGCCCAGCGCTCGGCCGAGGCCGCCAAGGAGATCAAGGCGCTGATCTCGACCTCCACGACCCAGGTCGAGGAGGGCGTGACGCTGGTGGGCGAGACCGGCCGGGCCCTGGAGCGCATCGTGGCCCAGGTGGGCGAGATCACGACCGTCGTGAACGACATCGCGGCCTCCGCGCACGAGCAGGCGACGGGGCTCGACCAGGTCAACACCGCCGTCAACCAGATGGACCAGGTCACCCAGCAGAACGCCGCCATGGTGGAGCAGTCCACCGCCGCGACGCACGCCCTGGCGCGGGAAACCGAGGACCTGTCGCGCGTCGTGGGCCACTTCTCGATCGGCGCCCCGGGCCGCGGCGCGCCGGCCGAGGACCGGGTCGCCGCCGCCTCGCGCAAGCCCGCCCCGGCCTCGGTCCGCGGCAAGCTCGCGTCCGCGACCCGGACCGCGCTCAAGACCTTCGGACGCGGCGGCGCCGCACCCAAACCCGCGCCCGAAACGGATGACGGCTGGGCGGAGTTCTGAGGGCTGCCCGCGCGTGCGGCGGGACCACGTCCCCGGGCTCCCCGCTTCGCGGCGCCGCGGGGCGTCGGGCACGCTCCTCCCGCGGTCCCGTTCGACCCCGCCCGGCGCGCGGGCCTCCCGACGGCCGCGCCAATCAGCCGGTTCTCACGCGGCGCGAAAGGTCGTAGACTAGGCGCCGTCGCGCGGGGACACCGTTCCACCGGCCGGTTTCCGGCGCGGCCCAGAACCGCTTCGGAGTGATGACGCAAGACATGGTCGACAGCCGGACCAGCGCCGCGGGCGGTGTTCGCCCCGGCCAGCCCGCCGGCGGGACCGCGGGAGAGCGCAAGGTCTTCATCAGGAGCTTCGGCTGCCAGATGAACGTCTACGACGCGGCCCGCATGGCCGACGTGCTCGCCCCCGAGGGCTACGCGGAAACGGAGCGGGTCGAGGACGCCGACCTCGTTGTTCTCAACACCTGCCACATCCGCGAGCGGGCGGCCGAGAAGGTGTTCTCGGAACTGGGCAAGCTCCGGGTCCTCAAGGCCGAGCGGGCGCGCGCCGGCCGGGCCACCACGCTCGCGGTCGCGGGCTGCGTGGCCCAGGCGGAGGGCGCCGAGATCCTGCGCCGCCAGCCCGCCGTCGACCTCGTGGTGGGGCCCGGCACCTACCATCGCCTGCCGGACCTGCTCGCGCGGGTGGGAACGGGCGCCGTGGTCGACACCGAGTTCCCCGCCGAGGACAAGTTCGACCACCTCGCCCCGCCCCGGCCCGCGGCCACCCGGTCGCGCGGCCTGAGCGCCTTCGTGACCGTGCAAGAGGGCTGCGACAAGTTCTGCACCTTCTGCGTGGTGCCCTACACGCGCGGCGCCGAGTTCTCCCGGCCGCCCGAGCGGGTGCTCCGCGACGTGCGCGGGCTGGCCGACGCGGGCGTGCGCGAGGTCACGCTGCTCGGCCAGAACGTCAACGCCTACCACGGGCGCGACGCGACCGGGGAGGCCCTGGACCTGGCGGGGCTGGTCCGCGCGGTGGCGGCCGTGCCGGGCATCGCGCGGGTCCGCTACACCACGAGCCACCCCAACGACATGACCCCCGCGCTGGCCGCCGCCCACCGCGACGTGCCGGCCCTGATGCCCTTCCTGCACCTGCCCGTCCAGTCGGGATCGGACCGGGTGCTCGCCGCCATGAACCGCAGGCACACGGTGGCGGACTACCGCGACGCGGTCGCGGTTGTGCGCGGGGCGCGGCCCGACGTGGCGCTGTCATCCGACTTCATCGTGGGCTTCCCCGGCGAGACGGAGGCGGACTTCCGGGCCACGCTGGCGCTCGTGGAGGAGACCGGCTTCGCGTCCGCCTTCGCGTTCAAGTACTCGCCCCGGCCCGGCACGCCCGCGGCCTCGCTCCCCGGCCAGGTCGGCGAGAACGAGAAGCGCGACCGGCTCGCCCGGCTCATGGCCGTGCTGGAGCCGCAGCGCCACGGCTTCAACGCGGGCCTGGTCGGCCGCACCGTGCCGGTGCTGTTCGAGAAGCCTGGCCGCCACCCGGGCCAGGTCGCGGGCAAGTCGCCCTACATGCAGCCCGTCCAGGTGGACGCGGACCGGGCCGTGATCGGCACCGTCCGCCCCGTCCGCGTCACGGGGGTGAGCACCAACTCGCTGTTCGGCCAGCTCCTGGCCGACGGCGCCGTCGAGGAGGCCGGATGAGAGCGCCCGAGCGACCGATGCCCGCCCCGCGCCGCCAAACGCGTGACGCGCCCGGCCCCGCGCCGGTCTTCGCCGACCCGGTCGCGGGCGACGAGGTCGCCATCACCTTCGAGGACAACCGGCTCACCTCCGTGGTGTTCGGCCAGTACGACCAGAACATCGCCAAGCTGGAACGCCGCCTGGGCGTGGTGGCCAACGCCAACGGCAACCACGTGGCGATCAAGGGGCCGCCCGAGGCCTGCGACCACGCCCGCCGCGTGCTGGAAACGCTCTACGCCCGCGTCAAGCAGGGCCGGCGCATCGGCCTGGGCGACGTGGACGGCGCCATCGAGGAGACCGCGTTCCAGGGTCAGCTTTTCCCCAAGGACGAGGGCGACCGGCCGGCCTTCGACGAGATCCGCACCCGCAAGCGCGGCCCCGTCAAGGCCCGCACCGCCGCCCAGGACGGCTACCTGCGCGCGCTGAAGACCCACGAGCTCGTGTTCGCCGAGGGCCCCGCCGGCACGGGCAAGACCTGGCTCGCGGTGGGCCACGCCGTGGCGCTGCTGGAACGCGGCGCCGTGGAGCGGCTCGTGCTGTCGCGCCCCGCGGTGGAGGCGGGCGAGCGGCTGGGCTTCCTGCCCGGCGACATGAAGGACAAGGTCGACCCCTACCTCCGCCCCATCTACGACGCCCTCGCCGACTTCATGGACCCCCGCATGGTCGAGCGCGGCATGCTGACCGGCATGATCGAGGTGGCGCCGCTCGCCTTCATGCGCGGGCGGACGCTGTCCAACGCCGTGGTGCTGCTCGACGAGGCGCAGAACACCACCTCCATGCAGATGAAGATGTTCCTGACGCGGCTCGGCGAGGGCTCGCGCATGATCGTCAACGGCGACCCCTCGCAGATCGACCTGCCGCCCGGCCAGCGCTCGGGCCTGACCGAGGCCGTGAACCTTTTGGCGGGCGTCGAGGGCATCGCCCACGTGGTGTTCCGGGAGGCCGACGTGGTGCGCCACGACCTCGTGCGCCGGATCGTGGCGGCCTACGAGAGCCGGGCCGCGCTGCCCGGGCCTCCCGGCCGGGTGCGCGAGTGAGGGGATTGGCGATCGACGTCGCGGTGGAGGCCGCGGCCTGGCCCGAGGCCGTGCCCGACCTCGACGCCCTGGTGCGGCGGGCGATCGAGGCCGCGGGGGAGGGCGCGGGCTACCGGGCCGCGCCGGGCGCCGAGGTGTCCGTGCTGTTCTGCGACGACGGGGCCATCCGCGCGCTGAACCGCGACTGGCGCGGGGTCGACAAGCCCACCAACGTCCTGTCCTTTCCGGCCGGCGGCCCCGCGGCGCCGGGCGGCCCCGCCCCCCTGGGCGACATCGCGGTGGCCTTCGAGACCGTGCGGCGCGAGGCCGGGGCGGAGGGCAAGACGGTGTCGGCGCACCTGACCCACCTCCTGGTCCACGGCTTCCTGCACCTGCTCAACCACGACCACGACACGGACCACGCCGCCGCCGCCATGGAGGCCCTGGAGGCGCGCGTGCTCGCCCGGCTCGGCCTCCCCGACCCCTACGCGGGGTCCGAGCCCGCGACGGAGGACGCGCACCCGTGAGCGTCGGCGACCCGACCCATCCCGAGCGGCGGTCGAGCCTGTTCGACCGCTTCCGCGCCCTGTTCGGCCTCCAGCCCGGCTCCATCCGCGAGGACATCGCCGACGCCCTGGACGACAAGGACGAGGCGGGCGAGTTCACCGGCCAGGAGCGGGCCATCCTGCGCAACGTGCTGAACCTGCACGACCTGCGCGTCGAGGACGTGATGGTGCCGCGCCCCGACATCATCGCGGTCAACATCGGCCTGTCGCTCGCCGAGGTGCTGGCCGTGTTCCGCACCGCGGGCCATTCCCGCCTGCCCGTCCACGGCGACACGCTGGACGACGCGCGCGGCATGGTCCACATCCGCGACTTCATGGCCCACGTCACGGCCCCCGCGGCCGACGAGGGCCCCGCCGCCATGAGCGTGAGCCCCCTCACCCTGGCGCGCAGCCTGCAGGAGGCCGACATCCTGCGGCCCGTCCTGTTCGTGCCGCCTTCCATGCCGCTGCTCGACCTGCTCGTGCGGATGCAGTCCTTCCGCACGCATATGGCGCTCGTGATCGACGAGTACGGCGGCACCGACGGCCTCGTGTCGATCGAGGACGTCGTCGAGATGATCGTGGGCGACATCGAGGACGAGCATGACGAAGGCGAGGCCCCGACCGTGGAGACCGGCCCCGACGGCTCGGTCCTGGCGGACGGGCGGGCCGACCTGGAGGACGTGTCGGAGGCCATCGGGCTCGACCTGTCGGCCGAGGCCGCCGAGGAGGACGTCGATACCCTGGGCGGCCTGCTCAACGCGCTCGCGGGCCATGTCCCGGGCCGCGGCGAGGTGGTGCGCGGCCGCGAGGGCGTCGAGTTCGAGGTGCTCGACGCCGACCCCCGCCGGGTCAAGCGCGTCCGCATCCTCCGCCGCTCGCCCGTCCCGCCCGCCGAGCCCTCGCCCGACCCCGACCGGTAGGGGCGGGCAAGCCCCGCGCCGGGCCCGGCGCCCCAGGGTGCCGCGCCGCCCGGCATCCGGGATCGCGGACGTGGTGTGACGCGTGCCGGCTCTGCCCTTCTCCCCGCACCGGGGGGCGAAGGGTCTTGCTCGGCGCCCGTCGCGTTCCGTCGATCTCAAAATCCTGACCCGTTACCCGGACCCGCTACGCCCCATGCTGCTCGCCCTCGCGCAAACGGTTCTGCTGTCCGCCGGCTGGCGGCGGCGCGGGCTGGCCCTGCTCACGGGCGCCTCCGGGGGGCTCGCGATGGCGCCCGTGAACCTTTGGCCCGCGCTCGCCGTCCCCATGACCGCGGCCGTGTGGCTGGTGGACGGCTGCGCCTTCGCCGAGCCCGGCGGGGCCGCGTCGCTCCGGTCCACGCTCGCCGCCCTGCGGGCCGCGGCGGGCGCGGGGTGGTGGTGGGGGTTCGGCTACTTCGTGGCGAACCTGTGGTGGCTGGGCTCCGCCTTCCTGGCCGAGCCCGACAAGTTCGCCTGGGCGCTCCCGCTCGGCGTCTTCGGCCTGCCCGCCTACCTGGCGCTGTTCCCGGCGCTGGGGTTCGCGGCGGCGCGGCTCCTGTGGCCGGGCGGGTGGGGGCGCGTGCTCGTGCTTGCGGCTTGCCTCACGGCGAGCGAGGGCCTTCGCGGGGTCGTGCTCACCGGCTTTCCCTGGGGCGAGTACGGCATGGCGCTCGGGGGCACGCTCCCCCTCGCGCAGGGCGCGAGCGCGGTGGGCGAGCACGGGTTGACGCTCGCGGCCGTGCTGCTCGCGGCGAGCCCCGCGACGCTGTGCGACCCGCGCGGCGGCCCCGGCCGGTCCGGGGC
>CAXTDZ010000038.1:0-27413 GCA_964243035.1 uncultured Lichenihabitans sp.
GCGCTCGGCCGCGCGCTCTGCCACACGCCGCTCGTCGGCGGCCGGCCCGGCGCCGACAACCTGCCCCGCGTGACGGAGCCCGCGTGACCGCCGCCCCCGTCCTGGAGGCCCGGAACCTCCGCCGCTTCTACCCCGTCCGGCGCGGGCTGTTCGGCGCGACCGCGACCGTGCGGGCGCTGTCGGGCGCCTCCTTCGCGCTGGGGCGCGGGGAAACGCTCGCGGTGGTGGGCGAGTCGGGCTCGGGCAAGTCGACGCTCGGGCGCCTCCTGACCCTGATCGAGGCGCCCACCGCGGGCGTCCTGCTGCTCGACGGCGCGGACCCGGCCCACGCGTCGGCCGCCGAGCGCAGGCGGCTGCGGCGCGAGGTGCAGATGGTGTTCCAGAACCCCTACGGGTCCCTCAACCCGCGGCAGACGATCGGCGCCGCGCTGGAGGAGCCGCTGCTGGTCAACGGCCGCATGCCGGCGCGCGAGCGCCGGGCCGCCGCGCGCGACATGATGGTCAGGGTGGGGCTCAGGCCCGAGCACGCCGACCGCTACCCGCACATGTTCTCGGGCGGGCAGCGCCAGCGCGTCGCCATCGCCCGCGCGCTCGTGCTGCGCCCCAAGATCCTGGTGCTGGACGAGCCGGTCTCGGCGCTGGACGTGTCGATCCGCGCCCAGGTGCTGAACCTGCTCGACGACCTCCAGGACGAGCTCGGCCTCGCCTACGTGTTCATCTCGCACGACCTGTCGGTGGTGCGCCACATCGCCGACCGCATCCTGGTGATCTACCTGGGGCACGCGGTCGAGATCGGCACGCGCGACGCCATCTTCGCCGCCCCGCAGCACCCCTACACGCGCGCGCTCCTGTCGGCGACGCCCGTGGCCGAGCCCGGCGCCAAGCGGGAGCGGATCGTGCTCAAGGGCGAGCTGCCCTCGCCCATCAACCCGCCCCCGGGCTGCGTCTTCCACACGCGCTGCCCGCTCGCCTTCGACCGGTGCCGGGTGGACGACCCCGCGCTCGAACGCAAGCGGGGCCGCGAGGTGGCCTGCTGGGCGGTGCCGGCCTGACCGGCGCCGAGCTTGACGAGCTGCTCGCGCACTGCCCCGTGGCCTACCACATGGCGGAGCGGGGCGCCTGGCCGTCGATCCGCGCGCACGGGCTGCTGAGCACCGGCGCGCTGCTGGACCTGTTCGGGGTCGCGGGGGAGGCGCGCCGGGCGATTGAGGCCGAGCGGCGGCCCGAGGGCGTCCGGCTCGAAGCCCCGCGCGTCGGCGCCGCCGTGATCCGCGACCAGAAGCCGATGACCGACGCCGGGCTCGCGCGCTGCCTGACCGGCGGCCTCGCGCCCGCCGACTGGTACCGCCTGCTCAATGCCAAGGTGTTCTTCTGGCTGTCGCGCGCGCGCCTCCTGCGCCTGCTCGGCGCGGCCCCCTACCGCGCGGCGGAGCACGACGTGATCGCGCTCGACGCGCGCTCCCTCGTGCGGGACAACGCCGAGCGGGTCTGGCTCTGCCCCATCAACAGCGGCTGCACGCGGCCGTTCCCGCAGCCGCGCGGTCCCGAGACGTTCCGCCGCGTCGCCGACTACCCCTACGCGGACTGGCGCCGGAAGCGGCCGCGGGGCGACCGCGTGGTGGAGCTCGCGGTGGACCGCGGCGTCCCGGACGTGGAGCGCCACGTCCTGCGCGTCGCCCGCATGCGCGGGGCCGAGGTGACGGACGTGCTGTTCGAACGCGGGCCCCGCGATCCCGCGGTGCTATAAGGGACGCGAATCACCTCAACCGTCGGAGCAGGTCGCGTCCCCGTGCCGTTGGCGTCGAGACAGGCGGCGAGCGCCGTGCCGGAGGACGGCCGCCAGTCGCGCGTCGCGCGCGAGGTCTGCCAGGGCGTCCGGCGCATGCTGCGCGCCAGGAACCTCGCCAGCGTGACCGAGCTCGTGCTGCCCGACGGGCGCCGCGCCGACATCGTGGCGCTGGGCCCCGACGGGTCGCTCAGCATCGTCGAGGTGAAGTCCTGCGCGGCGGACTTCCGGGCCGACGCCAAGTGGCCCTTCTACCGGGCGCACTGCGACCGGCTTTACTTCGCGATCCCGCTCGACATGCCGCCCGACCTGATGCCGCCCGACGCGGGGCTGATCGTCGCCGACCCCTACGGGGCCGAGCTGCTGCGCGAGGCGCCCGAGCACAGGCTCGCGGGCCCGACCCGCCGCGCGCTGCTGATCCGCTTCGCCCAGGCCGCGGCCGAGCGCCTGCACGGGCTCGGCGACCCGCACGGGGCGCATTGACGCTTGCCGCCGAGGGCACTCCGGCAGAGCCTTGAGCGTTGACGAGCCATGGGGAGCCGCGCGCTCCCCGAGCTTAAGCTTCCGTTAACCGTTCACCCTTAGTCAAGGATTTGGGCATGACCTCGACACCGACCAACCCCGGGGCGCGAGACAAGCGTCCCGACCCCGAGGCGGGCCAGCCGGCCGAGGGCGACATGATCGCGGGTGCGAGCTCCGACCCTTCGGACGATCCGAGCGAAACGCCGCTCCAGGATTGGGTCGAAGCCGAGAACAGCCGCCCGACCCTGCCGGAGGAAACGGCCGACGGGCTGGACGACATGGACGAGGAGGTCCGCCGCCAGGCCGAGGACCTTCCCGGCGACACCTCTGGGAGATTGTGACCGATGGCCGACACCGATTTCGACCGCATTTCCGCCAAGGCCCACGAGCTGTGGGAGGCCGAGGGCCGCCCGCACGGGCGCGACAAGGAGCACTGGGACCAGGCCAAGGAGATCATCGCGCTGCAGGACAGCGAGGGCGCGACCCTGCTGCCCGCCACGACCGGCACCGACGAGCCCGTCGAGGAGAAGGCGATGGCGCTTGACAACGAGGGCGAGGCCCCCGGCCTGACCGACACGGGCGAGCACGACCTGACCTCCACCGCGCGCGAGCCCGAGGCCGCGATGCCCGAGGCCGCCCAGCCCGTGCCCGCCAAGGCCGCGCCCGCCATGCCCAAGAAGGCCGGGGCCGACGCCGCCAAGCGGGAGCGCGCGCCGCGCGCCAAGCCCGGCGCCGCCCCGCGCCGCAAGAAGGCCTGATCGGCCCGACCCGGCCCGAGGAACTCTCGCGAGGGTCGCGGTTCGGCCGCGGAGCCGGGGCGGGCCGCCCCGGCTCCGCGGCCGCGTTTTTCTAAGGAAAAATGCATCGCGCCAACCCCTTAGCGCGAGCCCGCCTGCTGCGCTCGGCGGCCGGAACGACTATATGGAAAGGCAGTCACCTCCTGAACCGACGCCCCTCGGGCGCCGCACAAGAAAGCTGCTGGTTCTTCATGGATGAAACGCCCGTTCCGTCGCCGTCCGACCCCGCATCGCCCAACGTCTACGGCGCGGATTCCATCAAGGTGCTGCGCGGGCTCGACGCCGTGCGCAAGCGCCCGGGCATGTACATCGGCGACACGGACGACGGCTCCGGCCTCCACCACATGGTCTACGAGGTGGTGGACAACGCCATCGACGAGGCGCTGGCCGGCCACGCCACGCTGGTGACCGTGACGCTCAACGCCGACGGCTCCTGCACCGTGACCGACAACGGCCGCGGCATCCCCGTGGACATCCACAAGGAGGAGGGCGTGTCGGCGGCCGAGGTCATCATGACCCAGCTCCACGCGGGGGGGAAGTTCGACCAGAACAGCTACAAGGTGTCGGGCGGGCTGCACGGCGTCGGCGTGTCCGTGGTCAACGCGCTCTCGACCTGGCTCAAGCTGCGCATCTGGCGCGACGGCCGCGAGCACGCGGTCCGCTTCGAGCACGGCGACGTGGTGGACCACCTCGCGGTGGTGGGCTCGGCGCCCGCCGACGACGGCCGCCCCAAGCGGGGCACGGAGGTCACCTTCCTGCCCTCGACCGACACCTTCACCATGGTGGAGTTCGACTACGCGACCGTCGAGCGCCGGTTGCGCGAACTGGCGTTCCTGAACTCGGGGGTCCGCATCGTGCTGACCGACGTGCGCCACGCCGAGCCGCGCCAGGAGGAACTCTTCTATGACGGCGGCCTGGAAGCCTTCGTGCGCTACCTCGACCGCACCAAGGCGCCGCTGCTCGCCGCCCCCGTGCTGGTCAAGGGCCAGCGCGACGGCATGACGGTCGAGGTCGCGCTCTGGTGGAACGACTCCTACCACGAGAACGTGCTGGCCTTCACCAACAACATTCCCCAGCGCGACGGCGGCACCCACCTCCAGGGCTTCCGCGCCGCGCTGACGCGGCAGGTCACGGGCTACGCGGAGCGCTCGGGCGTGGCCAAGCGCGAGAAGGTCGACGTCACCGGCGACGACACCCGCGAGGGCCTGACCTGCGTGCTGTCCGTCAAGGTGCCGGACCCGAAGTTCTCGTCGCAGACCAAGGACAAGCTGGTGTCCTCCGAGGTGCGGCCCGTGGTCGAGAGCGTCGTCAACGAGGCGCTCGACCGCTGGTTCGAGGAGCACCCGGACGAGGGCCGGAAGGTCGCGGCCAAGGTCGCGATGGCGGCGGCTGCCCGCGAGGCGGCCCGCCGCGCGCGCGAGCTGACCCAGCGCAAGGGGGCGTTGGACGTCGCCAACCTGCCCGGCAAGCTCGCCGACTGCCAGGAGCGCGACCCCGCGCTCGCCGAGCTGTTCCTGGTGGAGGGCGACTCGGCCGGCGGCTCCGCCAAGCAGGGCCGGGCGCGCGAGTACCAGGCCGTGCTGCCGCTACGGGGCAAGATCCTGAACGTGGAGCGCGCCCGCCTGGACAAGATGCTGTCGAGCCAGGAGATCGGCACGCTGATCACCGCGCTCGGCACCGGCATCGGCCACGACGAGAAGAGCCCGTCGCGGTTCAACCCGGACAAGCTGCGCTACCACAAGATCATCATCATGACGGACGCGGACGTCGACGGCTCGCACATCCGCACGCTGCTGCTCACCTTCTTCTACCGGCAGATGCGGGAGCTGATCGAGCGCGGGCACGTCTACATCGCCCAGCCGCCGCTCTACAAGGTCAAGCGCGGCCAGTCCGAGCAATACCTCAAGGACGAGCGGGCCCGGGAAGATTATCTGATCGACTCGGGCGTCGAGGGCGCCGTGCTGCGCCTCCCGCACGGGGAGGAGCGCGCGGGCGCGGACCTGCGCGCGCTGATCGACCAGGCCCGGCTGGTCCGCTCCGTGCTGGCGCAACTCCATTCGCGCTACAACCGCACGGCCGTTGAGCAGGCCGCGATCGCGGGCGCGCTGCGCCCCGTGGACCAGCTCGACGATGCGCGGGCGGCCGAGCTCGCCCACGACGTCGCAAACCGGCTGAACGCGCTCGCCGAGGAAACCGAGCGCGGCTGGGAGGGCGCGGTCGCCAACGGCGGCTTCGTCCTCGCGCGCGAGGTGCGCGGCGTGCGCGAGGCCGTCGTGCTCGACCCAGGCCTGCTGTCTTCCGCGGAAGCGCGTCGCCTGGACGAGCAAGGCCGCACCCTGCACGAGGTTTACGGCGCTCCGACCAGCTTCGTGCGAAAGTCCGACACGATCGCGATCTCGGGCCCGAGCGCGCTGGTCGACGCCGTGATGGCGGCGGGCGGCAAGGGCATCAGCCAGATGCAGCGCTACAAGGGCCTGGGCGAGATGAACCCCGAGCAGCTCTGGGAAACCACGCTCGACCGCACGGCCCGCACGCTGCTCCAGGTCAAGATCAGGGAAGGCGACGACGCCGACGACATGTTCGTCAAGCTGATGGGCGACATCGTCGAGCCCCGGCGCGAGTTCATCCAGGAGAACGCGCTGAGCGTGGCCAACCTCGACGTGTGAGGCGCTGCCGAGGTTGCGCGCTCGAAGCCGCGTCGGTCCGGCGTGCAGGTCGAGCCGTCGGTCTCCGCCTCCTCGCGGCAACCCTGCGCGACGTCCACGGCGGTGGCGGTGAGCCCGTACGCGAGGCCGGGGACGCCGCCGGTCGTCCGCGTGAGAAAGGCCTAGCCCGACGGCGAAGAACCGGGGTGAAGCCAGCCCGGAGCGGCCGGCGTGCCGGATTCGGCGAACCAGGGTTGACGCAAGCACCCCGGCGGCGGTGCAAATAAAACGGCCGCTTCGGTTGAAGCGGCCGGTCGTTCGGGGCCGTTAGGGCACCGTCCTACTTCATGTGGGGCGAAAGCAGCTTGTTCATCTCGAACATCGTCGCCTTGTCCTTGCCGAAGATGTGCTTCAGCTTGGCGTCGGCGATGATCTCCTGCTTGTTCGACGGGTTCTGGAGGTTGTGGGCGCGGATGTGTTCCCACACCTTGGCGATGACCTGCGTGCGGGGCAGGGACTCGTGGCCCACGATCGCCGCCAGCTCCTTCGAGGGGCTCACGGGCTTGGTCAGGCCCGCGGGCGCCTTCTTGGCCGCGGTCGGCTTGACGGCTCCGGTCGGGGCCTCGCCCTTGGTCTTGGCGGCTTTGGCGGCCGCGGGTTTCTTGGCCGCGGGGGCGGCCTTCTCGGCAGGCTTCTCGGCCTTGGGGGCCTTCGCGGGTTTGGTTGCCATGACATCGTCTCCCGGTTCGAACGCAGACCGGTCGACCCGCATGGGATGATGCGCCGTCCGGTGTCAAGCAAACATGGCGCAAGCCGGGGTGAAACAAAAGCCTGCGTGCGGGTCCAAACACCTTTGACGGTGGAATACTCGTCGATTTTCGCTTGCATTCCCGGTTCTACCCGGGTCCGGTGCCCCCGGCAGCCCGGGAAAACGACGGCGGACCGCTTGGCCTTCAGGGTCGGGCCGCGTTGCGGGGCCATCCAGTTCGGAAGGACATGTCGTGACCCGTCGAACCATCCTTGCCGCCGTGATCGTCTCGCTTTCGCTGCCCGTCACCGCCGAGGCGCAGGGGATCGGGAGGGGCGCCGCCGAAGGGGCCGCGACCGGCAGCCGCGCCGCCGGGCCGGTCGGCGGGCTCGTGGGCGGGGTGGTGGGGGGCGCGGTCGGCGGCGCCGCCGGCGCCGTGAAGGGCGTGCTCGGCATTCCCCAGCGCACCGGATACGTCTACGGACGGCCGTTCCACGGCCGCTGCGTCATCCGTCGCGGGCGGCGTTTCTGCCGCTGACGGTCGGCCCGGGCTGAAACGCGCTTGACGCGACCCGCGCCGTTCCGTCAACGTTTCGGCGACGTTTGCAACCGAGGTCTGCCCGTGAACCGCTCTTCCCTCGTCACCGCCCAACCAGTTCTGCCGCCGCTGGGGGCCGACGCGCCTCACCTGCTCAAGCTCGGGGCCGTGCTGGCGGGCAGCGGCGTGCTCGCCGCGGCCTCCTGGGTGCAAGTGCCCATGCTGCCGGTTCCGATGACGCTGCAGGTGCTGGCCGTGCTGCTGATCGGCGCCACGTTCGGGTCGCGCCTCGCGGTCGCGGCCGTCGCGGTGTGGCTGGGCGAGGCCGCCATGGGTCTGCCCGTTCTGGCGATGGGCGGCGCGGGCCTCGCGAGCCTGGTGGGGCCGCGGGGCGGCTACCTGGTGGGCTTCGCGATCGCGGCCGGCCTGGTGGGCGTCTTCGCCGAGCGGCGGATGATCGGCGGCGCGGTGCTGCGCACGGTCCTGCTGCTGGGGCTGGCCGATGCCGTGATCCTGGCCCTCGGCGGCGCGTGGCTGTCGCTCTTCGTCGGCGTCCGGGCCGCGTGGCTGGGCGGTGTGGCGCCCTTCCTGCTGGGCGACCTGCTCAAGGTGGTGCTCGCCACCGCGGTGCTCCAGGCCGCCGGTCGCATCCTCCGCGCCCGGGGCGGCTGAAACCCGCGGGAAAGCGCGGTCGGCCTCCGCGCCGCGTGCTTCAACCCCTGTGGTAGGGGTGGCGGGCCAGGATCGTCATCGCGCGGTAGATCTGCTCCGCCGCCATCACGCGCACGAGCTGGTGCGGGAAGGTCGCGGCCCCGTAGGCGATGCACCGGTCGGCTCCGGCCCTGACCTCGTCGGCCAGGCCGTCGGGACCACCGACGACCACGGCCAGGAGGGCCGCGCCGCCGTCCCGCCTCGACCCCACCAGGTCCGCGAAACCCTCGCTCGACACCGGCTGCCCCCGTTCGTCCAGCGCCACGATCCGCGCGCCGGGCCCGAGGTCGCGCGCGATCGCGCGCGCCTCGTCGCGGCGGCGCTCGGCGGCGGCCTTGGCCCGGCTCTCGTCCAGCTCGCGCAGCTCGAACCCCGTGAGGCCGACGGATCGCGCCAGACCCGTGGCCCGGTCGGCGTAGCGCCTGAGCAGGTCGCGCTCGGGTCCGGCCTTCATGCGGCCGACCGCGAGCAGCACGAGCCGCACCCGGGTTCCGCCCTCAGCCTGCCCGCTGCTCCGCGGGACGGTCTACGCCCCACATCTTTTCCAGGTTGTAGAACGACCTGACTTCGGGCCGGAAGATGTGGACGATCACGTCGCTGGCGTCGACCAGCACCCAATCGCAGTGCGGCAGCCCCTCGACCTTGGCCACGACACCCGAATCCTTGCAGGCGCGCGCGACGCGGTCCGCGATGGCGCTGACGTGGGTGGTGGAGCGCCCGGTGGCGATCACCATCGTGTCGGCCAGCGTGGTCTTGCCCGTCACGTCGATGGGCAGGACGTCTTCCGCCTTGGCGTCGTCGAGGCTGGCCAGGATCTTTTGGGCCAGGGTGCCGCCCGAAGCGGCCCGCGGGTCAACCGCGGTCAGGAGGTCGGTCGTCAGCGTGCGCTCTCCGCTCACGAGCGACCCGCGGCCCCCTCGGCGCCGAACCCGGCTCGCCCGTCAAGCAAAGATGCGGCTCGACCGTCGCGTTTACAAGCTCGGAAGAGGGTAAACGTGAGTGGCGTGACACGAAATCACAGTTTACGACGCGTTAAGGTCGAAGCACGCCCCGATATTATCCGATGATGCCAGTCCATCTTGCCCCCCGTCCTGTCCGTCGCGGGGGAAATGTGACGGCGGGCCGGTCGCCCCGTAGGCGCCCTCCGCGGGACCGGGCGTGACCTGGGGCCGCTCGGGCCGAACCGGCGCGGCCCTGCTGCGGTCGCGAAGCCGCTCGGGTCCGCTCGGCGCGGTCAACCGTCTGGTGAACCGCGCGCTGCTGGGCCTGCTGGCGCTCCTGCTGCTGTTCGCCGGCATGGTGGCCTACGACGGGAGCGGCCACCCCGCGTCCACGCTGATGATGGCGCGCCTGCTGTCCGGGGGCAGCGTTGACCGGCGCTGGATGCCCCTCGGGGCCTTCTCGCCCCACCTGGTGGACGCCGTGGTGATGTCCGAGGACGGGCAGTTCTGCCGCCATGCCGGGGTGGACTGGCACCAGATGCAGGACGTGTTGGACGACCCCGACGGGCCGCAGCGCGGCGCCTCCACCATCACCATGCAGGTCGCGCGCAACCTGTTCCTGTGGAACGGCCGCTTCCTGGGCTTCGTCCGCAAGGGACTGGAGATCCCCCTGGCGCTCCTGCTCGACGCGGTGTGGAGCAAGAAGCGCGTGCTGGAGATCTACCTCAACATCGCCGAATGGGGCGACGGCGTCTACGGCGCGGAAGCGGCGGCGCGGCACGACTTCGGCAAGTCCGCGTCGAGCCTCGGGGCGCGCGAGGCCTCGCTGCTCGCCACCGCCCTGCCCAACCCCTTCCTGCGCAACCCGGCCAGGCCGACGCCCGGCTACCGGGACGTGGCGGCCGTCAACCTGGAGCGGGCGCGCGGGGCGGCCGAATGGATCGGATGCCTCCGGTGAGCCTCACTCGCCCGTGAGCCGCGCGCGGCGCGCGTCGCCCAGGTAGGGCAGCTCCTCCAGCTCGGCCGCGTCGCCGCCGGGCGTCCACTGGAAGGAGCCGCTGGCGTTGTCGATGAAGAGGTCGAACAGGAAGGGCGAGGCGTCCGCCACGACGGGGCAGGTCGGCGACACCCGGCGCACCACGCGCACCTGCGTCACCTGCCCCGCGGCGCGGTCTCCGCGCAGCAGCGCCGCGCAGCGCAACTGCTCGGGGGTGAGCAGGTTGCGGCCGAGGATCAGGGCGCGCGCCTCCGCGAAAGGCCCCCGGTAGGCCCCGTGGTGGCCGTAGCCGTAGATGCGGAGTGGCCGGTAGCGGTCGGTCGCGGCCCCGGCCGGCGAGGCCGCCGCGACCGCGGCCAGGAACAGGATGAGCTTGCGCATGGGCGCGAGCTTAGCCGCAGGCCGCGGCTCCGTCCAGCCGCGGTCAGGCGGCTTCCGCCGCGATCCCGTCAACTGCGGGCAGGGGGTCGACCCAGCCCGCGAGTTCGCGGCGCACGATGGCCTCGATCACGCGCATCCCGTCCGGGCCGTCGTTGAGGCAGGGAATGCGCGCGAATCGCTCGCCGCCGCCGTGGGCGAAATATTCCGCGTTCTCGCCGCCGATCTCCTCGATCGTCTCCAGGCAGTCGGCCGAGAAGCCGGGCGTCAGCACGGCGAGGTGCTTCACGCCCGAGGCCGCGAGTTCCTTGACGGTCGCGTCCGTGTAGGGCTGCAGCCACTCGGCCGGCCCGAAGCGCGATTGGAAGGTCAGGCGCAGCTTGTCGGGCGCCATCCCCATCGCGTCGCGCAGCAGGCGCGCGGTCTTCACGCACTGGCAGTGGTAGGGGTCGCCCTTCAGCAGGTAGTCCTTGGGGACGCCGTGGAACGAGGCCAGGATCACCTCGGGCTCGAAGTCGAGCGCCGCCAGACCCGCCTTCAGCGACGCCGCCAGCGCCGCGATGTAGACGGGATCGTCGTGGTAGGGCGGGGCGATGCGGATCGCGGGCTGCCAGCGCAGCGTCATCAGCGCCTCGAACACCTTGTCGCAGGCGGTGGCGGTCGTGGCGGCCGCGTATTGCGGATAGAGGGGCACCACCAGGATGCGGTCGCAGCCCTGCGCCATCAGCCGCTCCACCGCGCCCTTGATGGAGGGGTTGCCGTAGCGCATCCCCCAGTCCACCGCGACGGCGTCATCCGTGCCGGGGCCGAGCAGGCCGCCGTCCAGGGCGGCCTGGAGCTTCTCGGCCTGGCCGCGGGTGGTGGTCTTGAGCGGGCTCTCGTTCAGCTCGCGGTTCCAGATCGTCTCGTAGTCCTTGCCCTTGCGGCCCGGCCGCACGGTCAGGATGATCAGGTGCAGGATCAGCAACCAGAGGACGCGCGGCGTCTCGATCACCCGGCGGTCGGACAGGAACTCGGCCAAGTAGCGCCGCATCGACCAGTAGTCGGTCGCGTCGGGCGTCCCCAGGTTCGACAGGAGGACGCCGACCTTGCGCGGCTTGACGGCGGGATGGCCGGGCGGCAGCGGGCCGGTCGCGGCCGGCCGCGCGAAGGTTTTGGGGTCGGGGGGCAGGGTCATGGCTCGGTCCGGCGGAAGCGCTCGCGCAACCGATATAGGCTTGCTCAGGCCCCTACGGGCCAGGCCGCGTGAAAATGATGCACCGGCCCGTGGCCGCCGCCGACGCGCAGCCGGTGGCCGTTCTGCAGCGCGAGCGTCAGGTAGCCCTTGGCGCGCATCACCGCCTCGGGCAACTCGAAGCCGAGCGCCAGGTTGACCGCGATCGCGGAGGACAGCGTGCAGCCGGTTCCGTGCGTGTTGGGCGTGTCGACCCGCGGAGCCTCGAACTCCTCGACCGTGAGGCCGTCGAACAGCACGTCCACGGCACGCTCGCCCCCGAGGTGGCCGCCCTTGACCAGCACGGCCCTGGCGCCCGCGTCGACCAGCGCCTTGGCGGCGTCGCGCATGCCCGCCACGTCCTGCGCCGCCGGGCGGCCGGTGAGCCGGGCCGCCTCGGGCAGGTTGGGCGTCACGACGCTCGCGAGCGGCAGCAAACGCCGGCGCATGGCCTCGACCACCTCGGGCGTGCCCAGGCTGTCGCCGGAGGTCGCGACCAGCACGGGGTCGAGCACCACGTTGGCGGCGTTGAAGGAGCGCAGCCGGTCGGCCACGACCTCCACCACCGGCGCGTCGCCCAGCATGCCGATCTTCACGGCCGCGACCACGACGTCGAGGAAGATGGCGTCGATCTGCTCGGCGAGGAACACGGGCGGGGGCACGTGGACGGCCGTGACGGCGCGGGTGTTCTGCGCGGTGAGCGCGGTCAGCGCCGCCATGCCGTAGGCGCCCAGCGCCCCGAACGTCTTGAGGTCGGCCTGGATGCCCGCGCCCCCGCTCGGGTCGGAGCCGGCGATCGACAGCACGTTCGGGACCGCGGGCAGGGCGGGCTGCACGGGGGCGGCGGGCCAGCTCAGGGCTGGGTCGACGCGAAGCTCGGGCGGCTGGACACCGCGTCCCACCAGGCGCGCGTGCCGGACACGTCCAGGAACTCGTCCTTGTGCGGCGTCATCGTCGCGTAGGCGAGCACCGGCGCGACGTAAAGGTCGGCGATGCTGACCGCCGAGCCCGTCAGGAAGGGCGAGGCGCCCTTGATGCGCATCAGCTCGGCCATCACCTTTTTTCCGGCCGCGAGGCCCTCGTCGTGCGCCTGCTTGTTCTTGCCGCCCACGAAATCGGGGAACAGGTGGTAGGCCGCGACCCCGCCGATGATCGGGCCGTAGCCGTAGCTGTCGATGATGCTCACCACCGTGTCGGCGCGGGCCGCGTCCTTGGGGTCGGCCGGCACCAGCTTGGGGCCGGGCAGCACGGCGTCGAGGTAGCGCAGGATGGCGGGCGTCTCGATCACGCGGAAACCGTCGACGTCGACCACCGGCACCTTGCCGAAGGGGTGCCGCTCGCGGTGCTCGGGCGTCTTTGGCTCGCCCTTCAGCACGTTGACGGGGACCTGCTCGTAGTCCGTCACGCCCTTCTCGGCCAGCAGCATGCGGACGGTGCGGACGTAGGTCGACCCGCTGAAACCCCAGAGCGTGACCGTGCTCATGTTCCGAACCTCCGTGTCAGGACTGGCAGGAGGATGGGCCGCGGCGGCCCCGCTTCAAGGGCGAGTGCGGGAGCCCCCGGCCTACCACTCGCGGAACCGGGCCTCCACGCGGCGGAGGAAGGCGGCGCGGCGCCGGTCGGTCGTGTGGTTCATGTCGTAGCAGGCGAGGTAGTCGCAGGGCGCGCGCCGCGCCACCTGGGCGCGCAGCATGCGGGTGACGCAGCGGCGCGGCGGGTCGCCCATCAGCGCCGCGCGCCACCGGTCACCCCCGTAGGTGCAGACGGCCGCGAGCCGCCGGATGCGGCGCAGCCGGTAGGACAGCGTGCCCGCGGGATCGATGTCGAAGGACACGCCGGGCAGGAACACGCGGTCCAGGTAGCCCTTGAGGATCGCCGGGAAGCCGAAGTTCCACACCGGGTAGACCAGCACCAGCGCGTCCGCGGCCTCCAGCCGCGCCGCGTGGGCCGCCACCCGCGCCCGGTTGGGGCCGACCTCGTGGTAGTCGAGGCGGTCCTGCCGGGACAGGACGGGGTCGAACCCCTCCGCGTTGAGGTCGCAGTCGTCGACCGCGTGGCCCCGGTCGCGCAGCACCGCCACCACGCGGGCGTGCAGCGCGGCCACGAAGCTGGTCTCGACGGGGTGCGCGTAGAGGACGAGCGTGGTCACGCCCCCGCGCCCGCCCCGAGGCTCGGGAAGAGGTAGGTCTTGCCGGAGCGGTAGTCAAAGCCGGGGTCGTCCCAGGCGATCATCTTGCCGGGGTTGAGCAGGCCGCGCGGGTCGGCCTCGCGCTTGAAGGCGAGCTGGACCGCGTCGGTCTCTTTCATGCCGCCCTCCTCCAGCGTGTAGCGGTGCGGGTTGAAGACCGGCGCGCCCATCTCCTCGTGGATGCGGATGATCTCGTCGAGCCGCGCTTCCGTGGTGAAGCGCACGAGCGGCAGCCCGAAGCAGGTGATCTTGCCGTTGAAGCGCACGACCTCCAGGTGGCCCATCACCTCGTCGCCGAACCGGTCGTGGATGCGGGCCACGGTCGCGAGCTGGTCCGGGAACGGGTAGAGCACCTGCAGGTAGGTGATGGACGGGTCCACCCGCAGCGCCCGCAAGGTGGTGTGGTTCCACGACAGCTCGTAGAGCGGCGGCAGCCCCCGCCGGTCCGCGTCCGGCACCAGGCTCGCGTCGAACAGCACCTCCGCCCCCGCGAACCGCCGCGCGAAGGTCCGGAAGGCGTCGAGCGCGTGGGCCGCCACCATGACCAGCACGACGCTGCCGTCGCGCGGCAGGAACGCCCTGTGCCGCAGGAAGTAGGCGTGCGGGATCGGCGCCGCGACCGGCGCGATCAGCTTTGTCAGGATGCCGTCCTGCTCGCCCAGCGCGTTGCCGAAGCACGCGGCCTCCGCGAAGCTCCGGAACCCGACGATCACGTCCACCCAGTCGGCCGCCCCCGTGAGCGGCATCTCCACCTCGGTGATGATGCCGTTGGTGCCGTAGGCGTGCGCGACCTTGCCGAGGTCGGCGCCGGTCAGCTCCAGCACGCGCGGGCTGGCCTCGGCGGTCACGACCTGCAGCCGCAGGATGTTGCCGAGGTCGCGCAGCCCGCCCCAGTTGATCGAGCCGATCCCGCTCGACCCGCCCGCCACGAAGCCGCCCACCGAGGCCGTGTTGTAGGTGGAGGGGTGCATGCGCAGCTCCTGGCCGGACTGCGCCCGGGCCGCGGCGTCGACGGCGGCCAGCACGGCGCCGGGCCCGCAGGTGACGCGCCCCGGCCGGATCGCGGTCACGCTGTTCATGTCGGCGAGGCTCAGCACGATGCCGCCCGACAGCGGCATGGCCTGCCCGTAGTTGCCCGTGCCCGCGCCGCGCGGCGTGACCGGGATGCCGAGCGCGACCGCCGCGGCCAGCACCTCCGCCACCTCGGCGGCCGAGCGCGGGCTCACCACGATGTCGCCCGTCACGTGGTCGAGCTGGCGCTTGAGCACGGGCGAGTACCAGAAGAAGTCGCGGCTCTTCTGGCGCACCAGCGCGGGGTTGTCCTCGGAGCGGATCGGGCCGAGGCGGCGCTTCAGCGCGTCGAGGTCATGGGTCAAGGCGCGAGACCCCGGAGGTGGTCCAGCGCGGGGTAGGGCGGAGGCGCGGCCTCGACCGGCCGGCCGCCGCGCACCACGATCCGGTCGGGCCAGGGACGGCTCATCAGCTCCGACAGGCTGCGGGCGGGAACCAGCACGAAGTCGGCCGGGCCGCCCGCCCGGAGCCGGCCGGGCTCGGCGAGGCCGAGCGCCTCGGCCGGGTTGGGCCCGATCAGCTTGGCCCAGGTGTCGAAGGGGTGGTCGAGGTGGGCGATGCGGGTGCCCTCGCGCCACACCTCCAGCATGTCGAGGTCGCCGTAGGGGTAGAAGGGGTCGCGGGTGTTGTCGCTCGCGATCATTACCGTGACGCCCGCGGCGCGCAGCTCCTTGAGCGCCGTGATGCCGCGCCAGCGCGGCGTTCCCGGCGCGGTCTGGCGCTCTTGGAGGTGGAGGTTGCACATCGGCAGCGACACCACCGACAGCCCGGCGCGGGCCACCAGCTCGACCGTGCGGTCCATCTCGGGTCGCGGCAGCAGCGGCAGGGTGCAGCAGTGGCCGCACAGCACGCGCCCCTCGAACCGGACTTTTAGGGCCGTCTCGGCGATCACGGCCAGCGTGTTGACGGCGGGGTCGTTGGTTTCGTCGGCGTGGAAGTCGAGGTCCCAGCCCCGGTCGGAGGCCAGGCGGAACAGCCGGTCGAGGCCCGGCCGCAGCGGCGGGCCGGGATAGGTGACGGCCCCCAGGCAGCGGCCGAACTCGCCCACCATGGCTTCGACGTCGGCCATGTGGGCGTCGTCGGCCGCGAGCTCGATGGGGAACAGCGGCGAGGCCTGCACCTCGACCCGGCCCGCCCACGCCTCCCGCACGGCGCCGAGCACCGGCCAGGAGATGCGGGTCTGCGCGCCGGAGCTGTCGATGTGGGTGCGCAGCGCGCGGGTGCCGTGGGCGTAGGCCGACTGCAGCGCGAACTCCATCCGGGCGCGGACGTCGGCCGCGGTCCAGTGCGCGGCGCGGTCGGCGGGCACGGCCTCGACCGCCTCCCGGTGCGACCCGCTGCAATTGGGCGCGCGCGGGGAGATGTGGCCCTTGTCGATGTGGGTGTGGGCGTCCACGAGGCAGGGCAGGG
Source organism: uncultured Lichenihabitans sp. (assembly GCA_964243035.1). Classification (GTDB taxonomy): domain Bacteria; phylum Pseudomonadota; class Alphaproteobacteria; order Rhizobiales; family Beijerinckiaceae; genus Lichenihabitans. Next base: position 15,946 of record CAXTDZ010000038.1, read on the forward strand.
CGAGGCCCGGCCGCTCCAGCACGGGCGCGGCGGGGTCGCGCGGGGTCGTGCCGGCGGGCTCGATCGCCGCGATCCGGTCGCCCTCGACCGTCAGGTCGACGCTCACCAGGTTCTCGCGGTCGGGCGGACCCGAAGAGGCCTCCAGCAGGCAGGCCGGCACGCGGGCGCCCGCGACCTTCCAGCGGCGCGCGGCGGGGGGCAGGCGGAAGGGTGCTGTCATCTAGCGGCTCCTCAGCGCGCTGTCGTGCCACCGGCGGAGCAGCAGCCCGCTCAGCGCCGTGAGCGCGAGGTGGATCGCGACGCCCGCGGCCGAGAGCAGGGCGAGCGCCGCGAACATGCGGGGGATGTTGAGCCGGAAGCCCGCCTCCACGATGCGGAACGCCAGGCCCGCGCCCTCCCCCGCCGAGCCCGCCGCGATCTCGGCCACGACGGCCCCGATCAGCGCCAGGCCGCCGCCGATCCGCAAGCCGCCCAGGAAATAGGGCAGGGCCGCCGGGCCGCGCAGGAACCGGATCTGCTGCCAGCGCGAGGCGCGGTGGAGCCGCAGCAGGTCGACGAGGTTGCGGTCGGTCGAGGCGAGCCCCAGCACCGTGTTGGACAGGATGGGGAAGAACGCCACCAGGAAGGCCGACACCAGCACCGCCGCCCCCGACGACAGATAGACGAGCAGCAGCGGCGCGATCGCCACGACCGGCGTCACCTGGAGCACGACCGCGAAGGGGAACAGCGAGCGCTCGACCCAGCGCGACTGGCTGAACAGGACGGCCAGCGCCACGCTGCCCGCGACGGCCAGCGCCAGGGCCTCCACCGTGATGCGCAGCGTCACGAGGAGCGCGCCCGAGAGCACCGGCCAGTCCCTGGCCAGCGTGGAGGCGATCAACGACGGCGCGGGCAGGATGTAGGGCGGGATCGCCCGCACCCGGACCAGCGTCTCCCAAAGACCCAGCGCCGCGGCGGACACCAGGACGGGCAGGGCGACGTCGAGCGCGCCGCGGGGTGCGAGGCGCCGCCGGGCGCGGTTCGTGCCCTCCGCGAGGCCCGCGTCGGCGGCGTCCAGCGCGCTCAAAGGTGGTCCTCCGCACCCATGGCGGCGTGCAGGGCGCGGGACGCCTGCCGGCAGGTCTCGACGTAGGCCGGGTCGGAGCGGAACTCCTCCGTGCGCGCGGGCGGGGCCGGCACCGCGAGCTCGGCCACCGCGCGGCCGGGCCGCGCCGCCATCACGACCACGCGGCTCGACAGGTAGACGCTCTCGTAAACCGAGTGCGTCACGAAGACCGTGGTGGTGCCGAGCTCCGCGGTCAGGCGGATCAGGTCGTTGTTGAGCTTGAACCGGGTGATCTCGTCCAGCGCCGCGAAGGGCTCGTCCATCAGCAGCAGCGTCGGCCGCACCACCAGGGCGCGGGCGATCGACACCCGCATCCGCATGCCGCCCGACAGCTCGCGCGGGTAGGCCTTGGCGAACTTGGCGAGCCCCACCAGCGCCAGGCTGTCCTCGACCGCGGCGGCCGCGCGGCCGCGCGGCACCCCGCGCAGGCGCAGCGGCAGCCACACGTTGTCGAACACGCTGGCCCAGGGCATCAGCGTGGGGTCCTGGAACACGAAGCCCAGCGACGACCGGTCGCCCGCGTGCTCCACCGTGCCGGAGGTGGGCTCCGTGAGCCCCGCCATGATCCGCAGCGCCGTCGACTTGCCGCAGCCCGAGGGGCCGATCAGCGACACGAACTCGCCCCGCCGCACCGCGAGGTCGAGGCGCGACAGGGCCACCGTGCCGGTGTCGAAGGTCTTGGACACGGCCCGCAGCGCCAGCACGGGCGCGGACGGGCCGGTCCGGGCGTCCTCGCGCGCCGCGGTTGCCGCGACCACGGGGATCAGCTTCGTCCCGCGACCGCGCCGATCAGGAAGACCGGCGTCGTGTCGGTGAACCGCGGAACGTCGGCCAGCACGGGCTCGCCCGCGGCCTTCAGCGCCGCGTGGAACGCGCCGACCTCCGTGAAGTCCAGCATCGCCGAGATCATGAAGGCCGGCGGCTCGCCCGACGGCGTTTCGCTGATCTCCGCCACGCGCCAGCCCCGCATGCCGTGCGGGCCGAACAGGTCCATCACCAGGGGCATGTGGCGCCGGAGGTAGTAGTCGAGGTCGAACCGCGCGCCGTGGACGTTGGGGTACAGGACCGTGATGATGGCGGACATGGTGTGCCTCCTCTCGGACCGGTCGGGCTTCGTCCGGGCCGGCGGGTCCCGACGCGGTCGAGCCTAACCGCGGCCGTCGCGCAAGGCGAGGGCCGATGCGAGGGGGCCGCGTCCCCGCGTCACTTCGGCCGCCTTTCCAATCCCACCTTCTTGTCAACGAATTGCAGGGTGTAGCTCTTGCGCCAGTCGAGCTTGGCGTCGACCACGCCCGCCTTCACCATCTTGTTGAAGAAGTCGAGCTGCCGCGCGTCGGTCATGGCCCCGATGCCCAGGGTCAGCGCGTCGCCCGAGTCGACGATGCCGGAGGCCCTCATGGCGTCGCGCGCGTAGGCGAGCTCCTGGTCCGTGATGTCGGGATTGTCCTTCTTGATGGCGGCGTCGGCGGCGGCCGGGTCGCCGTAGAGGTAGGCGTACCAGCCCAGGGCCGAGGCGTCGACGAAGCGCTGCACGAGGTCGGGGCGGTCCCTGACGGTGTCGGCGCGCGCCTCGACCGTGGTCGCGTAGGTGCTGAAACCCTGGTCGGCGAGCAGGAAGACGTTCGGCTTGAAGCCCGCCTTCTGCTCGACCTCGTTCGGCTCCGAGGTCGCGTAGCCCTGCTGGGCGGAGGCCTTGTCGGCGATGAACGGCCCGGTGTTGTAGGTGTAGGGCCTGACCCTGTCCTCGGAGAAGCCGTAGGCCTGCTCCATCCAGCGGTAGTAGGAGGCGAGCCCCTCCTTGCCGATGAAGATGGGCGCCGCCGTGAGGTCCGCGAAGCGGTCGTGGCCGACCCCGGGATGCGACAGGATGCACTGCGGGTCCTTCTGGAAGAAGCCCGCCACCACCACGGTGGGGATGTTCTGCTCCACGGCCGAGTAGGCCTGGATCATGTTGCCGCCCATGTAGAAGTCGATCTTGCCCGTGGCGAGCAGGATCTCGTGGTCGGCCTGCGGGCCGCCGGGCAGGATGGTGACGTCGAGCCCGTATCGGGCGTAGGTGCCGTCCACCACCGCCTGGTAGAAGCCGCCGTGCTCGGCCTCCGCCAGCCAGTTGGTGCCGAACGTCACGCGGTCGAGCGCGAGCGCGCATCCCGGCGCCCCCAGCGCCGCGAGCAGGCCCAGGCCGAACCCCAGTCTCGACATCGTCCTCTCCTCCGGTGCACCCGCCGCGGCCCAGCAAGCTCCGTGCCCACTCAAGGGCTATCCCGGCCCGCGCGCTTCCGCTAGCGTTCCCCGCGCATGCTGACCAGGCTTGAACCCACCCTCATCCACCCGCCCTTCGCGCGCTACGTCCATGGCGTGGAGGTGCCGCCCCACGCGCGGCTCGTGTTCTGCTCGGGGCAGCTCGGCATCGGGCCCGATGCGCGGGTGCCCGCCGACGCGCGCGGGCAGACGCGGCTCTGCTTCGAGGCGATCGCGGCCGTGCTGGCCGAGGCGGGGCTCGACCTCGGCCACCTCGTCCGCTTGAACGCCTTCGTTTCGGGGCGGGAGCACCTCGCCGCCTACATGGCGGCGCGCGACGAGGCGCTCGCGGGGGCGCCGCCGCCCGCCTCCACGCTGGTGATCGTGTCGGGCTTCGCCCGGCCCGAGTTCCTGGTGGAGGTCGAGGCCGTGGCGGCCGGGTGAGGCGGGCGATGTTCAAGACGCGCTACTGGGCCGAGCTGAGCTGGCCCGAGTTCCACGGCGCCGACATGGCGCAGGTCATCGCCGTGCTGCCGGTCGCGGCCGTGGAACAGCACGGGCCGCACCTGCCGGTGGGCGTCGACGGCTTCATCATGGAGGGCTACCTCGCCCGGGCCGTGGCGGCCCTGCCCGACGACCTGCCGGTCCTGGTCCTGCCGGTGCAGACGGTCGGCAAGTCCGACGAGCACCTCGACTTCCCCGGCACGCTGACGCTGTCGGCCGGAACCGCGATCCGGGCCTGGACGGAGATCGGCGAGAGCGTCGCGCGCGCGGGCGTCCGCAAGCTGGTGATCGTCAACTCGCACGGCGGCAACGTGTCGGTCGTCGACATCGTGGGGCGGGACCTGCGCGTGCGGCACGGGATGCTGGTGGTGGGCGCGTCCTGGCACCGGTTCGGCTACCCGGAGGAGGCCTTCGCTCCGGCCGAGCGCCCCCACGACATCCACGCGGGCGAGGTGGAGACCGCGCTGATGCTGCGCTTCCGCCCCGACCTCGTCGCCGCGGGCGAGACGCGAAACTTCGTGCCCGAGAGCGTGCGCATCGAGCGCGAGTTCGCGCGGCTGCGCGTGACCCAGCCCGTCGGCTTCGGCTGGATGGCGCAGGACAACCACCCCGCGGGCGCCATGGGCAACGCCGCGGCCGCGACGGGCGACAAGGGCGAGGCGGCCGCGGCCTACGGCGCCCGCGCCTTCGTGGACCTCCTGCGGGACGTGCAGGCGTTCGACCTGTCGCGGCTGGCCAAGGGTCCGCTGAAGGGCTGAGCCGCCGTCAGCGGGTTGCGGGCATCCCGCCCATGACGTCGGGCGCGGCGGAGCCGCCCGCCAGCGCCAGCTTGAGCGTGCGCGCCAGGCGGAACAGGCTGTTCACCGGGTTGGGCACGACACGGCGGAAATAGGCCACCTTGCGCACGCGCTCCACCACCTCCCAGCTCACCTGCGACCCCTTGGGGAAGAAAATCACGTCGCCCGCCCCCAGCCGCCGGGGCGGGTTGCCGGCGTCGGTCAGCACGATCGAGCCCTCGGTGAGGTAGATCGTCTCGTCCAGGTGGTAGGTCCAGTCGAACTTGCCCGGCGTGCACTCCCACACGACGGTGAAGGCCGTGCCGTCGGCGCTGCGGCTCAGCTCGGCCGCCCGCGCGACCGGGTTGCCCGCGCGGATCCAGGCCGGGTTGATGGGGGCGGGGCTGAGGTCGAGCGACGCCGAGGCGGCTTGGAACGGAACGGACATGGGGCGGTCTCCCGGAGTGATGGTGCGACCGGACTCTGTCCACCGGCCGGTAACGAAGCCGTGAAGCCGATCGCGTGAACTCTCGGCATCTCCCCCGCGGGCCCGCGCCCCCGCGCGATGTCGTTAACGCGCGGTTGTCCGCCGCATTTCGCCGAGCGGCGCGGCGCGGCGCGGCCTAAGCACCCGCCAGCTCAAACCGCCCGCGAGACCCCATGCAGGACGAGTTCGTCATCACCCTGGCCTGCGCCAACCGGCCCGGCATCGTGGCGGCGGTGTCGCAGTTCCTCTACGACAACGGCTGCGACATCCGCACCTCCAGCCAGTTCGACGACCAGGACCGCTTCTTCATCCGCGTGGTGTTCCGGCCGCTCGACGGGGCGCCGCCGGCCGGCAGCATCGAGCGGTGGTTCACGCCCATCGCCGAGAAGTTCGGCATGGACTGGACCATGCGGCCGCTCGCGGCGCGCAAGCGCGTGCTCATCATGGTGTCGCGCTTCGACCACTGCCTGGCCGACCTGCTCTACCGCTGGCGCATCGGCGAGCTGCCGATGGACGTGTCCGCCGTGGTGTCGAACTACGGGCGGGACACCTACGCCCACCTGGACCTGGCCGACCTGCCGTTCCACCACCTGCCCGTCACCAGGGACAACAAGGCCGAGCAGGAGGCGGCCCTCCTGCGCATCGTCGAGGACACGGGCACGGACGTCGTCGTGCTGGCGCGCTACATGCAGGTCCTGTCCGACGACCTGGCCGGCAGGCTCGCGGGCCGCTGCATCAACATCCACCACTCGTTCCTGCCCGGCTTCAAGGGCGCCAAGCCCTACCACCAGGCTTTCGAGCGCGGCGTGAAGCTGATCGGGGCCACCGCGCACTTCGTCACCGCCGACCTCGACGAGGGGCCGATCATCGAGCAGGACGCCGAGCGCATCACCCACGCCGACACCCCGGACGACCTCGTGCGCAAGGGCCGGGACATCGAGCGCCGCGTGCTGGCCCGCGCGGTCCGCTACCACCTGGCGGACCGCGTCCTGGTGAACGGGCGCAAGACCGTGGTCTTCCCCGATTGAGCGCGCCCCGCGGGGCGGCTCCGGGGCGCGGCGCCGGCCCGAGGCTTGCCCTCCGCCCCGTCCGCGGGGGACAAGGCTGTAGCGGCGGACCTCCTCCGCCGCGTCTCCGCCCTGCGCCGCGCGGGGCGGCTCCAATCCCGGACGGCGTTTTGAGATGACGATCCCCGCGCGAAGCACCGCCGGCCGGCCCGCGGGTCTCGGCCGCATCCTCCTGGCGAGCCTCGTCGGCACCACCATCGAGTTCTACGACTTCTACATTTACGGAACGGCGGCCGCGCTGGTGCTGGGCCAGGTGTTCTTCCCCGCCGGCGCGCCGGGGTCGCAGGCGCTCGACGCGCTGCTGAGCTTCGGCATCGCGTTCCTGGCGCGGCCGGTCGGCTCCGTCCTGTTCGGCCATTTCGGCGACCGCGTCGGGCGCAAGGCGACGCTGGTGGCCTCCCTCCTGGTGATGGGGCTCGCCACCGCGCTGATCGGCTGCCTGCCCGGCTACGGGCGGCTGGGCCTCGCGGCCCCCGTCCTGCTCTGCGTCCTGCGCTTCGGCCAGGGCATCGGGCTCGGCGGCGAATGGGGCGGGGCCGCGCTGCTGGCGGTCGAGAACGCGCCCGCGGGGCGGCGCGCCTGGTTCGGCATGTTCCCCCAGCTCGGGCCGGCGCTGGGCTTCCTGCTCGCCAACGGGCTGTTCCTCCTGCTGCTGGTGACGCTCGGCACGGACGCGTTCCTCGCCGGGGGGTGGCGCGTGCCCTTCCTGGTCAGCGCGGTGCTCGTCGCGGTCGGCCTCTACGTCCGCGTGACGCTGACCGAGACGCCCGCCTTCCAAGCCGCGCTCCGCCGCGAGGCGCCCGCCGAGGTGCCGCTGGCCGAGGTGCTGCGCGACCACTGGCGGCCGCTGCTGCAGGGCTCGCTCGCGATGGTGGGGTGCTACGCCCTGTTCTACGTCTCCACCGTGTTCGCGCTGGGCTACGGCACGGGGGCGGGGCACATCCCGCGCACGCGGTTCCTCGGGCTGCTGTGCGGCGCGGTCGTTTTTATGGCCGCCGCGACCCCGCTCGCCGCCGCCGCGGCCGACCGCTTCGGGCGCAGGCGCGTGCTCGCCGCGGGCTTCGCGCTGGCGGCCCTGTCGGGGTTCGCGATGCCGGGCCTGCTCGGGCAGGGCTCGACCGCGGGGGTGTTCACGTTCCTCGCCCTGGAACTGGCCCTCATGGGGCTGACCTTCGCGCCCATGGGCGCGCTGCTGCCGGAACTCTTCCCCACGCGGGTCCGCTACACGGGCTCCTGCACGGCCTACAACCTGGGCGGCATACTGGGCGGGTCGCTCGCGCCCTACGCCGCGCAACTGCTGCTTCAGCGCGGCGGCCTCGGCGCCGTGGGCCTCTACGTCACGGCGGCCGCCGCGGTCAGCCTGCTGGCCGTGCTGGGCATCCCCGACACCCGCGCGCGGTCGCTGTAGCCCGTCACACGCCCGCCTCGGCCCCGACGCTCGCGGCGGCGGCCCGCAGCGTGTTGACGAGCAGGCAGGCGATCGTCATGGGCCCGACGCCGCCCGGCACGGGCGTGATGGCGCCCGCGACCGCCCCGCAGGCCGCCGCGTCCACGTCGCCCACGAGCCGCGTCCCGCCCGGCTCGCGACCGGGCACCCGGTTGATGCCGACGTCGATCACCGTGGCGCCGGGCTTCACCCAGGACGCCTTCACCATCTCGGGGCGGCCCACGGCCGCCACCAGCAGGTCGGCGCGCGCGCAGACGGCCGCGAGGTCGCGCGTGCGCGAATGGGCCACCGTCACGGTGCAGTTCTCGGCGAGCAGCAGTTGCGCCACCGGCTTGCCCACGATGTTGGACCGCCCCACCACCACGGCCTCCAACCCGTCCAGGGAGCCCAGCGCGTCGCGCGCGAGCATGGCGCAGGCGAGCGGCGTGCAGGGGGTGAGGGCGGGCCGGCCCGTGGCGAGCAGCCCCGCGTTGACGGGGTGGAAGCCGTCCACGTCCTTGGCCGGCTCCACCGCGGTCAGCACCGCGCCCTCGCGGATCTGGGCGGGGAGGGGGAGCTGCACCAGGACGCCGTGGACGGCGGGGTCGGCGTTCAGCCGCGCCACCAGGGCCAGCAGCTCCGCTTCCGTGGTCTCGACGGGCAGGCGGTGCTCGAAGGACCGCATCCCGGCCTCGACCGTGCGCGCCGCCTTGTTCCTCACGTAGACCTGGCTCGCGGGGTTGTCGCCCACCAGCACCACCGCGAGGCCGGGCGTGACGCCGTGGCTGGCGCGCAGGGCGTCCACGCCCGCCTTGACCCTGCCGCGCAGGCCGGCCGCGAAGGCGGTTCCGTCGATCAGCCGCGCCGCCATCGGGTCCAGGTCTCCGCACCGAGCAAGGCGCTCCCCGTAGACCGGAGCGGCATCGGCGCGCAACCGCCCAGCCGCCGGTGGCCCCGCGCGCCCGGCACCCTAGATCGTGGCGACGACCCAGCGGACGGGGGAGGGCGCGATGGCGAGCGAGGCGGGCAGCCGCTCCATGGCGGGCAAGACGGTGGTGATGACGGGCGCGACCTCCGGCCTCGGGGAGGCCGCGGCCGAGGTGCTGGCGGCCCGGGGCGCCCGCCTGGTGCTCGTCGGGCGCGACCGGGCCCGCGCCGACCGGACGCTCGCCAGGCTCGGCGCCGCGAACGGCGCCGCGCGGCACGGCGTCCACATCGCGGACCTGTCGCGCGTCGCGGAGATGAAGCGCGTGGCAGCCGCCCTGGCGGAAGCCGAGCCGCGGGTGGACGTGCTCGTCAACAACGCGGGCGCCATCTTCGCCGAGCGCGAGGTGACGGCCGACGGGCTGGAGCGCACCTTCTCGATCAACCACCTCGCCCCCTTCGTGCTGACGCTTGGGCTCAAGGAGCGGCTCGCCGCCACGCCCGGCGCGCGGGTCGTGACCACCTCCTCCGGGGCTCACCGCTACGCGAGCTTCGGCAAGGCCGACCTTCAAAGCGAGCGGCCCTACAGGAGCTGGGTGGCCTACGGGCGGTCCAAGCTCAACAACATCCTGTTCACGCGCGAGCTCGCGCGCCGGTGGGCGCCGCTCGGCGTGACCGCGAACTGCTTCCACCCCGGCGTCGTGGCGACGCGCTTCGGCGACAACAACCGCGACCTGTTGTCGGCCGTGATCTCGGTCATCAAGGTCTTCGCCATCTCGCCCGCGAAGGGCGCGCGCACGCTGGTCTACCTCGCCTCGGCGCCCGAGGTCGCGGGCACGACGGGGGAGTATTTCTACAGGTGCGCGGTCGCCAGCCCGCGTGCCGCCGCGCGGGACGACCGGGCCGCGGCCGAGCTGTGGGCGGAAAGCGCGCGGCTGGCCGGCCTGCCGGACGCGGCCTGACCGCAGCCGCAAAATCGTCGCGATTTGCCGCGACAGCCTGCCGGGTTCGCGGGCGCGTTTGCGGCGGCTCCGCGCCGGAGTCCCCGATGCGCTTCGCCCTCTCCGCGCTGGTGCTGATGGCCGCGGTGTCCTCCGCGGCGGCGGGCGCGGACGACCCGTTCGGCGCTTCTCCCTATTTCGACGCCAAGACCCTCGACCTCACGCAGATCCTGCCGCCGCCGCCCGCCCCCGACTCGGTTGAAACCAAGACCGAGCTCGGCGAGCTCCTGGCCCTGCAGGTGACGCGGACGCCCGAGATGGTGTCGCGCGCGCAGGCCGACGCCGTGGAGGAGGTTTGGCGCTTCGCCGACGTCATGGGCCCGAAGTTCACCCCCGAGACCCTGCCGCGGATCGCGGCCCTGTTCGCCCGCCTGTCCGCCACCGGCAAGGCCGTGCTCGACCCCGCCACGACCCGCTTCAACCGGAGCCGGCCCTACCTCGTGAGCGACCTCGTCCGGCCGGTGGTCCGCACCTCGGACGCGGGGTCATGGCCCTCCCCGCACGCGGCGTTCGGCACGCTGAGCGGCATCGTCCTGGGGGCCATGGTGCCGGAAAAGCGCGCCGCCATCATGGAACGGGCGCGGACCTACGCCGACAACCGCATCGTGGCGGGCATGCATTTCCCCTCGGACGTCGAGATGGGCCGGATCGCGGGTTCCGTCATGGCCGCCGTGGCCATGCGGGAGCCCGCCTTCGCGAGCGACTACGAGGCCGCGCGGGTCGAGCTCCGCGCGGCCCTGGGCCTTTGACGGCGCGGCCCCCCTACCGGGGCGTGACGATCTTGACCTGTGCGGCCCAATCCAGCGCGACGTCGACGATGGGGTCGCCGAACTGGCCGTGGAGGTCGAAGCGGGCCGGGGACGCGGCGCTGCGCACCACGCGCTTGACCAGCACGCGGCCGTCCGCGAGGCCCACCACGCAGAGCCTGTTCAGGATGTCGTCGGTCACGGGCGAGCGGACGTCGTCGTAGAACACCAGCCAGCCGTCGAAGAAGGGGCCGAGGCTTTCCCCCCGGATCTCGACCGCCACCGTCCGGTCCGTGCTGCCCTCCGGTCCCGGCACCTCGCCGAGCGCGCCCTGGCCTTCCCCGAACACCGCGCCGGTCGAGCCCGCGCCCACGTAGCCCGCGACGGGGACGAAGCGCAGGAGCTCGCGCACCACCAGGCCGGGGTCGACCGCGTAGGCCGCGGCGGCCCGCTCGATCCACTTGTCGCTCAACCGCCGCGTGCCCGCTTCGAGCTTGACGTACTGGTTGCGCGTGGTGTCCAGCGCCGCGGCGGCCTGCTCCTGCGACCAGCCGCGCGCCGTCCGCAGCGCGCGCAGGTTGTTGGCCATGTCGCCGTACTCTGGTTCCGCATGCGTGTCGGTCATGGGTTTATTCCAGCAAATGCGCCCGAAAGGCAAATCCGCCCGGCCGCCCGAGGGAGGGCGCCGCGCGTTCAAGAACAAATGACGAACAAAACCTTGACGTCTATGCCCATATAGGGCACATTTTCGCGCACTGGCCGCGGCAGGCCGGCGACCCCAGCGCGGAACGTCCATGCAACTCACAGTTTATGCCACCGCCCGTCCGGGCGAACGCCTTCCCGCGCCCTCGCGCCTGCCCGAGGTGCTGCCGCCGGGTGCCCGCGCGGTGCGCGACGCCGTGCCCGGCACCTGCCGCTGGCCGCTCGGCGAGGTGGGCGACGCGGGGTTCCGATTCTGCGGGGCCGCGCGGGCGCGAGGCAGCTACTGCGCGCTGCACACGCCGCTGAGCCGCAGGGGGCGGGGCCGGTGAGCGCGACCCCCAACCCGTCCCGCCCGCGCGGGCGCCGCCGCTTCGCGCTCGACACCGTGCTGCCCGCCGACGGCCGGGCGGTCGAGGCGCAGGTGCTGCGGTGGCTGGCCGAGGCCGGGCCAGACCTCCTGGTGGTGCGCCCGTCGGACCGCCCGGACCG